>JAZUIV010000044.1:0-21126 GCA_045642485.1 Bacteroidales bacterium | reverse complement strand
GGCAAGGACAGCACTCGCGAATATGAAGGGACGATTGTCTGGATATCAGATGAGAGCGAATTCACTCCCAAGACAATCCTCACGGACAGTGAGCGTTCCAACCTCGTCTATGAGGCGAAAATCACAGTTGAGAATGACGGCTACCTGAAAGCTGGAATAGCGGGAGAAGTGTATTTCAAATAAATACCGCCACAATGGGAAACGGCTCCGTCAGTATAAAGGATTTATCCAAGAGCTTTGGTAAGGTGAAGGCTCTCGACGGAGTATCCCTTGAAATCAAGGAGGGAGAGATTTTCGGCATTTACGGAGCCGACGGTGCTGGAAAGACAACTCTTGAACGAATACTTTGCACGCTTTTGAAACCGGACAGCGGCAGTGTTAACGTTTTCGGTTTTGATTTGGTGAAGGACAGGCAGGAAATCCGTAAACTTATCGGTTTTGTTCCTTCAACATTTTCCTTGTACACAGATCTCTCTGTAGAGGAAAATATCAGTTTCCATACCAATTTGTTCGGTCTTCCGTTTGATAAGGATGATGGGATGATTGCACCCATCTATCGCCAGCTCGCCCCGTTTTCTGGCCGTCTGGCGCGTAATCTTTCCGGTGGAATGAAGCAGAAACTGGCGCTCTGTTGCGCGCTCATCAACAAGCCGAAATTACTGATATTGGACGAGCCGACAACCGGTATCGACGCCGTGTCGCGCAAGGAACTTATAGACGTGCTTAAACTTCTCAACAAGGATTTCGGAACAACGATCATCATCTCATCTCCATACAGAAACGAGATAATGATGTGTGACAGGGCCACTTTGATAAAGGAAGGGAAGATAGTGCAATTAGGTATTCCGTCAGAAATTCTTCCACCGGAAGAGGTGACGATTGACGATACAAACGAACAGCTTGGTGCCGAGAATGCGATAGAGGTCAGCGGTCTGACCAAGTGCTTCGGCAGTTTCACAGCAGTGAACGGCATCAGTTTCAATGTCCGGAAAGGCGAGATATTCGGTTTTCTCGGAGCAAACGGAGCGGGCAAGACGACAGCCATCAGGATGCTGTGCGGACTGTCCAAACCCACATCAGGTACCGGAATGATTGCCGGTCTTGACCTGAACAGGGACTATGAGAAGATAAAGGAGCATATCGGCTATATGAGCCAGCGCGACTGCCTTCCCACAGATTTGACCATCAGAGAGAATCTCAGACTTATTGCCGGGATGTATGGAATGAGGAGAAAAGATGCCGACAAGCGGATAGACGATTGCCTTGTAAGGATTGGTCTTGAAAACTATGCAGACCGTATGTTCGGAAGCCTCCCCCTGGGCTGGAAGAGGCGTGTCGGCTTTGCTGCGGCCGCTCTCCACCAACCAGAGATATTGTTTCTTGATGAGCCTACAAGTGGCGTTGACGTCGAGGCCAGGAAGCAGATATGGAACATCATACGGGCGGAGGCCGGGCGCGGCACAACCATTCTGGTGACCACCCATAATATGGAGGAAGCGCTGTGGTGCGACCGGCAGAGCATTATGGTGGATGGCACAATCAAGGCGATGGGAGACCTCAGGTCTCTTGTCAGGGCCGGCGTATCTCCTGATTTCGATGACGTGTTTGACCTTATTACGCAAGCGGATCTATGAGATTACCCTTACTGACCATAATTCACAAGGAGTGGCGGCATATTATCCGCGACAAGGGCACGCTTTTCATCGTACTCATTGTGCCGGTTTTGCTCTCTGTGGCACTGAGCCTGATATTGTCTACTGACGTGAGGACGGTCAAAATGGTGGCAGTGGCTCCTCATCACAGCGAAGTCAGCAGAAGTCTTGTTTCAAGGTTTGAAAACAATCCCGTGTTCCGCTTCAAGGGTTATGTCAGCAATCTTGATGAAGCGGAGAAATTGATGCGTGTCAACAAGATCAACGCCGCTATCGTGTTTGATCCGGATTTTGAAAGCTCTCATTCAGTACAAATAGTCATTGATGCCTCCAACTGCACGATGGGCAGTGCGGCAAGCATATACATCAGGGCTATTATTGATTCCGAGTTGTCAGAGCAACCTGAGAACTTGATTTCATGCAGGATGTTGTACAATCCGAGACTGCTCAGTACTTATTCTTTCCAGCCCGGCATTATTGCTTTTGTAATCTTGCTTGTAGTGCTGGTTTTGAATTCAGCTTCGCTGGTGCGGGAAAAGCAGTTCGGAACGATTGATTCAGTCACCCTGTCTCCCACAAGCATCAATGCTTTTTATTTTGGCAAGTCGATTCCGTACTCTGCCATCGGGCTATTGGTCGGTTGTATTACGCTGGTTGTGGGCGTTTTGATTACAGGAATACCCGTCAGAGGCTCATTTTTCGCCATATTCCTTGTTACGGCCCTATATATTTTCACTACCATGTGCCTCGGGATGTATATTGCCCTGATTACATCCAGTCAGGTGAATGTCTTTGCCATTTGCTGGAGTGGCATCATTATGCCGGTTATCTATTTCGGCGGGGTGTTTGTTCCGGTCGATAACCTGCCCGAGTGGGGACATAAAATCAGCGGTTTTATCTATGTACGCTGGTATGTGGACGCGTTGAGAAAGTTGCTGATTCAGGGTGTGGATGCCATTTATATCGTTAAGGATGTGCTGTTTATGTCAATATCCACCTTGGTGTTTGGCTTTGCGTGTCAATTTAAACTGAAAAGGATTGGCAAATGAAGAGGTCACTTATCGGCATTTTAACTATCGTAGAGAAGGAACTCAAGCAGTTGCTCCGTAACAGACTTCTTGTTGCGCTGATGATTGTCATCCCGATATTTGCAGTACTCGTCCTCACCCGAATATATAGTTTTGACTTGAAGAATGTCAATGTCGCAGTTGTAGATGCAGACCATTCTCCGTTATCAGACAGGCTGATTGATGGACTTGACCGATCCAGTAAAGTGAACTTGTCCGGGTGTTGTGCTACCTACGATGAGGCATTTGATTTGATGGAAAAAGGAAACATTGATTGCATTGTCCTCTTCCCCAAGGGTTTGGAAAGCAGTTACTATTCCTCCAACCGGCAAAAGGTGCAGTTGTCTGTCAAGGCTGTGGATGTTACAAAAGGCATTCTCGGGACAAAACTTATTCAAGCATCTATTTTATCATCCGTTTCCAAATATTTCAGATATCAAGGAATTGACCTGCAACCGGAGGAAGATGTTATACGAGAAATCAATATGTATAATCCGACGATGGACTACGTTCTGTTTATGGTGTCGGTCGCTTTGCTGTCCATTGCCTTTGTCATTTGCTGCAATACGTCAGTCAGTTCGATGCTCAACGAGGAGATCAGCGGCATTACAGAACTGATGAATGTCAGCCCTATGAGACCTGGCGCACTGGTAATCGCAAAGATTCTTTCCTGTTATATAGCGGGATTGACATCAATGGTTGTCGGCCTTGTCTGCTCCTACTTGGTATATGGTATGCCCGAAATACAGTCTTTCGGGTTGATATTTATCGTTTATTCCCTCTATATTCTGGGAGTTCCCGCTTTTGCCGTTTTTGTAAACAATCTCACTTCCAATCCGATGCAGGCGTTTCTGATAATCACCGCCTTTCTGATGATATCACAATATATGTCAGGCTTTCTCACTCCGTCCGAGAGTATGGTGGAATGGATGCAGAAACTCAATGTCATCAATCCGGCACACTACCTTGTTGTCTCTCTGCGCAGCATTTATATGAAGGGTGCGGGAATAGAGGATTTGCTGCGTCCGCTTTCGGTTATGGCAATCCAATGCGGAGTTTTGTGGGGTCTCGCGATATGCACATTCAAGAAGATACATAGATAAAATATTATGACCGTAAATAAAGACACACATAGTCCCTTTGTTCCGAATCTGCTTCTAACCATAGCCGGCGGTTTGGAATACCTCAGACTCGGGCGGGCAAGCAAGAATCCCGCTCGCACTCAGGTAACCACTCTACGTTCTATATTAGAGTATGGGAAAGATACCGTATTTGGAAGGGAACACCGGTTCTCCTATATTCTCGAAGCCGGGAATGATGAGGAACTGTTCCTCCGTTATCAGGAATGCATTCCTGTTATGGAATACGAGGACTACCGTCCCTACGTCAATCGGATGAAAGAGGGTGAAACGGATGTTCTTTTCCAGGGCCGCCCGCTCTTGTATGCTACCACTTCCGGGGCGACTGGGGAGCCCAAGTGGATACCTATTTCAAAAAAATATCTTAAGGGGGTATATGGCAAGATGAACAAGGTGTGGCTGTACCTCTTTTACAAAAACAGGCCGAAAGTATTCACCGGTTATATCGTTTCCGTAGTAGGCAAACAAATAGAGGGCTATACCTCTGACGGCACCATATACGGTTCCGTATCCGGCTTTACGCAAGCACGTTGTCCTGGATTCGTCAGGAAACTGTATGCTTCCCCTAACGACATTTACAGAATCGAAGACTATACTGCAAGGAATTACGCCATTATGCGTATGGGCATCGAAAGGAACGTGACACTTGTCGTTGCCGCCAATCCTTCCACAATGGTCGAGATGCAGCACAATGTGGACCAATGGTGGAACGAATACGTCACGGACATAGAGCAGGGAACAATGAGCGGGAAAGTGGGCATTCCAGCAGACATTCGAGAAGCGTTCCGTCCATATCTCAAGCCGAATCCTGAGCGTGCTGCCGAACTTCGCCGCCTCAAAGAGACATACGGTCGGGTGTTGCCCAAACATTTCTGGCCCAACCTCCAACTGCTTACCACTTGGAAATGTGGCAACACCCGAATATATCTTGATAAATTGGCTGGTACCTATCCCGAGGCAATGCTGCATCAGGAGTTTGCATATTTCTCTTCGGAATGTCGTACCGGTCTGGTATTGGATGACAGCATTGAGACCGCACTCTTTTCGCATATGCACTATTTCGAGTTCCGCAAAGCCGAGGACTTTGACAATCCTGATGCCAGGATTTATCAACTTTCCGAATTGGTAGAAGGGGAGAAGTATTGTCCTCTAGTTACAACATTCTCGGGTTTGTACCGTTACAATATGAATGATATTGTCCAGGCTGCTTCCCCGTTTATGAATACGCCCAGAATCCATATGGTCCAAAAGGTTAACGGGATAGTCTCCATCACGGGCGAAAAGTTGTATGAAGGGCAGTTTATATCCGCTGTCAACAAGGCAGTGGAAGCCACAGGCTTGGAACTGACGTATTATGTTGCTTATGCAAATCTGGAGAATAGCCGTTATGACCAGTATTTCGAATTTGCCGACTGTGCCACCACGCAGCAGGAAGCTGATGACTTCGGGCGTATTGTAGATGAAAACTTAAAGTCGCTCAATATAGAATATGCTGCAAAAAGGGACAGTTTCCGCTTGGGACAGCCGGTTTCTTTCCGCTTGAGGGCTAACTCATTTGACACTTTCAAGCAGGAGTGTCTGAATGTCACTCACGCCGATGCTTCACGGTTCAAACCCAATGTGCTGGCTCAGGACGAGTTCAAGCACGGCATCATTTCCCGGCTCACCCTTGAGTGATTGCCGGTTCGCTATCATACATTGCATATTGGCCGCTCTGGCTCCGGCTCCGTCAGTATCTTCCCTGTCTCCAACGACCAATGCCTCTTCGGGATGGATGCTCAAAAGGGTTGCCACCGTTTCCAGTGACTTGCGGCAGGGTTTGAAGCCTCCGGCGCTCAGAGCGTCTATTATCAGGTCGAATTTTTCAGGAGAGATGCCGATGGCTTCCAGTTTCCCGCTGATGAAGCCATAGTCGGAATAGCAAGCCAGCAACAGTCCTTTCTGCCGCAGTTTGTCCAACGTCGGCAGCACCCATTTCCTTGCACGAAAATGCTTTTGCAGCAATTGTGCCTGAAGGGGCAGATATTGCTCCATATACCATTCTATGATTGTGGATTGCGATTTGCCGGACATAAGGGCGATACGCTTGAAAAACTCGTTGTATGTGCGGTACTTGTCACCATAACAAATACCTGCCATCTCTTTCCGAACCCTTCTCTCACACCAAAGCAATCGTATATGCCGTATGCTATGAAGCACAATCAGGGGCGTAAGTCCTTTCTTGTCATACAGCGTACCGTCGAGGTCAAAGATTACTGCCTTTATCCTCATTTGGATTTTTGTTCTTTGTCCCAGAATGCGGGCCAAGGGTTTTGGTCAATGCCTGCCATTTCGCAAAGTGCAGCATGGCTTTCGCGTAACAATCGGTCAACCTCTTTCTTGCGGGAATGAGTCTTGTCGGGGAATATAGGTTCGCCTATCGTCAATTTGAGCAGAGGTATCTCTTTTCTGGCAAACAGTCGGAAGATGCCAGTTCGTTCGCGGTAACTGATATTGACGGGCAATACGGGCACATCGTACTTGTATGCCATAGTGAAGGCTCCTTTCATGAACGGTTTGACAGGCTTGTAGAAGTACCAGTTGCGGGCTTCCGGGAAAACAAGTATCCACTGCTTCCGGCGGTAGAGTTCGTCGAATGCCTCGTTGAATTTTTTCAGCCCCGCGAAGTCATCAGGAACGGGTATGCCTCCGAAGTATTTGAGATACCAGGATTTGGCTCCGGCAAGATGCTCTTTCAGCATAGGTGTCCAAATACGCCTGCGGAATGCCTGGGATACTGCTGCACCATCATATTCATAACAATGATTGCAAATGCTTACGACCCCGTTCGAAAATTCCTTGCGGTATTTCCTGAGAACACTCCTTCCTCTATAACGGATGCCGTATACGAATTTGTTGACGATATACAAGAGGATGAAAACGACAAAATCCGCTGCAATGTGCTGGATTTTGAATGAGAATGAATCATCAAGATAGGGGTAATTCCCATCAAAGGATATATCCTTGACCTTCCTGACCGGGACAAGTTTCTTGTAAGGGTCATCTGTAGGGTACTCTATGCCAACGTCTGGGATATATACCCCTTCCCGAACAGATAATTCCTGATACTGTTTGTTTCCTTGTAACATTGACTTAGTAGAGTTTGTCGATAAGTTTTGCCCTTCCAGTATGCAAATATAGAAACTCCCCACATAGTGAACAAATTTCAAGCACAAGAGTTTCCATTTTGTATCATGATCAATCTTGGCTTACCGGCAAGACATTATTTCCTACTTCAATGATTCTCAGTATGTCAAACACATACATACATACGAGTGAAACGAATATGGAATATATCGCCAACTTATTCGTACCTTTAATGTCAAATTAATGCTTTTTGACGTATGAACTGGATAAAAAGAACCCTGATTCTGTTTTTTCTGACATTCTTTGTCTGTATGGCAAAGGCTGGAGATAACAAGGACATCAAGTTGATGACCAACGGATTAAGTATGGAAATTAACATACATCCGAATCGGTCGGCATCGTTGACATCGCTTTTTCAATGGCATTTTACGGATGCCAGTTTATTCAAGATTGTAGTCAGGAACAGTCATAGCGACCGGGCGGACACACTTGTCTCGAACAGAGGATGGGCAGAGTTGAAGGTTAAGAAACGCGGTTTATCCTATACGTTGACCTTTTCCAAACCAAGGGGTATGAAGGATGCCGACGATTTTTCCGTGAGCCTGAAAATCCGGTTGCCGGATGCACGTTGCGGCCATTGGTACGAAAAGGATGCCCTGCGATTCACTTGGGAAGATTGCCATCTGCCGGAGGCATACACGCTGGAATCGGCTACGCTGCTCCCCTTGGAGATAGACAAACTGACCGCGGAGAGTCATTTCTTCTATCCCTACGCTTCTGGCATTGCCGGTACGTCCGAGGAGGGACACGATGCCGTGTATATGCAATATCCGGCCGGTTTCGGTGCCTCCATGCCTTGGTTTGCCTTCTGGGACAAACAGGGTGGGGGACTCTACATCGGTGCTCACGACAGGAATGCTACACACAAGGAACTCTATTTCGAGGCTGAGCCCAACGGCGCTGCACGACTTGGTATGACCTACCCCGGTACCGACAACCGGGAATTTGCACCGTGCGAAATCGTCCTGGCCCCTTTCCGTGGCGACTGGTTCGACGCCGCTATGATGTACAAGGAGTGGATGAAGAACGAATCGGCCTGGTATCCGGGTGAACTGCTGGGTGCACAGGGCAGGAAAGACACGCCGATGTGGATGAAGGAATTGTGTATCTGGTTGAGCGGAAACGGTTTCGACAAGAGGGTGGAGGATTTCCAGCAGGAAATGGGCGTACCCGTAGGCCTGCACTGGTATAATTGGCATCAGATTCCGTTCGACAACGACTATCCCCATTATTTGCCCACCAAAGAGGGCTTCCGTGAAAGAGCCAGGGAACTGAAAGAAAATCACGTCTATGTGATGCCCTATATCAACGGCCGTCTGTGGGATACCCGCGATCACATTATGTCCGATTCCCTCTTTACTGCTCAGGCACTTCCCGCTGTTTCCAAGCAGAAAGACGGTAATCCGAACGTTGAAAGTTACGGCAGTAGGGAGGTGGACGGAAGCGAAGTGGTGCTTGGCGTGATGTGCCCTGCTACAAAGGTATGGCAGGACAAGATGGCCGAGGTCGTACTGAAACTGACAGAGGAGGAGCAGGTGAACGGCGTCTATATTGACCAGATAGCAGCCGCTCCTCCCAGGCTCTGTTTCGATGCCACCCACGGGCATCCCATCGGTGGAGGAGACTGGTGGACACCCGCCTACCGTGAACTGCTGGCCAATATCAGGGCAAAGATGAACCCGGAGGCCATATTGACGACCGAAAGCAATGCCGACGGCTATGTGAACCAACTGGACGGCTACCTTACCTGGCAGTTCCAGCACGAGAATCAGGTACCGGCCTTTGCTGCCGTCTATGGCGGTATGATTCAGCTTTTCGGCCGTAGCTACACGCTGACCGACGCGCCCCTTGCCAACAGGATGAAACTGGCTCAGTCTCTCGTCTTCGGCGAACAGTTGGGATGGATGACTATAGACATCCTGCAGGACAGGGCTTTTATGACCTACCTGAAAGAGGCAGTACGCAACAGATATCTCTACCGCGAGTTTTTCTATCGGGGCGAGATGATAAAGAGCCCGAAACTGATTGGCGAGAATCCCCTTTGCACCGCCGTCTGGACGTTCAACGGGGAACACGAGATGATTATGCCGTCCGTCCTGTGCGGAGCCTGGCAGATAGAGGCTGAGGGGCGGAAACTCTATCTGTTCACCAACTATTCAGACTGTCAGGTGACACTGGAGATACAACCGGCTGAGGGAGACTCGCTGGAACCATTCCGCCACACCTTCGCCCCCGGAGAGGTATATGCTTTTGAAACAAGATAACTTAAAAAATAAAGATATACAAAGACGGATATTACTGGCCGCGATTTCTGCCATATGTCACTCGCAGATGTGGTTCAATAGCGACAGAACCATAACGGACACCGGCTCTCCTCTCAAGGAGTGCCGGTGGTGTCACGTAAATAGCCGGTGATTTCCGGCCAGTTCTGAAGCCCCCTGTAGTAGAACATTTTGAGATCATCGGTTATGATAAACGGAAGGATGTTATTGGCAAGGCATTCTTTGAACATTAACAGACGCCCCACTCGTCCATTTCCGTCTTGAAAAGGATGGATAGCTTCGAAGCGCTTATGAAAGTCAATGATATCATCCAGCCGTTTTTCCCTCCTGGAGTTGTACTCCTTGATCAATGCGTACATTTCCCTGTGAACATTCTCCGGCAGGCAGGTCCCGCTGCAAATTCACTTACTGAGATAAAGTCCATACCGGCAAGAAATATTGATTGTTCTGATGCAAAGATAACCATTCTTGCCGTTATCGGCAATATTTTGAACGACTTGTTCAAATAGCAGGCGGATAAGCAGTCTTTGCTAAACCATTTGCGCCCGCAAGTATCATCCGTCTGCACGGATGACAGAAAGGTGCCCACAAACTGAGAGGAAGTCTATTGCACTCCAAGAGCCGTCTTGAGTTCCTGCAGTTATTTTATCAGAAGATTGTGACAGTGAGGGCATTTGTCATTACTGATGTCCGCGGTGCGTGAGCAGAACATACAGATCACCTCCTTGTCGCGGGACTTGTCCTTCTTTTCATACGGGAACGGGAAACCGGGCAGGAAACGCAGCCGGTCGTCGAAGTCGAAATAATTGAAAGCCGTGCCGAAAGCGGAATCCTCGATTTTTTTTATTTTTCCAGTGGAAGTCCTGATATACAGCACTTTCACTCTCCTTTCCTGGTCCTTGTGACGGTGCCTTTCAATCTGTTTGTCAACGACTACACCTTCCCAAGGCTTCGCGAACCTGGTCTTGAGGGAATTGATGATGTTAATTATCAAGAAGACAGCAGAGAGGAAAAGCCCAATCCCCAGTGCTTCGCCTATATCCACCTTCTCTGAAAACGCCCCGGCGAAGAGAGCTATGACCAGAGGCAGAAGCACCAGCACGGTCATCCAGAAGCGGCTCGACTTCCTTATCTTATCCAATGCAGCCTGGACCTCAGGGCTGTCCACAAGGGGAGAATAATCATCGTATGACTTCGCCGGTGTCGGGGCCGGTGCATATTCGCTCAAGGCTGTTCCGCAATTGCTGCAGAATGCAGCATCGTCAGGCATCAGTGTGCCACATTCAGGACAATACATCTTTATCAATTTTTTTGCAATGTAGTCATTTTTTGCATAAGTAGGCTTTGCTGTTCAAATAAAAGGGTTCTTGTGCCGGAATGTGAGAAAAATGCTATATTTGTGGTAGTTAACACAAAATATTCCCGTATGTACTGCACAAATTGTGGCGCAAAACTGCGCGAGGGAGCGAAATTCTGTACCGCCTGCGGAAAACCTGTAAAAACTGCTAAACGGGTGGAGCCTGCACCTGGACCGACTGTACCGGCAGATAATACCTCGGCCAAGATTGAAATCAAGGGAAAAGCGTTGGACTTGGCAAAGGCCGGAGCCAGGCAGATTCTGGCGGCTCTCAAGGACCGTGACATCAGTGCATCGGCAACTCCCGGCGAGGTCAGCTGCAAGAGCGATGCGGCCCAGAGTGCGTTCATGAAGATGCTGAAGAAAACTCTTCCAGTATTGATTTTTCTGGTGATGCTGCCTTTCTCTCTGAATGCCCGGCCTGAACTTTCCAGAACAATGGGGCCAAAAACTGTTGATACCTATGATATGACATTCGTTTTGGAATTTGACGGGGCTGTGGTCACCGATGAAATGTTCCATTCCGGCAAAAATTACCATAAAGACGATGGAAAGACTGTACTGTCAGGCATTTATGGTTATTTCCAAAACAAGAAAGAGATTACCCTGAAAGTCAGTATTATAGATGACCCTGGCAATGATGAATGGGTGGTAAGCATTGAACATGGTAGAGGAGAGGGAGTCAGCCACAATTTTTACACCCGGGAAACCAAAGGGGTAACTAAAGCTACTCAATCATTGTCAAAGGGACACAATGCTATATTCAAAGTCCCGGTCCCTGATATTGAGTCTCTGCTTTATCTTAAAATACATATACAGAGAAAAGCCGATATAGGTTATATTTCATGGAGTGGAAATGGATTTTCTCATGAATATTATTTCGCTTATGGTGGAGAAGAATATAGTGAAATTGACACGCAGGCTGACGAGGAGGCCGGAGAGAATGGGTGGGCCGTGCCTGCAGCGGTCGCCGGTGGACTTGCAGTGGGTGGACTTGCCCTGAAAGGGCGTAAAAAGAAGAAAGCTGCGGCGAAGAAGTCATCAAAGGATGAAAAGACGTCCGAAGACAAGCAGGAGGACGACGAGGAGCAAGCGACGTACGAGATGCGCATCCGCAAGGACTTTGGCGAGACACTGACGCCGGGAGCCGCTGCGCAGAAGGTGTACGCACGTGTTGTACGCATACCGCAAGGCGGCTCGGCAGCGACTGACCCGGGCTTGACATCTAAAATCTCTATAACCGGTGACGATTATCTGAATGTCAGCGGCCAGAGCCTTGCTGGCGACTATATGTCGGTCTCTGTTGAGGCTCCGCAGAGCGGCAGCATCCCTGACGAAGCCGTCGTGAACTTCCGCCTGGCCGGTGGCGGTGGCTCGTTCACCAACAGGATGCATTTCAAGATTGCCAAGAGCGAAATTTTTTTCTTCCAGGAGAATCTCACCCTCCCGGCCTGCTCTGACGAGGTCTGGAGACTGCCGTTCGCAGTCAAAGGAGCGTCGAAGAATGCTAACGTTGAAGCTTGCAGTTCAGTTCTTGACAAGTACGATGTAAAGATTGAGCCGGGTGAGAAAGACTGTCTCTATTACGCAGTTATCAAAGAGAAGGTAAAAGACAAGAAAGAACCGGGCACCTGGGAGCAGTTCAGCCTCGGCATAAAGGTCAATGACGGTCAGTCGGAACTGGCGGACTCCCTCCCTTTCTACCGCTTCCATCTTGGTCTCAAGCTTGGTATGGACAGTACTCTCCCTTGTTATCTGCAGACTAATGCGACTGGAAAGACTCAGGTGGCCCTGACCTTGGCTGACCTCATATATTACGACTGGGATCCTGAAACCAATGATATTTTAACGGTTTTCCCTGTTCCTGTGAAGGATACTTTCAGAGTGTCTGCAAAGGGCGAGAAAGAGCAGGGCTACCTCGAAAAACTGGGTATCGACTACCGTGCGACTTCGACCACGACAGAAAACGGACGTCGTATTGAAATCGCCCCTACCAAGGGCGTCCTGGACCCGCCGACGCGCTTCAAAGCGACCTTGAGCCTGGAAGCCGACTGCGGCAACGGACGGAGAGAAACTGTAGAGAAAGAGGTTCTCATCGCTTCCCAGCCTGTGCGGCAGAATGTCACGGCTGCGATGTATGATGAGGACAAGCGCATAGGCGACGGCCTCATAAACATCCAGTCAAGCATCTGGAACAACGGCGAATACAGCCGTCTCTTCCCGCTCTACAAGCTCATCGACGTGATGCTGGACGGCTATGACGGAGCGTACGGATATGACAAGTACCAGGTGGAAACCGTAAAGGACGTTTACAAGCGCTTCATAAGCGGTGAACTTGCCGGTGCAAATGCCACAGCCGAACGTGTCACACTGGCGGATGAGATGAGGATGTTCGTTGACAGTTTCCTTCAGACGAGTGAGGAGGTGGAGAATTCGATGGGATTCTTCACGCGTATGGCTGTGGGTGTCGCGACGCTCGGAATGTCAGATGTCGTTTTCACCTCACTGCAGGTCATCAGGGACATGAAAGCGACAGTGGAAAAGGGCGGAGGCGTTTGTGACGTGTTCGTGGTCGGCGTGAAGGCGGCTGTTTGGGAGGCCCTGACTGATTTCGACACGTGGAAGGGTGCCGGCAAGAAATTCGCGCCGAAGCAGTATGAGGCTGCAGCCAAGAGTGTTGAGAACCTGAAGAAGCAGGCAAAGGAAGCCGTATCCGACTATTTCTCCGAAACCATAGGAAAGAAGACCAAGGGTATTCTCGAGAAGTCGAAGAGCGTGAAGGCCAAGGCAGCAAGCCAGGCTGACGAGGCCATTGATGCTTTCAGGAAAAACCCGGAGATGAGCGACCTTGACAAGAAACTTGATCAGGTCTATAAGAACGGCCAGGCGCACGGCAAGGCCAAGGTTGATGACCTGCAGGCGGCCCAGTGGCTTATGGAGAATAATCCAACTCCGGAAAATGTGAAGCTTTACAAGAAGAAGGTTCTTGAAGTCCAGCGTGACAAGTTCGCAATGCATGAAATGAACAAGCTTGCTGACGGCAACTCCACCAGAGCGGCGTTCAACAAGGAACTGGACAACGTTTACAAGGACGTGGACGACGAGGTCCGCAAGATCCTGAGGGAACAGGGCTACGAACTGGACGAGAAGCCGTTTTCTGCAACGAGCTCGAGCAAGGCTGATCTTGTGGAAGGCAAAAAAGTCACTTTCGACCGTGACGTTACCTACAAGACCGTCGATGGCCAGGACGTACCTCAGACAATTGCGCAGGAGGCTTACGAAAAAGCGTTCTACAAGCGTACGACCGGTATGGACGCTCCAATCGATACAGACCTCAAAAATCCTAACAGCAAAAAAAGCAAGGTAGCCGAGGAGTGGGCTCAGATGCATGACCAGTCAGTAGTTCAGAAGGGTTCAGAGGTCAGCTATGAGGAGGACTTGTATCCTGTGATAAGGGACTGGGACCAGAAACTCACCAACGCCGAGCGTACCGGAGGAGTAATGACATACAAGAGTACGGAGTGGTTCAGGCAGACCAGCCAGATGATAAAGAAAGCCAACACTCTTGAGGACAGCGGTCTGCGTCTGGATATGCTGGAGCAGGCACTCTCGAAGAGACAGGAGGCTACCAGGCAGATGGTCAAGCAGTTCAGGTACGTGCACGAACGTGACCTGGCTGCCCAGACGAAGGGGGCTGTAAGCAGGATATCCGAGAAGATGCGCTATGGGATGGAAATCAGTTCGAGACTTTTCTCGACCGGAGAGGATCAGCTTACATTGGGAGAAGTGGAGGCCATTCTCGTAAAGAAGGACCTCACACTGGAGCTGTTGTCCAGCTGGCTTGGAGACACATTGACGAAAATAGGTTAAAAAAATAAAGGAGCTTTGATATGTTTTGTGCAAACTGCGGGAATCAGCTTCCCGACGATGCAAGGTTCTGCAATGAATGCGGAACGCAGGTAATGACAGATGAACCCGTCCAGGAACCTTCCCGAGTGGTGGAGCCGGTAATGGAAAAAGAGCCGAAGGACAGCAAGCTTTCAGAGAATATACGTCTGGGCACCGATGGGAAATACCATTGGTACTATGAGTTCAAGCTTATGAAGAACCCGACCATACTCAAAATGCTCTGGAAGGTATTCTTCTGGATATTCGTGGGGATGTGGGCCTTTCTGAGCATTATCAATGCTTGTGAAGGTTCTTTCAGTTTCAAGGACTTCCTGAATTTCTCAAAGTCATTTCTTCTCATCCTCGCAGGGGTTGAAACCCTTGCTGCCGTCGGTTACTTTTTTTATGCAGCCCTGCAGGGCTTCAAGTACTGCGTGATGTTCGAGATGGATGAGAATGGCGTGAAACACACTCAGATGCCCAAGCAGTTCAAGAAGGCGCAGGCAATGTCGCTTGTGCTGATTCTTGCCGGAATGGCAGCGAAGAAACCGGGCCCGGTCGGGCAGGGTATGCTTGCGGGAGCAAAGAACAGTATGGTTTCATCATTCAGCCACGTCAAGAGCATAGAGATATTCCGAAAGTGGAACGTAATAAAAGTCAATGAGAGACTCAATAAGAATCAAGTTTACGCATCCGACCAGGACTTTGATTTCGTGGTAGATTTCATCAAGTCTCACGTTACTAAAAAATGTAAGATTTATGAGAAATAGGATATTGGCTTTTGCGCTTCTGGCTACCGTTGTGTGCGCCTGCGGCGTTTCACGCGATGGCCCGCCCAAAGGCAACGGCCCTGAGCCGGAACCGCTCAGCGGTGTCTTCTCGGGGAAGCTCGGAAAAATGACTTTCAACGGGGACGGTTCTACCGTAATAGTGTTCCTGACAGGAGAGGCCGCCGCACTGTGCCCTGAAGGTAAAATGGAATATGCTTTCACCTTTGGCGCACGAGGTTTATGCCGGTATGACGTCGCAGACCGGCTGGTCTTGTCTAAAGATGATCAGAACTATCTGTTCAGTGTACAGAAAGCAGATGGGGCAGTCCTTGAACTGAGCAAGGACAGCGTTGAACTGGTCTTGGCAAAAATGTCAGTACCTGCCGGAACAGCCGCAACTGAACCCGACTCTTGCTCTTGCAACGTTCTGACGCAAGCCAACCACACCTGCGAGCGACATCCGTCTGCACGGATGAATCCTATATGGAAAAGCCGCCTAACCCTGTCTGTTATATTCACCCGTCTGCGTGGATGATGCTCTCGATGCTTCTCCTTTGACAAAGATTGAGTTGGACAACCTGTTGAACTCGTCGTCCAACTTGGACTTCTTCTTGAAAAACAGGCGGTCAATGGTCTGTGCCACGCTGTCTCCCGGAGCTGTCAGATTCAGATAATACGGTATGCCTCCGACTGCCATATACAGTTCGGCAATGTCATAACGGCTCAACTGAATATCGTGGTATTCCAGCAGATGTTAAAGCCTTAAAAGCTCTTCAACCTCTTGTTTTCTTCCTATTATCTTTGCCATAATCTCTGCTGAATTAGATAAACAACACTTTCGCCGGAGAATAAACAGCACAAAAGTACAACTATTTCTTGTATTGTCAAGAATCTAAACCGAAAATTTCAAGAGCAAAGGGATGTTAGGGGAGTTCGCTCCGTATGATTTCAAGTAACACGATGTTTACTTCTTATAATCAGCTGCGGCCCCTACCGGTTCAAAGCAATTAGTAGCGCGTCAGAATATATGGTCTGCACGGATGACAGAAAGGTGCCCACAAACTTTTTTAGTGCGCGAAATCCTTGGAATTATACCGCCAATTTGTAAACATCCTGCAATTTTCAATAGTTTTTCTTTGCCGCAAGCAAAAAAAATCTTTATATTTGCCAACGACTTACACAAATACGCTATGATTCTCAAATTCAGCATTACCAACTTCGGCCCTATCCGCGAGACCCAGACAATCAGCTTTGAGGCGGAGAAATCAGATCATCTGGAGAACTATTATGTCACCGAGGTGGCCGGACACCGAGTGCTTAAAGCGATGCTCTTGTTCGGTGCCAACGCATCCGGCAAGACGAACGTTCTGAATGCCCTGGATGTCCTGCGCAAACTGGCTACTGTTCCTGCCGCTTCAAAGACGGAAGGCACTCCTTGCGTCCCGTTCCTGATGGACAGAGAATCCCGTCTCCAGCCAACTGAGTTTGAAATTGACTTCATACAGGGTAAAGACGTCTTCCGCTACACGGTCAAGGCCAATAGGGACTGCATCCTGTATGAACGATTGCGTTCCCAAAGCCGACGCAGAATTGTATTCACCCGTAATACGGACGTGAAGTCCCAGCTCACCAAAATCATTTTCGGGGACGATTATCCTGTCAAGAACGATATCGAGGCCGCAACGCTATCTTCCAATACATTGTGGAATGAAACCGTGCTGGCAGGATATACCAAGACCAATATGGACCACAAAGCCCTGCTTTCTGCCCACAACTGGTTCCAGAATTATCTGAGGCCGATTGTCAATCCCCGACACACACTTACACGCTATGTTCTGGACTTAATGGACAAGGGCCTGATTGATAAGGACAAGTTCACCGAAATCTTCCGTCAGGCTGACTTCAACATCGAGGGCGTTCTGGTAAAAAAAGACAAAGGCGACGAAGTCTTGCGTCTGATTCACAGCGGCCCCGACAACCAGAGTGTGGATGAAATCCCTTATGCAATGGAGTCTCTGGGAACCCAGCGTTATTTCGAGCTGACCGGTATCTTATATATGCTCATTGCTCATCCTTGCGCTTTCCCTATTGACGAGATAGAGTCTTCCACTCATCCGGATCTGGTGAAGCATTTTCTGCTGTCGTTTTGCACCAATGCTACAGCATCGCAGATTATTGTGACCACGCATAATCGGGAACTGCTTAATGACAAGGATATTTTCCGCAGCGACATCATCTGTTTTGCCGAGAAGGACGAAGCCTTTTCTTCCAAGATCTACAAACTCTCAGACTTCGGAACGGATGTGGTCAGGAACACTTCCAACGTGCTGAATGCCTACAATGCCGGAAAATTGGGCGCTCTTCCCCGACTCTCTCATTACTATATTGATTTGGACGGGAAGGAGGAATAGTTATGCAGAAGCAAACTCCACGCAAAACTTATGCGTTTGTCGGTGACGGAGAGACGGAGCAGTGGTATCTGCAGATGCTCAAGAAGAATGAGACGAATCTCACTGTGACCATCAAACCGGAATTGCCGCAGGACAAGAGCATTGAGGACCAGTTTGCCTATGTTCAGGAACTCAGCACCGTACACGACAAGGTATTCTGGATGGTGGATTTGGACGTGGTGATTCGGAACACCAAGGCATTCAAGGGGCCGAAGGACAAAACACCCGCTGCAATTCTAAAGGCAAAGTACAAGGCGCTCCAGACAGATCCCAATCTGAAAAAGAAGGTTGTCTTTATTGCCAATACGCCTTGTCTGGAGTACTGGATACTCTTGCACGTAGTCCAGACTACCAAATACTACGACTCCTGCGACAAGGTAATCCCCGAAATCAAGAAACACGCGCCGTTGACGGAATATAGCAAGACAAAGAAATACTATCAGCAGGCCAACGACATCTACAAACGCCTCAAGCCTTATCTTACGGCCGCGAAGACAAATGCCGCCAAGACCGGCTCTTTCAATCCGGATGTACTGGAAAAGGGTTTATCCGAGATGCAGAAGATATTTGAAGAGTTGGGAGTTTAAGGAGAGGACGAGAACCGGGGATCCGGAGCAAGGCGAACTGCTCGTATGCCTTGTAGAACGTTCCCTCAAGGTGGAGGTTGATATACCCCGCGTTCTCCTGCTCGGTGTCTATGATTTCTTTCTGCGTCTTCAAGAAGTGTAAAAAAAATCGTTCAAAAAAATCGTCGGCTGCGCCGAATGAAACCAGCGCCCCGCGGGCGCTGGTTAAGGGCTTTCGAGGATTTGCAAGCAAACTCAGGCATCGCCTCGGCATAGCTCAAGCAAGCTTGGCTCTGCGCTCGACTCTCACTGACATTTTGTAATGAGGCGTACACTGAAGCCGTAGACGCGGTTGTCGTAGCTGTCAGGCCAGACATCGCCGCTATCTATGATCACGCAGCACGCGTAGTTCCCATAGTCCGCTGTAGATGACCAATAGATGGCGCTGTCGCCGACATAGCTGAAACTGGAACCATTGCGGCTGCCAGCAGCGGGGAAGACAAACGGCTCCGGCAGCTTGCATTTTACTCCATTTCGGAGTAGAATTCTCGTTGCATGTATTTAAAGTCGCGAAATCTGTAAGGGAAATAACAGTTTCATCCCAATTGTCAGGAAGCAACACTACGCAATTCGCTTTACTGCAGACGGTAACGCCGGTTTTATATTTGCCATTACGAACGTCACTCGTGTAATCCCCGTAGTTAAACAGATACTGCCACTCGGCTGTGGTCAATGTGCGCCAGGTGTTGCCGTCGCCTATCTGGGAACCCCAATCGGTGAAATCACCTGTTTGATAGTCAGTGCCATTCGGACTGGTTGACCAAGTCCCATAACCCCATGTGAATAGGCTGATGAGATTAGCATCATTACCTGTTGCACAGTCATACTGATGTTCATAGAATTTCCACTTGTTTGTTGACGCATTTATATCATATGTGAGATTACCTTGCGAGAAGTGGACCTTCTTGGTCGCGCTGACGCTGAATTCGCCGGGAAGCGCGCCGGCAGGAAGTACAGGTCCGGCAACATACACCGGCACGAACTCGGTCGTGAAGTCGGATTTGTCTTTCTTGACGTTTACGGCTACGGTGAGGGTGCTGCCGGCGGCAGGAATCTTGTTTTTGATAAAGACTCTGACTGATATCACGCCTTTGTCTGCAGCCTTCTCAAATACGTTGCCTCCGTTTATCTTGACGGTATCAACACCTGTGTTTGCCTTGGTCTTGACCTTGTTGATCAGTACTGCAACGTTGCCTGCTACCAGATTGGCAACTGCCTTGGAAGGGCTGACTATGCAGTCTATGTAGAGACTGTCATTGGCAATCTTCACGCTTCCGTCACTGTATGCCGGAACGATAACTACTGACTGAATCATTTCTTCGAGAGCTTTGACTCTGCCGGTGAGGTCGGCCACTGCCGCCGCAAGGTTGTCCACCCTCGTAACGAGCGATTCAATCTTGCAGTTGACCTCCGAAATAGCGTCAGTGAGAGCCTTTGTCAGCTTGCCTTCGCTGGCCTTGATTGCCGTGTCGATGGCAGCTCTGTACTCTGCCCTGATATTTGCCTTGGCTGTATCAACTGCGGCCTTTGCATTTGTCAGCTCGGTCGCAATGCTATCAGCCTTCGCGTCGGTGATTCCTCCGAATGCCTTTGCGGAGTCGACGGCCGACTTCATCTGAGCCAGTTTGGCATCCATCTCGGCGGCGGTGTAGTATGCCTCAAACTGCTTGTTCACCCATTTCGTCAGGGAGTCGGCGGTGGCCTTGATGTCCTTCGAGAGCTTCGCATCGAGGGCTCCGATTCTCGCGTCTATCTTCGCGATGGTGTCGCAGGTGGCCTCATACTGTTCCAATGTGGAGAATGTAGCCTCTACCCACTCCTTCTCGGCATAGTTCGGAAGGACGGCATCCACATAGTCCTCAAGATTGAGAATCCTGTCCTTGAGCGCCCTGTCAGCCTCTTCCAGATTGAAGATGTCTACGCTGTGGTCCGAAGCGGACTGTTTCAGGGAACTGATGTCGCTCCTTATCTGACCGAGGTCGGATATGCTGGAGGTTATGCCTGAAATCTGGCTGTTGATTGAAGCAATCTGCTCGTTCTCGATGCCGTCAATCCTCTTCTCCAGATTGGAGATGCGATCGTCAATCTTCGAGCACGACCCCAGCAGCCCCACTGTCAGGGCCGCAAGGGAAAGTAATGAAAGAATTTTTTTCATGCGTTTTGATGTTTATTGTTTGTATTTCAGTCTTTTCTGTATTGCAAAGTGATTGTCTGGTGCGCCATCGCTGTAGTGTATATAAAGCGAACGCGCGGCAGCCTACCTATGGGCCGTCACGCTTTGAATGGTCTAAGTGATTGAAATATGCGACGTCATACCCCCCCCCCTAAACACAGGAGAGCGCAGAATTATTGTATGACGCTTGGGAAAAATAATATCCTGTAAATATACCCAAAATAAGCGGAATCCGAAAAATTTCCCGTTCCGTTCCCTTTCTTTACGGTCAAACAAGTTAGTAGCGCGTCAGAATTAATGGTCTGGGCGGATGAGCACATCAGACATGGTTTGGCAGGCGTGATAAAATTACGTTTGGCTCATCCACTTTTTGTACAGAAACTGTTCTTTTCCGCTACAAAATGGCTTCAAAGGCCTGTTTGGTACCGGATCAGCCCTATTCCGGTACAAAAAAGCAAGGTGATAATGCGTTGATAGTTGCTGCAGAAAACATACTCGGCTAGAGGAATGCAAAAGCTTACGTTTTACACAAAAAT
>JAZUIV010000043.1:0-13338 GCA_045642485.1 Bacteroidales bacterium | reverse complement strand
CTATGTCAAATTGCACTAATCAATGAAGAACCGCCGTATGCCAAACGGCACGTACGGTGGTGTGAGAGGTCGGAAAACGAAAGTAGGAAGAAAACTACTAAGTCGGAGGCCAAGCGGTCTTAGGAAGACAACTCTGCCTTTCAACTCCTTGGCTCACAGAACGACATGGCTACGATCCGACTTCTATGTCAAATTGCACTAATCAATGAAGACCCGCCGTATGCCAAACGGCACGTACGGTGGTGTGAGAGGTCGGAAAACGAAAGTAGGAAGAAAACTACTTCGTTTTCCTCCTACTCGATTTCTGCCTCCGGGGGATTGAGAAAGGCCTTTTGCCATCCATCCACGCGAAATTTCATCACCAGCGGCTCGAGGTTGACTGGCGGCTTGACTTCGTCTCCATCTGCCGGCAGTGAGTTCATAACTCACACAACTGTCTTTTCCAGAGTGAAAAGCCTTGGTTTTATCTTTTTTTCGTTGAATTTTCAAGAAATCAGAGAGAAAACGGCGTTTATTCTCTGATTTTGACGCATCTAGGTGATTGGCGATGGCAAACGATGGCGCAGGGGCAGGTTGCGTTGGATATATGCTCTCCGGCAACTTTGGCTCCCGAAGAGGGAGGGGACCCACTTTAGTGGGGAGGATTGCCGGAGAGCATATATCCAACGCAACTCAAAGCGAAGCCGGGTTCAGTCGGCGATGCGCAGTTTGGCGAATTTCAGCAGGAGGGTTTTTGGCGCTGAGTTGTCGAAGTTGACGACAGCTTTCATATCGGGGCCGTGGCCGTCAAATGATACGATGGTTCCGAATCCGAAGCGGTCGTGTTCCACTCTCTGTCCCACGCGCAGTTCAGAGATGGGGGAGGGCTTGAAGTCCGTCCTCGGAGCCGGAGCCGTGACGGGTCTTGTGGAGGGTCCGGCAAACGGCTTCGCGGCAGGCCCTGCAAAAGGTCTGGCCGTCGGTTTCGGCTGAGGCCGTGAATCCGTTTGGCTGACGAATTCTGTCCGGGGAGTGAACAACGGGTTGGAATAGTATTTCGAGTCTATTTCGCGAAGGAATCTGGATGGGGGATTGGACTCCTCGCTTCCCCACTTGCGGCGGTTCTGGGAGTATGACACCGTAACTGCTTTCATCGCTCTAGTCACAGCCACGTAGAACAATCTCCTTTCCTCTTCAATCTCCTGCAGGGAGCCGTTCATCGATTCGGAGGGGAAAAGATTCTCCTCCATCCCCGCAATATAGACGTATGGGAACTCAAGACCTTTCGATGCGTGAACGGTCATCAGGGTTATCTTGTTCGAATCCTCGAGGTCCGGGTCCTGAGTGTCATCCTTCTCCGCCTCGCTCAGCAGATAGATGTTCTCCAGATAGTCGCTCAGCGTAACGGTGGATACGGTCTGAAGGTCATCTTCCTCAGCAAGTTCCCTGCGCAGTTCGGTCTCTTCCTCGGAGTATTCCTTCATGCTGTTGAAGAGTTCCTCCACGTTCTCGAACCGCGCCATCCCTTCAGGAGTGTTGTCCGCCTTGAGAGCGGTGAGATATCCGGTGACGTTGCCCGCCTCCACCGCGAGGTCATAGCAGTCGGAGGATGAAACCTTTACGGTCAGAGGTGCTATGGTGTCGCGGAAAGCACGGAACTTGCGGACTGCGGCATCCTTGAGCCCCACGGCGGCGAGAGTCTCCGCGGGAAGGCTGCAGGCCTGGAACAGCGTGCATCCGCACTGTGAGGCGACGGATGCCAGCCTTTCGATGGAGGTGCCTCCGATACCTCTTGCCGGCACGTTCACCACCCTCCTGAAGGATTCATTGTCCAGAGGGTTGACTATCAGCTTGAAATAGGCCAGCATATCCTTGATTTCCGCCCTGTCGTAGAATGAATGGCTGCCGTAGATGCGGTAGGGGAGGTTCCGTTTACGCAGAGCCTCCTCGATTGCCCTGGACTGGGCGTTCGTGCGGTAAAGGACCGCGAAACTGTCATACTGGGCTTTCGAAAGGTTGATGCGGTCGCAAATCGAAGCCACTATCAGATACGCTTCTTCAGCTTCGGTGAAAGCCTTGATGATGTTTATCTTGTCCCCGGTCTCAGCCTTGGAGTAGCACTCCTTCTTTATTCTGCCCTCATTGTGGTTGATAAGGCTGTTTGCGGCGTTCACTATTGTCTGGGTGGAACGGTAGTTCTGTTCCAGACGGAAGATGGCTGCGGCAGGGTAGTCTTTCCGGAATCTGAGAATGTTTTCTATGCGTGCTCCGCGGAAGGAGTAGATGCTCTGGGAATCGTCACCCACGACGCAGATATTGCCGTGTGGAGCGGCCAGTTTGCGGAGGATGATGTACTGGGCGTAGTTGGTGTCCTGATACTCGTCCACCATTATGTAACGGAATCTGGCGGCTATCTCGTTGCAGGCATCGGGGAAATCCCGCAAAAGAACGTTCATATTGAACAGGATGTCGTCGAAGTCCATCGCTCCCGATTCCCTGCATTTCTGCTGGTACAGCGCATACACATCCGCCGTGCGGGGGCGTCTGGCCATCATATCGCTCTGCATCCTGTCGGCCGAAGCGCGGTAGCCGCTCACGGTGACAAGGTCGTTCTTCGCCCTGGAAATCACGTTCTGGATGACGTTGGGCTTGTAATTTTTGTCGTCCAGCTGCAACTCCTTGATACACTGCTTGACAATGCTTCGGGAGTCGGTCTGGTCATAGATGGTGAACTGCTCCGGGTATCCGAGAAGGGATGCGTACTGCCGGAGGAAGCGGATGAAGATGGAGTGGAAGGTACCCATATATATCCATCTTGCGGAGGATTCCCCCACGAGACCTGCAATCCTCTCCTTCATTTCCCCGGCCGCCTTTTTCGTGAAGGTGAGAGCCAGAACCTGCCCGGGACTGCAGTCTCCGTTGCGCAGAATGCAGGCTACCCTGCACGTGAGTACTCTTGTTTTTCCGCTGCCCGCTCCCGCTACAATGAGGGAGGGCCCCTCAATGGTTGTCACCGCCTCTTTCTGGGCACTGTTCAGCCCCTCCAGATAATCCTTTCCTGAATTGTTCATAGGCTACAAAAATAATCTTTTTTTCCTCAACATTAATAAGTATCTTTGCCGGATAAATCAATCACTCTATAATAATGTCAGACTATATCAGATTGAAAAAGGGTCTTGACCTTCCGATAAAAGGAAAGGCGGCCCTCAAAGTGACGAAGACCGTAGAGCCTGATCTTGTTGCAGTCAAACCCTCCGACTGGAGAGGGGTGACTCCAAGACTGCTGGTCAGGGAGGGTGATGCCGTCAAGGCCGGAACTCCTCTCTTTGCCGACAAGCAGACTCCCGAAATCGTCTTCTGTTCGCCCGTAAGCGGCGTTGTAGGCTCCGTTGTACGCGGTGACAAAAGGAAACTCCTGGCTGTGACTGTCAAAGCTGACGGGAAGAATGATTCCCTGAAGTTCGATGTCCCGGCACTCTCCGGGGCGGACAGGGACTCCGTCGTGGGAACATTGCTCAAGAGCGGCCTGTGGGTATGCCTCAGGCAGCGCCCCTACGGCATAGTGGCCAACCCGACGGCCAGGCCGAAGGCAATCTTCATCTCAGGATTCAACACTGCTCCTCTCGGAGCGGACCCCGAATTCGTTCTTGCAGGTGAACTTCCCGCCCTTCAGGCCGGTGTGGACGCACTCTCCAAACTTACGGACGGGGGCGTGCACCTGAGTCTATGCAAGACCACCTGCAATACAAGTGAATTCCGCAATCTGAAGAATGTCATCACGCACTTGTTCGACGGCCCCCATCCTGCAGGAAACGTGGGTGTCCAGATAAATCATATCAGCCCCATCAACAAAGGTGAAATCGTGTGGACAGCCGATATCCGTGACGTTGCGGCGATCGGACGTCTCTTCCTCAGCGGAGTCTATGACACTACAAGGACAATCGCAGTGGCCGGCCCCGCGGTGAAGAACCCATCATACGTCAAAGTGCCTCAAGGAGTTGCCGTCAGCGCACTTGCAGAGTATTTCGACAATTCACAGGGTGATATCCGCATCATCAGCGGTGACGTTCTCAGCGGTCAGACCGTTGCTCCCGACAGTTTCGTGGGCTTTTTCGACAGCCTCGTGAGCGTTGTCCCCGAGGGGAACTATCACGAGATGTTCGGCTGGGTCAAACCTTTCCGCTGCAAGAAGTTCAGTTTCTCCCGTACATACTGGTCCTGGCTGTGCGGCAGAAAGAAGGAGTACGGAATGGACACCAACACCAACGGCGGTGAAAGGGCGTTCTTCGTATCCGACGTCTATGGCAAGGTTCTCCCTATGGACATCTATCCTGTTTTCCTGTTCAAGGCAATCCTTGCAGGCAACATCGAGAAGATGGAGGAACTTGGAATTTATGAAATCATCGAGGAGGACGTCGCGCTCTGCGAGTATGTATGCCCCTCCAAGATTGAGATACAGAACATTGTTGGCAAGGGCATCGAACTTATGCTGAAAGAAATGGCTTAAGGAGGACAAGTTATGAGTTTAAGACAAACTGTTGACAAAATCAAGCCCACCTTCAGCAAGGGTGGAAAGTTCGGATGGCTCCATTCGACATTCGATGCTTTTGAAAGCTTCCTTTTCGTTCCCGATACGGTAACCGTAAAAGGTGTCCACGTCCGTGACAGCGTGGATTTGAAACGAATCATTACGGCCGCGATGGTAGCTCTGCTGCCCTGCGTCCTTTTTGCAATGTGGAACATAGGATACCAGCGCAATCTGGCAATAGGAGGCGATATGGGCTTCTGGGCTATGATATGGTTCGGTTTCCTGAAGATACTTCCTCTCTATCTGGTGACTTACATCGTGGGCCTGGGTATCGAGTTCGCCTCCGCACAGCTCCGTGGGCACGAAGTGAACGAGGGATTCCTCTTCTCCGGACTCATCATTCCCCTGATAGTGCCCGTAACCATTCCCTTGTGGATGCTCGGACTGGCTGTAGCCTTTGCGGTCATCTTCGGCAAGGAGGTGTTCGGCGGAACAGGTATGAACATCTGGAACCCCGCCCTTCTGGCACGTGCGTTCCTCTTCTTCTCTTATCCCAACCAGATGTCCGGCGACGGTATCTGGGTTGCCACCCGCAAGGCTGACGTCCTTGTGGACGGTTTCAGCGGTGCAACGCCCCTGAGCCAGGCTACCGAGGGCCTTGACGCCATCCGGTACAGTGTTGCTGATATGTTCCTGGGAACAATCCCCGGTTCTGTCGGTGAGACCTGCAAACTGGCTATCCTCATAGGTGCATTCATCCTCATCTTCACGGGTGTCGGCAGTTGGAAGATAATGCTCTCCTCCGTAGTCGGAGGTCTGTTCGTCGGATTCCTCGGCACTGCTTTCGGAGCAACCGACATCCCCGCCTGGTACCATCTGCTTATGGGTGGCTTCCTCTTCGGTACGGTCTATATGGCCACCGATCCTGTGACTGCCGCGCAGACTGAGGCCGGGAAGTGGATATACGGCTTCCTTATCGGAGCCGTAGCGGTCGTGGTGCGTCTGTTCAATCCCGGATATCCTGAAGGAATGATGCTTGCAATCCTGCTGCTCAACACCTTCGCTCCTCTGATTGACCATTGCGTGGTCAGCCGTAACATCAAGAAACGTCTAGGGCGTGTAAAAACAGTTTAGGGCTATGAATACAAACAGTAACATATATACAGTCATATACACCACAGTCATCGTGGTGGTAGTGGCGGCCGTCCTGGCTTTTGTTGCAATGACTCTCAAACCGACACAGGACGCCAACGTGAAGGCTGAAACAATCAGCCAGATGCTTTCGGCCGCACAGCTTGTCTCAGCCGATGAACTCGGCTCGATGGACAATCAGGCTATCCTCCGCAAATATTCCGAGAGCATCGGCACTGCTTTCCTGATTGATGCCAAAGGGGCAAAGGTCAGGGAACTGAATACCGAATTGGCCAAAATCGAACTTGCGGACAATCTCAAAGAACAGAATTACAATATTAAGGGCGCCGGAGAACCTCAGCTCCCCGTCTATGTCTTCGAAAAAGGTAATCAGGACATATATGTGATTCCGGTTTATGGCGCAGGCCTCTGGGGGCCGGTCTGGGGCTACTTCGCATTCAACAGCGACTGCAGCAAAATCATCGGTGCCTATTTCGACCACAGCGGCGAGACCCCCGGTCTTGGTGCGAAAATCAAGGACGAGCCCTGGTTCCGCGAGCAGTTTGTCGGAAAGAGCCTCGACATCAAGGGTAAGAAGCTTTTCTCAATCGTGAAGGGCGGAGCCCCCGAAGGCGCAACCGGCGCGGTGGATGCGATTGCCGGAGCGACTATGACCTGCAACGGTCTGGATGCTGCAATCAATACCTGGATGGCGGCTTACAAGCCTTTCCTTATGAAACAGATGGGTGTTTCCTATGATGGGGAATGTGACGGCAGCTGCGGTGACAACTGCGATGGCGGAAGTTGCGGCGGAAACTGCGGAAAACATCGTCAGTGCAATTAACAGGAGGAACAGATTATGAACAAAGATTTGAAAAATACATTGCTCAACCCCATATTCAAGGGCAACCCCATTTCCGTGCTGGTGCTCGGCATCTGTTCGGCTCTTGCCGTCACGGTACAGCTCAAGGGCGCTCTGGTTATGGCTCTATCCGTCACCATCGTCACAGGTCTGTCAAGCCTGGTGGTCTCATTGATCAGGAACACCATCCCCAACCGGGTGCGCATCATCGTGCAGCTGGTGGTTGTGGCTATGATGGTAATCCTTGTCGATCAGATTCTGAAGGCCTACGCCTACAGCATCGACAAGCAGCTTTCTGTCTATATCGGCCTGATTATCACCAACTGTATCGTAATGGGCCGCATCGAGGCGTTCGCACTGGGCAACAAGCCCTGGCCGTCATTTATCGACGGTGTGGCAAACGGTGCCGGATACGGACTTATTCTGATTGCAGTTGCGTTCTTCCGTGAACTGTTCGGCAGCGGGACCCTCCTCGGATTCCAGATATTGCCTGATGCATACGTACCCAACAACCTTGTAATCCTTCCTCCTATGGCTCTCATCCTTCTTGGATGCATCGTATGGATTCAGAGAGCAATTCAGAAGGATCTTCAGGAGAAATAATTTAGACTGAATATGGAATACATAAGTTTATTTGTAAAGTCAATATTTGTTGACAATATGATTTTCTCATACTTCCTGGGTATGTGCTCATACCTGGCGGTATCGAAGAATGTCAAGACAGCGAACGGTTTGGGTATTGCCGTAATCTTCGTGCTTCTGATCACCCTCCCGGTCAACTACCTGCTCAACACATACGTCCTGAGTCCCGGTGCGCTGGTATGGCTCGGTGAGGATTTCGCAAACGTGGACCTGAGCTTTCTCAGTTTCATCATATTCATCGCGGTAATCGCGGCAATCACCCAGATTGTGGAGATGGTTGTGGAGAAGTTCCTTCCCTCGCTGTACTCTTCACTCGGAATCTACCTGCCTCTGATTGCGGTGAACTGCGCGATTCTCGGAGGTTCCCTCTTTATGCAGCAGAGAGATTTTGCAAGCTGCGGCGAATCTGCGGTCTATGCACTCGGCTCCGGCATCGGCTGGTATCTGGCAATCGTGGCTCTTGCAGCAATACGCGAAAAGATGTCCTACTGCCACATTCCTGATCCTCTCAAGGGACTCGGAATCACCTTCATAGTCGTGGGACTGATGGGTATGGCGTTTATGGCGTTTATGGGTATTTCACTTTAAAAGAAGGAGGAAACAGATATGAATATAACTATCATCTCAGCGGTTGCCGTCATAGTTGTCGTCACCCTGGTTCTCGTTGCCCTTCTTCTTCTGATCAAGGCCAAACTCACCCCTTCAGGGAGCGTGAAGATTGACATCAACGGCGGCAAGAAGGTCGTCGAGGCTCCGATGGGAGGCTCTTTGCTGAGCACTCTCGCCGAGCAGAAGATCTTTCTCCCCTCCGCTTGCGGTGGAAAGGGCAACTGCGGACAGTGCAAGTGCCAGGTCCTCGAGGGTGGCGGAACAATCCTCCCCACCGAGGTGGGATTCTTCTCCCGCAAGCAGATTATGGACAACTGGCGTCTGGGCTGTCAGGTAAAGGTCAAGGACAATCTGAAGATTCAGGTTCCCGATTCTGTCCTGAGCGTCAAGAAGCTTGAGTGCGAGGTAATCTCCAACCACAACGTGGCCACCTTCATCAAGGAGTTCACTGTACGTCTCCCCGAAGGTGAGCACATTGAGTTCAAGAGCGGCGAGTATATCCAGATTGACATTCCCGCCTGTGACGTGAACTTCTCCGACATCGAGGTTGAGCCCGAATACCGTGCGGACTGGGAGAGATTCAACTTCTTCGACCTGAAGATGCACAATCCCGTGCCCACCATCAGGGCCTACTCAATGGCCTCTTATCCTGCTGAGGACAACATTGTCAAACTGAACGTCCGTATCGCGACTCCTCCTTTCGACCGCACACAGCCCAAGGGCGTATTCAAGTGCCTTCCCGTCAATCCCGGTGTGGCATCTTCATACGTCTTCAGCCGCAAGCCGGGTGACAAGGTCACCATCAGCGGCCCTTATGGTGAGTTCCTTCTTCCCAAGGACGATCCCAAGGAGATTGAATACGTATTTGTCGGCGGTGGTGCCGGTATGGCTCCTCTGCGCAGCCACATAATGCATCTGTTCAAGACTCTCAAGACCGACCGCAAGGTCAAGTTCTTCTATGGCGCCCGTGCTCTTGTGGAAGCCTTCTATCTTGAGGATTTTGCAGAAATCGAGCGCGAGTTCCCCAACTTCGAGTTCCATCTGGCTCTCGACCGTCCGGATCCCGCAGCCGATGCCGCAGGTGTGAAATATACTGCAGGTTTCGTTCACAACGTGATGAACGAACTTTACCTGAAGGACCACGAGGCTCCCGAGGATATCAAGTACTTTATGTGCGGTCCCCCGATGATGGTCTCTTCAGTGAACAATCTGCTTGACAGTCTCGGAGTTCAGCCCGAAAACGTTTATTACGACAATTTCGGAGCATAACGCCCGAATCTGATATGAGAAAAGCCGGAGAAATCCGGCTTTTTTTTGTTTTTGTCAAAAATATGCTATATATTTGCCGTCCCTTTAGGGAATGATTCGCTAGCTCAGTTGGTAGAGCACAGCACTTTTAATGCTGGGGTCTTGGGTTCGAGCCCCAAGCGGATCACAGGACAGGACGCCCGCGGCGTCCTGTTTTTGTCTTTGGAGCAGGGTATGAGGGGAAGGGAAATCATCTTCTGTGCAGTTTTTTTTCTTGCTGGCAACTGGCTTGGCGGCTTGTTGCCCGGCTTCCCTTTGGTCTGGCTGATGACGGCTTGCGTTCCGGCTCTATTGTCGGTCCGCTTTCGGAATGCGGTGCTGCTCCTATCCTGTTTTTTGCTTCTCGGAGTTTCAGGGTGGCAGATATATGCCGCCTCTCCTCAAGGGGATGTCTCTGCCATAACCTCAGCCGCAGCGGAGGCGAAGGCCGGTTTCTCGCTCTATCTTGAAGGCTTCGTGCCGGAAGGGGACGAAAGGGCCATTCTCAAGGCATTGGCGATAGGGGACAGGAGCGATATCTCCCGTGATTTGAGGCGGGTATATCGGGATGCCGGCGCAATGCATCTCCTTGCTCTGAGCGGTCTGCACGTCGGTATCATCTACGGGATAATCTCTCTGGCGCTCTCCTTTCTCGGTGGAGGCAGGGCCTCCCGCATCATCAGGACTGCCGTGATTCTCTCTTTCCTGTGGATTTATGCAGTGGTTTCAGGGCTGAGCCCTTCAATCTCCCGTGCAGTGGTGATGATAACGGTCTATGAGATTTCCTCGTTCATCACTGCCGGAAAGAACGGCCTTTCGAGTCTGGCTGCAAGCGCTCTGCTGACCACTCTCTTTTCACCGGAATCTCCGCGGAACATAGGTTTTCAACTCTCATACAGCGCCGTGCTTGCAATCCATACCATACACCCGCGGCTGAAAGGGTTGCTTGACACCCGTTCCGTTATCCTGAGGAAGGTATGGGATTCTCTTTCCATTGCAATCTCCTGTCAGGCTACCTGTGGAATGCTGGGATGGTTCTATTTCGGCACTTTCCCCCGCTATTTCCTGCTGACCAACCTGATGGCTGTGCCTTTGGCAACCGTGGTGATGTATCTCATCGCGGCCTGCCTTCTCACTCAAGCCATTCCGGGGCTGGACAGCCTGACAGCCCTCCTCCTTGAAAAGACGCTGCTTCTTCTCAATGATCTTCTCGCTGTCATAGGTTCCCTGTAGGGAGGAACTTTTCTTTACAGGCGTGGTGTCACAAGTTTATACTCCCTGAATCCGATGCCAATCTTCTCGGCGTGCGCCAGACAACTCTTCCACTCTATGTTGGGGTTGGAGTTCTTGAAATGGTCGTGATGATCCACGAAACCGGCGGAGTGGATGTTGTTGTAGAGTTGTCCTCCAGGCAGAGGTTCTGCGGCCTGGCAGGCATCCGCACAGGCCTGATCCAAAGCAACGGGGTCAGAGGATGCGAATATTCCCAGGTCGGGGAGGATGGGGACATCGTTCTCGCCGTGACAGTCGCAGTTCGGGGAGACATCCACTACCAGAGATATATGGAACGACGGCCTTCCGTAGACAACCGCTTTCGAATATTCGGCTATCTTCCGGCAGAGTATCTCGTTGGCGTTGAAATTCTCGAAATAGATTGCATCGAAATTGCAGGCTCCAAGGCATCTTCCGCAACCTACGCAGTTGTTCTGGTCAACGGTCATCTTCTTTTTTTCACCGTCGAAGACAAGGCCTCCGTTGGCACACTCCTTCTGGCATTTGCGGCATCCGCGGCAAAGTTCCTCGTTTATCAGAGCCTTCCCGCTGCTGTGCTGGTCTTTTTTTCCGGCACGGGAACCGCAACCCATACCCAGATTTTTCAAAGCACCGCCGAAACCTGTCTCTTCGTGGCCCTTGAAGTGGTTCAGGCTGATGACAATATCAGCGTCCATTACGGCACGGCCGATATAGGCTTCCTTGACATATTCACCGCCTTCAACAGGAACGGCTATGTCATCGGTGCCTTTCAAGCCGTCACCTATCAGGATGGGGCAGCCTACCGTCAATGGGGTGAATCCGTTCTCCCAGGCGCAGTACAGATGCTCCAGGGCATTCTTCCTATAGCCCGGATACATCGTGTTGCAATCGGTCAGGAAGGGCTTCCCTCCACGTTCCTTCACCATATCCACCACCACTCTGGCATAATTCGGGCGTAGAAAACTAAGGTTGCCTTTCTCTCCGAAGTGAATCTTGATAGCAACGAACTTGCCCTCGAAATCGATGTCGTTGAACTCTGAAGCCGCAAGCAGTTTGCGGAATTTGGTAGGGATGCCGTCGCCATATGCCTTGGTATGGAAATCGGTGAAAAATACTTTTGATGCTGACATAATCTCTTTCTTCATGTTGCCTTCAATGTTAGTCCAAAGTTAGTGCAAAATTCCGTATAATCGTAACAAAACGTTCAAATTGAAACAACGATGAAAACTGGGTGGAGAAGGGCAATATGTATCTTGTGGCGGACGAATTGATGGCGACGGGTGTGTGCCAGCGCTATCCGAACAAATTCTCGTCCTGCCCTTCGCCTTCCACAACTTCAGCCGCGAGTAATTTTCCTCACGGCAGTCCGCAGGCCGGTACGTTCATAACTCACGAGTTTCGCAGAGCGGCCTCCGTCCTCGGCAGGGACAGGCTGCGACGGATGCTGAGCTTCAGTGCCTGAAAGTGGCGCGTCTGCTTCGTGATGTCCGCGGGTCCCGCCGGCCGAAGCCGGCCCACAGACATTTTCCACTCGCAGCCGGCATCCTTTCGCGGCCCAATCCGCAATGCATCCTTTCGCAGACCTGTCCCTACCTACCTGCCGGCGGGTACGAATCTCTGAGCGGCTTCTGAACGGTTCTTAGCCAGTTTCCGTGCGTGAAACCGGCGTTTCGCCGCACGGGGTGGTTCATTTCGGGGCTCCCGTGCGTGGAATCGTCCTTCCGGCGCACGGCATAGTGTTAATGTCGGTGGTGCCGGTCGGATAGAGGGAAAAGGCTGTTTATCTCCGGCTCTGAAATCATCAGGATTCTTCGGATTTGTTCGTTGGAGGAGTTGAATTTGTAATGCATCGTGGATGCAAGATTGATTTTCTGAACCTTCGAGAGTTCTTTTATTGAGCGGACATTGAATTCTTTGCGGCTGATTCTTGCTGCCTGGGCATAGGCTTCTTCATCGGTCAGGAAGACACTGTCGTGCAACTCCTTAGCCATCTCCTGATATGTTTCGACATTTTTCAGCAGGAGGAAGAGATAGTGATGGGCATCACGGAAGAAAGACATTGCAATGTCAACTCTGCAAAATGAGGCGGGGTGGATGTATCCGTCGATTACCTCATAGGAATCGGGGAATGCCACGGCCCGGCTCTTGCAGAGAACCCGCGTCTCCTTATCCTTGAATTCAGAGTACTTCCTGCCGGTAAGTCGGACATTGAAGAAACAGGAGCCTGCGCTCCATCGGTATGAGAATGGCGTCTGGGAGGGATCAGCGACAAATCCGTTCCTGTTGACATACACGATTGTGTTGCGGAGAGCCCGGAGATCGGGAATCGGAATGACGGTTTCTTTAAGACTGCCTGACAGCAAGGTCCGTCCCTGGGAGGAAAGATATCTTGTAAGCCTGCGCCTGAATGCATCGAAGAACGGTATCAATGATGAAACAGGGCCGGAAGCCACAATATGAATGTGGTTGTTCATAAGAGCGAATGTCAGAATCAGGATATCGCTGAACTCGCAGGCGCATCTTGCCAGAAGTGTCACGGCAAATTTCATATCGTCAGCATTCTTGAGAATCAGCCAGGATTGTTCTCCCGGGGTGAACAGGTGCCAGAAAGGCACGTTAGTCTGGAAAGCCGTCTTACAGCCTCTTTCCTTCTCCACAAAACTTTTCATAGACGTCATCTGTTTTTCACAAAAGTAGAAAAAAACAGGTGTGAGGATGTGTTCCATTCGTAAAAAAGATTGTGACTGTGCGTGAAAAGCCCTTATCTGCGCACGGGGTAGTTCATTTCGGGGGTCCCGTGCGTGGAAAGTCTCGTTCTGCGCACAAGATTTTCAGGTGCTGCGATGATGTCCTTCTTAAAGGTCCGTCGGCGATGCGTTCAGAACTCACGCAGTTTCGCAGAGCTGCCTTCGTCCTCGGCGGAGACAGGTTGCGACGGATGCTGAGCTTCAGTGCCTGAAAGTTGCTCGTCTGCTTCGTGATGTCTGCGGGTCCCGCCGGCCGGAGCCGGCCCACAGACATTCTCCACTCGCATCCGGCATCCTTT
>JAZUIV010000042.1:0-58028 GCA_045642485.1 Bacteroidales bacterium | reverse complement strand
ATCTGCAGTTGCGGACTTTTTCTCGGCTGACTTCGATGAAATCTTGACAAACATTATATACGAAAACAAACAACTCAATGCAATAATGAGGGTGGCTCAACAACTACAACCTGCCGCCTGAATCACTTGCGAAACTTAAATATATAAATTTGAGATTTACAATTGTACGTTCGAGAGAGTGCTATTATTCTTCGTGATTTTTAAGCATTTGATATACCTCAACGGAGTGTCCTTTGGAGAAAGTACAGAAAAACTTAACAGTGAGTGGGATAGCGACAAAAAGTGGCCATAGCAGATTTGCCGTAAAAAGTTGAATCAGCATTTTCTTCAAAATATACTTCCTCATACATGAAGGACAAGCACAAACTCTTTCTCGTCTTGCTGAAGCCCCAAAGACTATGAACAAAATATGCTCAAACATTCCATAGTACTTTATAGAATCAGACGCTTTCCCGCATTTAGGACAAATAATCCACTGAACTTCATTCTCTTTCATTTTGTCTCAATTTAAGTTTGTCTGTTAGAAATCGCAACGTTTGAATTTCTCTCGAATTTCAGTTGGAATAGCATTTTTGTTAACAACGATGTTTGTTGTTTTATAACGTACATATTCCTTACTGACATACCAGATACCATTATACGGCCCAACATTCCCCCATGAATTCTTTACCATATAGTATTCTGTGCCATTTTGGTCTTTCGCCTTTCCGTATATATGCATCCCATGATCATCAGTTGTTGAGTAGTCGTCAAAAGCATCTTGCCGCATTTTTTGAGTAATATTCAATTCCAGGCAAGGGGTTTGGGCGAAAATAGGGAGTGTTTCATCAATATTTTCATCTTTCATCCAACGAGCATAATCACCGCCTTTTACAATTCTTTCTATATCAGGAACAACACCTATCCCTGTTGAAGTAAACCCATCTTCACTCACATCACTTGCCCACGCAACAGTATAGCCGTTTTCTATCGCATTGTCAATGATGGATATTATGTCATCAATGGGGACATTCCATGTATTTATGCCACGCCAGTTGTCGGGTACTTCGTATGATATTTGTTCATAAAATGGAGAATATGTCCATGACGACAGGTCAATATAATCATTCAAATTTATTCCCAAAGACTCCATATACGTTTTTGGCGTGTATTCTTTCCCCTTGCTTATAAAAGATGTAGGGATTTCTCCGAGATATGCAGCTGTCATGGCACGAAATCCCCTTTTCCAAGCAGGAGTAATTTTTTTATTTGGATTCTTGACAATAACGGAAACAATGGCTTTCAGTATCTCATCCATCTCTGAGTGAAAATGCTTAGTAGTTCCATAATTCAGTCCGGTCATTTCGTTTTCTGGCACAATCCCATATGTTTTTAGTACATACAAGACATCATTAAAACAACTTCCGGGACCAAAATTAAGATTACCATGGAGTCTGACATACTTAAGCGCTTTATCATAATAAGCGTTTGATACGACAAACATCTCACTCAAATCATACTCTTCACCAGTAGCACGAAGTATTTCAGACTCTATAAATGAGATTCCGCTAAAACACCAACAAGTACCGCTTGACGCTTGGTCCTTTATGGGTGTGACCGGATTCTCAATTATAGTCTCGAATTTGTACGGTTCTGATTTTTTGCCAGTTTTCTCCGCCCCATAACAAAATAAGCAGAGAAATAGAGCAATTGTCGGCAAGATAACAAGCTTTCTCATACTATATTACCTTGAATGTCTTGCTGCCAAGACAGTAATCTCCATACCAAATTTCAAATCTATATGTTGCAGCAGACCAATGTCCGGCAGTTTCCGATCCCCATCCCGAAAGCAAAAATGTCTGAGTAGACGAACCATTAATTTCTATTGTATCAGAATAAGAATAATCATCAGGAGAAGATGAACCTTTCTTCAATTCGTTATTCCTATATAGTTTGATATATAATTTTACAGTTCCCGAAGTTTTGTAGGGTTTGATTGTAATACGGGGTTTAAGATACTTCGTTTTATAATCATATATTGTAGAGCCGTAGTCTTGGATTATTGTTCCGTCTTTCTCAATATTTGCAACCTCCAGTTTTGTAATAATAAGAGGAATTTCGGATATGGAAATTGAACTCGAACCTGATGATGCATTTTTACATTCATTCATAAAGTCGGACTGTACGGATGACATTTGAGATTTCACTTTGTAGAACGACTCCTTAAATAATTCAGCATCGCGCAGATATAAGTCACATGAAATCCGGAAAGAACTATCATAACAGGTTACTTTCACTCCTTTGTATTTATTTAGTTCTTTTGACGCCATAAGAACCACATCTGGAGAGTAATCAGAAGGATTATTGAAAGAGGAAAAAAATGATAAATACATTGGGTTCTCATCCGTTGCAGAAATCGAAACATAATATCTTGTTCCTTCAATCTTAAATGCAATATCTCCATCAGAGTCAATCTCTGGCATATAGCCTTCCTCTTTTAGAAAGGTTACTATCTCTGAACGCAATGCAAGTTGATCAGAGTTTAGTTTTTTTTCTTCAGCAGCAATTTTGGAAGAAAAAACAAGAGATAGAATACCTATTAAAATAATGTTTAACCGCTTCATAGATTTATTTCTTTATAGTTGATAAAACACGTCCCTTTGTATCTTTCAAGATACCTTTCACTGTGACACTTCGAGGAATCTCTAGCTGTTCCTTGACGTTTTGTGTAAACATCTCAAGAACTTGGCAGTAAGTATCGATAGTACTATTAGCCATATCGTATTTTGATTTTGGAGTTATCATCACGATTTCAACGAGTGTTGAACTAACAATTTTGATTGATTGGATTACGAGATTATCGGCATCTTCGCCAAGATCTACAGGTAATTCATCTGCAAAATCGGAAACATCTTTCTGCCAATTCTTAACAGCAACCCATTCGCCTTTTATGTACTGTTCTTGCAGTAACATTTTCCCAGAAGCATTAAAATATTTTCTATCCCGATACGTCTGATCACTATTGTAGGTAAATACAATTTTTGAGAATCCGTATGCATTATTCACTTGCCCTCCTTTCGTGCCTAAATATTGTATCTCAATACATTGCTGATTGTCATTATACTTATATTGTTCTTTATGATAGCCATTTACAATCATGGCGTTACCATCGGTGTCATAATATGACTCACTCTCCTGCTTATTAGCATTAGTATAAGTATTTACAATCTTATGATATCCATCTTTGCTACGTATTGGCTTTTCCTTGTCATTAAAATAGGCTGACCATAAAAGATTGTCATGATTATCATATTCGCTCTTGACGAAGGACCATCCAGTTTTAGGGTTCATTATCAGATTGCCATTCCCATCAAGAGATGCAAGATAAATTTGATTCCCGCGTTTATCATATTGAACGGCTCCTTCCGGAACCATTATTTTTGGATCTGTAGGGGCACCATTCTTATCAAAGAAAAACTGACGTATTACTCTACCATAATTATCATATTCGGATGATAGGCTTGAATAACCACCATCATTATCTCCATAGTAAACAGCAGGATTGTTGTTTTTGTCAAAATATGATATTTTTATAGATTGACCTTTTTCATTATATTCTGTCCGCTGAATGCAATAATTGTAGTTATTATAGTTGGTAAGTTCTCCTTTTGTATTGTAATAACAGATTTCAATGCATTGGTTTCTGGAATTGAACTTCTGTGAATACTTGTGATAGTTATAACTATTCATTGCAGGTTGTTCTGATGCGTTGAACAGAGCATACTCAATAATATTGTCCTTATTGTCGTACTTATAGCGTGCCAACAATTTTCCTGATGCGAGTTTCTGATTCAATCCAACAGGCATATCTTCAATGATATTGCCGTGATTGTCAACTTTATAATTGGTTCCTGCAATGCCGTCAACAAGAGTCAGATTTCCATCCAAGCCATAATACCGATTACTCAATTCGTGCCCCATCTCATCATATGTGTGAGTTCTCTTGGCGTATCCCAGATATCCTTTGGTTGGTTCCCCTTTTATATTGAAGAAACGACGTTCAATTTCATTTCCTCCATCATTGTAGGAAAATTCCATACCGGCAATACCTTCTCTGCTTAATGTTGGCTCACCTTTTTCGTTATAAAACAAGTATTTTGTAACATTACCTCGTAGATCTCTTTCCATAGTAAATGAACAAACCCCGTTTTCATCTTGTGTAGGAAGCATTTGTGCGTCAAGATACGATTGCTTGGTCACGTTACCCATTTTATCGTATTCGCACAACCATCCTGCGTACCCTGTGGATAATTCACATGGCTCACTGTCTGTCCCGTAAAAAATAGTTTTAACGGGATGTCCTAATGAATCATATTCACTTTTAATGCCCGCATACCCCTCTGAATTAAGAACTAACTCTCCACTTAAATTGTAAAACCATCTTTCGAGTTCATTTCCTTTGGAATCGTTTACGGTTTTCAAACTTGAATTTCCATTATCCGTAAGACATGGGGTTCCTGAAGCATCCAGAAATTCTATTCTGTTAAAGAACCCATTCTCGTCACATTCTGTAATATAAGCTGCAAATCCTTGTTTTGCTGAGAATTCAATATTACCATCAATACCTATATATGATTGTTTCTTTATATAGCCTTGTGAATCATATTCTATTAACGCTCCAGCTACGCCATACTTTCCTGGAATCATTAATTCTCCATCTGAGTTTTTGTAATATTGAGCGATTTCGTTCCCGTATTTGTCGTATTCATTTTCGCATACACAAGTTCCATCAGAATCGTCTAAACAAGGTTCCCCATCAATTGTCTGATATCTGGAGCAAATCCAATTATCATTATCATCGTATGTAAACAATTTCTTACCCATACCCCATTTTGTGGCTTTAGGTGAACCGTCAAAAGCCAGATATGATTCCTCAATTACTCGACCTTTGCTATCGCGAACGTACTGCTTTCCATATATTCCATCCGCATCTCCGACAACTATGTTTTGGAATCCAGCATATCTTAAAGTTTTTATAAAGCCTTTGTCATCGTATTCGAGAAGGTATCTGGATATTTTGCTCTTGTCTTGATTTTCATCGAAGGCATGAATATAGCCGACTGTTTGGCTTCCTATTGTCTTTTCTGTGCCGTATTCATCATCGAATTGAAAGATGACGGTATTCAGCTTTTCATTAAAAGACTTAATATAAAGAACCTGTCCATTATGGTCTCGAACCTTAATGCGATTCAGACGATTATCATCGTTATAATAGAATATCATATCAAGAGGCCGCTCATATCTTTCAGATTCTCCATCTGGAATAATTGTGCCTATACTATTCACATGAGAAACCCTCTGGAGTTTGTAGTGCTTCGATTCGAACCGATACATTCTATGGGTATGACTTCTCTCCGAACCTGATATTTTTCCAATACCTTGTGGTATGCTCCATTGCTCTGCATAATCCTTATAATAAGAGACTTTTACTCTATTATAATCCCAAATGAATATACCGAGACCAACTATAATAGCAGTTACTGACGCAATGCTGATTTTCGCCCATTTCGATACTTTTGGTGGGTAAATAGCGTTATGTAGCGCCTTCTTAAAATCCGCACAAGAAGCATATCGTGCTTCTGTTTTTTTATTTGTTGCTTTGTCAACAATTGCTTGAACCTTATCAGAAACATACTTGTAGTATGCTTTCATTCTCGGAAGTTCATCATCAACAACGTGCTTGTAGATTTCATGCTCTGTCAGAGTAGTTGTATCATATGGTGGATTGCCCGTAAGCATCTGGTGTAGAAGAACGCCAAGTGAATATATGTCAGAGCGCTGATCTAAGCATAATCCCTTAACCTGCTCAGGGCTCATATATGAAGGTGTACCCATTATCACATCCTTTTCAGCATCGGATCCATTCTCACTCAAAAGTTCCGATATTCCGAAATCAAGTATTTTAGGAGTCCCTTCTTTTGTAATAATAATGTTCGCTGGCTTTATATCCTTGTGAATAATGTTGTTCTTATGTGCATAATCGAATGCGTCAAGCAGCGGCTCAAAGAACGAACAGATTTTCTCTTCAACGATAAGCCCAGAGACGTTTTTAATGTAGTCTTCCAAACTATATCCATCAGCATACTCCATAATCAAGTATATATTACCCTCATCATCAATATGATAGTTGATGAAGTGAATAATATTTGGATGATTGAGTCGCGCCAATTTATCAGCTTCTTTTGCAAAAGTTTGACGTGTAAAATCATTAATCATATTTGCATTAATGATTTTGATTGCAACTTTTTGTTGCTGTATATATTTGTTTTGGGCCAAATATACACTTCCCATTCCTCCCTTTCCAATGAGAGAGGAAATTTTGTAATTAAGAATTTCCTTTCCTATCATAACATCTCGTATTTAATCTTATTAAAGAGCTCCGGCTAAACCACCGATAAATCCTATTACAAAGCTGATAGCAATACTGATCCAAGCAATGTTTGCCGCCTGTTTCGCTTTGTTGTGTTCAGAATCTTTCCAAACAAAATAGAGTATGAAACCTACAATTGGGAAAATAAAAGACAATATTCCCCACCCGGCACCAATGCTGTCATCTTGAGGTCTGGGTTGAAGGATAGTGCTTTCGTCTATGCAGTCGTTATTATTGACTTTAATGGCCGAATTTGGAAGGAGCATCAATACTTGAGGCCAGGGAAGTGGCACCTTATTGGCTAAAAATACAGGTGTTCCAGGTGCAATGACGACTTTTTCATTATGATACACACGTCCATTAATGGTTGTGCCATTTTTGCTTAAATCTCGATAAACATACTGTCCGTCAATAAGGGATATCTCGGCATGTTTACGGCTGACATAATTATCCTGTATTATTATGTCGCAATTCAATTTCCCAATTGTAATAGTTTTCATATGAAGCTAATTGATTATTTTAGAAAGGAATAGAGATAACAGATTAAAGAGGAATCCGTACCAAGCCAACTTGTTGGCCATCTTGGATTTTTTGGGGAATGATATCCTCCATTTGCTTCCCAGAATCCATCCAACAATTGGAATTATAAATGATAATATACCATAGCCAATCGTTATTTCATCAATCACAGTTGGTGGAAGAGGAGGAGGGGGAAGTTCCCCACTTCCTCCTGGCGGAAGAACTGTTGTGGGACGTCCCATCTTCTCGAAAAGAACCGTCTTAATTTCGTCCCAGTCAAGAGTGTACTCAGGTAATCCCACAAGCATAATGACAGGGAAAGTTGTAGTCTGTATCCCATAAGAAAACTCAAAAGATGATTGTTTTACCAATCGTCCATCAACTCCGGTTCCATTAGTGCTTCTATCTCTTATTACAACACGAGTAGAACCGGTTTGGATTGTAAATATCAAGTCTAGATGATGCTTGCTTACATATTCTCCATGCATATTGATATCACATCCGGAACGGCCAACTGTCACCACATATTGATCAGGAGACAATGAGGACTGTAATGCGTATTTGAAATCTTCGGCCGTTTGAAACCTGAACATCATATTCTTGTTCACAGCCTTGAGTATTGCGTCCTGCGTTCGCTTAGATACCTTGATTCCCCTATCTGAGAGAAGTGGGAATTCGTTATCCAGAATCGCACAGATCGTCTCATAATCGTTAGATTTCTTCGTAATAGCATGTGTGCCGGACAACATATAATGAAGTAGGCATCCCAATGAATATATGTCAGTTCTATGGTCAATGTTCAAGCCATTTGCTTGCTCAGGACTCATATAGCCATCGGTCCCGACGACTCTGCCTATGGTTTTCCCCGTGCTTGTCTTGCTATCTTTGGCTATGCCAAAATCTATCACACAGACAGTGCCATTGGGGCGAATCATAACATTCGACGGCTTTACATCCCTGTGAATACAGGCATTTCTGTGGATGTAACTGAAAACATCGAGCAATTGATCAAAAATCCTCAATGCCTCGTCTTCTTTGTAAGGACCATGGGCTGGATCTTGGACTATTTGGGAGATTGTTTGTCCTTCAATATATTCCATCGGCAAGTATAAATTGCCTGTTGAATCGGAAAATGGCTCACCAACAATATTGACTATAGAAGGATGTGATAATTTTCTTAAAGAATGTACCTCATGATCAAACATCTCTTTATAATCCGGATAAGCGGCTGCTTTTGCACTCATCATTTTTAGAGCGACACGCTCACCGGATTGAGACTCCGCTTCAAATACGGAGCCCATACCTCCTTTCCCAATTTCTCGGATTATGGAATAACCACTCATAATATAAGTGAAAATGATGCTATACTTTAATCATTGCAGGGCCTTGAGAGACGCTATCCTTGGACTCTTGTTGTGGTGTCTCTTCTTTTACCTCTTTTTCACCAATGACGGTCAGAGTTATTTCCAACACTACCTCATCTGTAGAACCCTTTTTAACACAAGGGATAACGAATTTACACTTAACAGGCTCTTTTGGTTTGCCTTTATATGTAAAGGACAATAGATTATGTTGTGGTTTAAACTCTTTGACCCACTGTCTGCTATCGAACTCGATCTCATCATTTTTGACCTCATCGAGTTTATTATGCTTGAGTTTGTCTTTTATATCAAGAATATCCTCACCTTTTATGCGCATAGATGGAACATTATAGTTGAAAAGGATTTTTTCACCGTCCGCCAAAGCATATTCTCCAAGCTCAATTTTGATTATCTCATGTTTACCGGTATGGACATTTTTAGTGGCTGATGTGCCCTCTGCTGCTGGTTCCGTTATCTTCGGTATCTGAATGGGATTTGGATCAAGGTTTTTAGAAACAGGGATATAGAATCTATAAACCTTCCGAGGTTCAATAGATGATACTTCAACAATCACCTTTTCTCCAGGGTAGTTGTCTGTGAATTTCAAAACTCTGTTTTCACCCTTAAGCACTATGTCAATATCAGACGAACTAACTTTCAGCGAATCAGGATTGAATGAGGTGTTATTCTCAGAAATAATTTGTTTCCCGTCATGTTTAAATACTATTGACGACTCACCAAATACAATGGAAACAAATTCTTCTTTGGCTTTGAATACTATAGCATCGGGGATATGGACATCCGTTGGATTAACGACCGTTTGAACTTGAGAAACTTCATCTTCAGCTTCCTCCTTAACATCTTTATTGTGACTTATCAGGAAATATAAACCGAGTCCCGCTATCACCAGTGCAACTGCTGATATTAAAAATTTCAGCCATAATGGAATCCTTTTTCCAGGTTTTACAGCACCTGGAGTAATTGTAAACTCAACCATTTGAGCTGTGATGTTGTCAACGCCACCATTATCGTTGGCAATAGAGATGAGGCGATCGACTCGTGCCTGTGCACTCAATTCACTTTGCCTACTGACGACTTTGTTGATGACAGAATCCGGGACCATTCCACTCAGGCCATCGGAACATAATAGGAAACAATCACCAGCTTCTGGAATAATGGCATCATCAGCGATAGTTGCTGGAGACATATTCGGAATTCCCAGAGCATTTGTGATTTCGTTTTTTCTTGGATGATGTTCAGCCTGTTCTTTTGTGATTTCTCCTCTGTCCACAAGCATTTGGACATAAGAATGGTCTTTGGTCAACTGAATTATTCTCTTGGAACGTATCAGATATATCCTGCTGTCCCCAACGTGGCCAATATATACTTTCCCATTCCGTACAATCAGAAGAACACAGGTAGAACCCATTCCGGATAATTCCGGCCGAGCAGATGCTTCATTCAAAATGGCTCTATTGGCTATATCAATTGATTCGCCGATAGCTATTCTTGGGTCTTCATAGTAATTGCCTTTAAGGTTCTCAAGGATTGCATCAACGGCTATTCTGGATGCCGTTGCACCACCGACATGACCACCCATACCATCGCAGACGACGGAAACCAAACCATTTGGCGTAATGGCATTACCCATATTATCTTCGTTGGCCGCACGTTTCTTTCCTACATCGGTTTGCCCTACGACAAGACAATAATTAAATTGCTCCATTATTATATATTTTAAAATTCAGGTATTTCAAGGAAGACGAACTTAGTTCCACCAATAACAATCACATCTTTGTCCTTCAGGTCAATCACATCGCCAAGAACATATACCTGGCCATTAACATAGCTGCCATTTGCGGAACCTTTGTCAAACTCTTGTGCTCTGAAACAGCCTTTCGCTTCCACATACTGAATAAGCAAATGTTTCGCTGACATATGGCTATCATTCGGGAAAGGGATGTCACAAGTACGGTCCCGACCGATAGTGGTGCGACCTTCAAATACCTTGTAAACCTCTCCAGTAGGCACTGCACTATAGGAGACGAGAAGGCCGACAAGACGACGATTTTCGCTTAATCCCGTCTCTCCTGTTGTGTGGCCCCCGACATGACGTATTACAGTTGCACCACCGGAAGATTCGTTTCCTTCAAATCCGACAGTTTCTGTAGGTTTTGTGGGTTCTTCACCATTTAATACACGAGTGCCGTTGTCTTCTTGATACTCAGAATTTACCTTTGTTGCTCCAGTGAAAGAAGGGCAGAAAGGGCAGTTGTCGCCATAGATAGCAGGATCATAAAGATGTCCGTTGATACATTTCTTTGTTGCCATATTGATTTGATTTTAAATATTTTATAGCAGTATTAGTTTCCTACAAAATCTATTACAGGTTTAGGCTGAATTGCATGATTGTAGCCTTGAGAAATACCAAGAAATCCAGATACAATTATCCCGGAGAATCGTCCTTTTTTATCATACACTGGAGAACCGCTAGCTCCTTGATGTATTGTAATATTATGTCCATATTGGTACGTGCCGCGCTCTTGAGTGATTTCTCCACTTTGGTTATTTGCTTCAAGACCAACGGATGTTTGTCCTATTATAAAGGATTGCGGAAATCCTATCGTACAAATCTCTGTTCCTATCGTCAGCTTTTCTGTTGGTATTGATTTTGATAAATCGACAAATGACGAACCTGTAGGAATCATTTTGTTGTTGGTTTGAAGCAAAGCAACATCCAACTCGGCATTATCACTTAATCGAATAAGCGTACAAGGAATAAGATTGCTCTCATTGTCGATATAAGTGTCATTTTGTACAATGCCAATGCTGAGTATCTCATACTCAACGTCAACATTTGCAGCAAGGCTATTTAGCCCATTCTCAACCAATACAGATTGGACAGCCCTTTTAACGATTTTACAATTTTCCTCCTCTTCGAATTTGCTTCCAACAACATGCCTGTTAGTAAGAAACTTTCCATCGTTTGAAATAAAGAATCCAGTTCCTGAACCTCTTGAGATGCCGGATGAGACTTTACCCTCTTCATTGACCGAGCAATAATCTAATTCGTCATACCCATTTAAATATGCGCTTAAGAGGTGGCCTTGAACTTTTGACACAAATGCTGATTTTACATAAACAAGAACAACGTCATTTTTATGCTCAGCATAAATCTTAGTCCAACTCTTTCCGATTATTGTATCCCAAGGTTTGAAAATGCATGCTAGAACAATAATGGCTGCCGTAGCAAGTGCGATAGCTAAATACTTATATTCAAATATGGGTTTCGGTGGATATATGGCCTCCCAATTAAAAGGATGTCTGTTTGAAAGCACAACGGAGTCTCCTTTTTTCAGTTCTCTTGGCATCGTTATTTTCTCGCCATTTACAAAGGTCCCGTTTGTGGACTGATTGTCAATTATGACAATTGAGCCATCTGATTTTTTACATAAATACGCATGCTTGTCTGACACATCGTCAAAAGAGAACCGAACTTGGGAACTGGGATTCCTTCCAATGAGTTTCTTGTCAACTATGTCTATGGGAATATTAATCTGAGGCTTATCGACTTTCGGCTTATATGTACGGATAATCTCCTTCCAATCAATAGAATGATTACCTAAAAGGACAACAGAAGATGACGATAATTTCGTTTTTTCAGAAATCTTGCTGCCGTTAACATACGTCCCATTTTTTGAAGAAAGATCTTCTATATAGACCTCACCTATGTCAGATACTGTTATAATAGCATGAGAGGAAGAAACAACCGCATCATTGATAATGGCGTCATTGTTGTGGCCTCGACCAATTTTAATAGACTTCATATGTCACTCATAGTTCATGACTCCCATATGAACTCTAAAAAAATAAAAGACGTGGGAGTAATACTCTTGCTCATCCCAAGCACAAGCCTTCGCTGCCCAACTCAAAGGATAAGCAACGTAGCTAGCCCACGTCAGGGATGATATACAGTAAACTCCACGCCCAGATAATGGCGCAGATGACCGAATCGTCATCACCAGTGGACGCTCCCGTTGCGCTATCTTCTTTGAGTTTCAAATTGCGAAGTTTGTGCTTAGAAGATAAACGACAGTAACGTCTTCAGTATGTCTGCCCACCCAACCCTGCAACCAGTTCCCAGAATGGTGTTATGCCATTTGTGCCTGAAATCCGGCCGCTGGGCTAGCTAAGCAAGTGCAAATATACGAATAAATCTCAATATCTCGCAAAATATCGAAGAATGTGTTTGTTATATGCCTTTGGATGACGTGGATTCGGGAATTATCTTTTACTTTGTAACCGGAATCGGTGACTGCCTGAATTTTATGCAGCACTATGACAATCCTTATCGACAATGGTCACGGTTCCGACACTCCCGGCAAACGCAGTCCCGACGGTCTCTTCCGTGAATATTCTTACACCCGCGAAATCGCCCGACGTGTGGTTTCCGAACTTTCCGATTGTGGCTACGATGCCCAGCTTCTCGTTCCTGAAACAGAGGATATCTCATTGATGGAACGCTGCCGCAGGGTGAACGTCATCCGTGATGAAGTCGGCACGGCCAATGTCATCCTTGTCTCGATTCACGTCAATGCATCAGGCTCCGATGGCAAGTGGCATACTGCCTCAGGCTGGAGCGCATACACTACTCCCGGCATTACCCGCTCGGATCTTCTTGCTGCAGACCTATATGAAGCCGCACGAAAGCATCTGGCAGGGCAGAGGATACGCCAATACAACGGACCGAAGGAACCCGATTTTGAAAGCAACTTCTATGTGCTTCGCCACAGCAAATGCCCTGCAGTGCTCACAGAAAATCTATACCAGGATTCCCACTCGGACGTAGCCTTTCTTCAAAGCAGCGCAGGGAAGACAGCTATCTATTTTCTTATAACATATTATCTCCGTATTAATTCTGAAGAATGTAATAACTATGCTCAAGCAGGAATGCCTGAGCACAAGTTCCAAATTTACATATGAGACCGATCTGCAAGTTCGGAGCAAACTCCTTAAATTCAATCTATTAAGCTTATGGGCACGTTAGTTACAGTTGTCTGTACGGATGAAACGGATTCCCAGCCTTACTGCCGGTTCTGTGAAAAGCTGAAACTTCTCAGAAGAAGGAACGCAAGGAACACGGCGCATACTCCGAGAGTCAGGAAAATCCACTCCACACTTGCCACTGAAGCAAGGATGTCCTCACCTGATGCGAATATCCTGCCGACAACCTTAGGCACGAAGAAGAGTCCAAGATTCTGAATCCAGTAGATAAGCGAATAGGCCGTACCAAGACTCTTTTCCGGCACTATTTTCGGCACTGAAGGCCACATTGCGGAGGGGACCATAGAATATCCGATACCAAGCAACGCTATTCCCAGATATCCGTAGAATCCGACTCCGAGAGGAGCGAAGGCAATTATGATGTGGCCGGCCAGGACACAGAAACTTCCTCCCACCATCCATCTGGCTGCGTGGCCCAGTCTGTCAACCAGAGCGCCGAAAAGAGGGGTGAACAATATGGTGAAGAAGGGAATCATCGCGACCATAGTGCCTGCAGACGAAGCCTCCAGTCCGAAACGCGGTATCACGACCGCTGTTCCGAACTTCTTGAACGAACTTACGCAGCAATAGAAAGTGACGCAAAGCAAACCTATCATCACAAACCTGGGATTCTTCAGAAGAGAGAGTATATCCTTGAATGAGAAGGCATTCTCCGCGGACACCTCCCCTCTCCTGTAAGAGATTCCGGCCGCCTTGTCATAACGGCTGTCCATCGAGACGAACAGGGACCAGACAAGACCTCCGACAAGAAGCAGGGCAAGACCCACAAGTGCAGGGCGTGCCGTATCGGCAAGAGAATAGTAATCTTTCGGAATTCCCACGATGAACGGAGCTGCAATCAGGGCGATACCCGTACCGGCTCTCGCTATCGCGAGCTGAAGACCCATCGCAAGGGACATATTTCCGTTCTTGAACCATTTCGCTATGGACCTTGTCACGGCCACGCCGGCAATTTCACTGCCAAGACCGAAAATCATCCTTCCGACCCTCCCTATCGCCACGGCGCTTTCCTTCGGGAGTCCGCCTGCAACACCGTAATATGCCAGGGCGGCACCGCCTACCATCATCCCAACAAAGACGGAACCCATTATCCGGATACCGAATATGTCAAGCAGAATTCCACCTATAATCAGTCCGCCACAGATGCACAACAGGCTGTAATCACCTATGAAATCGCCCAGATCCTTGGAATCCCAGCCCAGTGCCAGCGAATCGGGAGCCTGGAAAAGGTGGGATACCGTCGAGAACATATCATCAAAGAAATAGGATGCGAACATAGGCACCACCAGACACGCCAGCGCTACCCAGCAGGCCACTTTTCCGGCCTTGAAACTGTTGTTTTCCGAATTCATATCCAACGTTGTCGATTATTTGATATTGGGTTCCTCAAGACCGTAGCCCTTCTTGCGGTCCACGATTCTCAGATAAAATGCAATGATGAAGGAAGCGATGCCCAGGCAGGCAAGCATGACGAGGGGCCAGGTGTAGTCATAAGACACAGCGGCCAATTCAGGATCAATCGTTCTAGTAGCGAGAGCCTGAGCAATCTGCGGATTGGTAGAGTCAAGCATCTTGCCGATCAGCATGGGGAAAAGCCACAATCCGATATTCTGTATCCAGAAAATCAGCGCATAAGCGGATCCGATGATCTTCTCATCCACAAGCTTCGGGACACTGGGCCAAAGCGCAGCAGGTACCAGGGAGAATGATGCTCCAAGCACCAGAATGGTCACGTATGCAACAATAGTCCCTCCTATGGGGGATGACTTGAATCCCGGGAGGATGAATGCGAAGGTTAAATGGCAGACGACGAGAAGTATGGAACCAAGCATCAGCATTGTGGCAGCCTTGCCCTTATGGTCAACGTAATTGCCAAGAATAGGGGTGATGGCTACGGCAAGCAGAGGGAAAACGGCGAACACCGATTCGGCTGAGCCGCGCTGGTAACCCATCCAGCAGTACACTACAAGAGCCGCTACGGCGATTGACATCAAGATGAACTTGGTGCCTTTTTTCTTTGAGAAGTTGCTCGCGAATGAGCAGGCGGCAACGGCAAGCATTATACAATATTGTATGACGGTTACAGAAGACCCTTTCCAAAATCCGGTACCGGGTGTCAGGGCGAGGTTGCATTGAAGCATGTTGACCGCGTATTTCTGGAACGGGAATATGGCACTGTAATAAAGAACGCACAGGAGGGCTACCAGCCAGAATCCCCAGCTGCTGAGAATCTTGCCGATGTCGGACAGTTTGAACGGGTCATCTTTCTCCTCGGCTTCTCCTGTCTGGGCATCAAGTTTCTTGTCCATGAAGAAATACACCACGAACATAATCAAGGCGATACACAGGAGCACAACCCCGAATGCGACAGAGCGAGATACGTCGATATGGCCTCCCAAGCGTGCGAAAAATGGGGAGAAAATCATGCAAGTTGCTACCCCAAGACGTGCCAGAGCCATCTCTGATCCCATTGCCAGGGCTGTCTCCCTGCCCTTGAACCATTTTACGATGCCTCGGCTGACCGTAATGCCTCCCATCTCTGAACCGCAGCCGAAAATCATAAATCCGATGGCGGACAGTTTCGCGCTGCTGGGCATACCTCTATAGAATGGTGAAATCCCGAGTTCGTCGAATCCGGGTATATAGTTCATATGGTTCTGGAGCCAGACATCAGCAATGCTCCCGATGAAGGCCTCGGAAATCGCCCAATATTCTATGCCCGCGCCAGCAAGCATTACCGCTCCGGACAGGACGGAGGTGAATCTCACCCCCATCTTGTCGAGGATGATTCCTGCGAAAATCAGGAAGAATACGAATACGTTCAAGAAGGTCTCGGCTCCCTGCATTGTTCCAAAGGCTCTGGAATCCCAACCCCTTTCAGACATCATCAGATCCTTTATGGGCGAGAGGATGTCCATGAAGATATAGGCGCAGAACATTGCAAGCGCAAGCAGCAGAAGGGCTGTCCAGCGCATTGCAGCACTGTCTCTTAATGTTTGTTTAATCTTAGTCATACGTCGGTATGTTGTCAATATCCCTGTATCGGAAGAAAAATGGTAGGCAAAAGTAAGATAAATCCGATGACAATCAAAACCAAAATCCATTTGAATGCGATCTTGAACCAATCGGAATATCGTATTCCGGCCATCCCGAGCGCTGCGATTAGTACACCTGATGTCGGAGTTATCATATTTGTGAACCCGTCCCCGAACTGGAAAGCAAGAACCATCGCCTGCCTGGAGATGTCCGACAGGTCCGCGAACTGCGCGAGAATCGGGACTATCATCGCAGCCTTGGCTGTGGCGCTAGGCAGAATCAGGTTGACGAGCGACACAAAACCATACATTATTCCGATGTCGGATATCCTGTTCCCGGTGTCGGGAGAACTCCGCATCGAACTGAATATCATATCGATTATTCCGCCGTCCTGAAGGATTATGATTATGCCGCTCGCCAGGCCCACGATGAGAGCTGCTCCCAGCAATTCACCCGCTCCGGCCACAAAATTATCAGCCATGCGGTTGGCGCTTGACTTTCCGATGATTCCGGTCAGGATGCCGAATGCGAGAAACAGGGCGGCTATCTCCGGAAGATACCAGTCAAAACAGGTGGCGCCTATGACCAATGCTATGACGGTCATGGCAAAAAGGATGAGAATGAACACCTTGCGCCATTCTCGCCCATCATTGCCCGCTATTGGCGTTTCGGAAACGTTTGCAGGACGTCTGATACTTTTTGCGTACAGCAGTTCGAATACAATGAGGAATCCCGTCAGCAGAGCCCAGCAGAAGATTCTGTATCCAATGCCGGAAAACATTTGCAGACCGGACATCTGCTGGGCTATACCGACGGTGAATGGGTTGAGAAAGGCCGCCGAGAACCCGATGTTGGCCGCGATATACACTGACATAAATCCCAGAATAGCATCATATCCGAGACTGATAAGCATCGGTGCCATTATCCCCACGAAGGGAATGGTTTCCTCGCTCATCCCGAATATCGCACCGCAGGCGGAGAATAATACCGTAATGCCGGAGATGAACAGCCTGTCATATTGTCCGAACTTTCTGATGAATCTGCGTATCCCGTAGGAAACCGACCCTGTTTCATCCAGAATATGGAAAGTCCCTCCCACTATGAGTATGAAAACAATGATTCCGGCCTGCTTGACAAACCCGTTGTACAATGCGGCGAACACCTGCCATGTCTGGGGCTTTGAACCGGGAACGATCCAGGTGGCGGCTGCAGCCAGCAGGATGAGGATACCGACTATGACGAAAGTATTCGGGAAACTTTTCTTCATTATTTGCAAAGATAGAAAACAATGACGGAATTTCCTGTCTTTTTTGTAACTTCGCACCGTATGTACAAAGTGCTTGACACGATTGAAACTCCCGCTGATTTAAGGAAACTGAGTCCGAAAGACATGGAACTTCTATGTCGTGAAATCCGCGGATATATGGTGGATTGCTGTTCCGAGAACCCCGGACACCTGGGATCCAGCCTTGGAGCGGTGGAGATTGCAGTGGCGCTTCACAAGGTGTTCAACACCCCCGAAGACAAAATCGTATGGGACGTGGGGCATCAGGCCTACGCTCATAAAATCCTGACCGGCCGTCGGGAAGCCTTCCGGCAGAACAGGCAGCGCGGGGGCATCAGCGGATTTCCGCGCATAGACGAGAGCCCCTACGACGCATTCGGAGCCGGTCACGCATCCACCTCCGTATCCGCCGCTCTTGGTATGGCCACAGCGTTCCGCCTGCAGGGCCTTCCGAACAAGGTTGTGGCTGTAATCGGGGATGGAGCACTGACGGGAGGGCTGGCCTTCGAAGGGTTGGACAACGCCGGATCAATCAAACCGGATATGCTGATTATCCTCAATGACAACCAGATTTCCATCGACGAAAACACCAGCGCCCTTCACAACTACCTCCTGAGAATCTCTACCAACAAACGCTACAACTCATTGAAGAAAAGCGTGTGGGACTCCCTCGGCACCAGAAAGTCAAGGGAATTGATACAGAAGATAGTGAAGGGGGCCAAACACCTTTCAGGTGTGCCTGTAGAAGAGAGAATCTCCCTCTTTGACTCGCTCGGCCTGAGATATTTCGGGCCCATCGACGGAAATGACATAAATATCCTCACCGGCACTCTGGAAAGAATCAAGGACCTTCCCGGCCCGAAGATTCTCCACGTAATCACCGTCAAAGGCAAGGGTTATGCCCCGGCAGAAGAGAATCAGACCATATGGCACGCCCCCGGAAAATTTGACGTGACCACCGGAAAGAGGACGTCGAGCAAATCCGAGGCCTCCCGTTTTCAGGATGTTTTCGGAGAGGTGCTGCTCGATCTGGCAAGGCGGAGAAAGGATATAGTAGGCATCACTCCTGCAATGGCGACAGGATGCGGAATGACGGCCCTGGCCGCAGAATTCCCGGAAAGGACATTTGATGTGGGCATTGCCGAAGGGCACGCAGTCACTTTTTCCGCGGGGCTGGCAACGCAGGGGATCCTTCCATTCTGCAATATTTATTCAACATTCTCCCAGCGGGCCTATGACAACATAATCCACGACGTTGCTCTGCAGAACCTGAAAGTCATATTCTGTTTCGACAGGGCCGGACTGGTGGGGGAAGACGGGGCCACGCACCACGGGGCCTTCGACCTTGCGGCATACCGCAGCATTCCCAATCTGACAATATGCTCCCCGAGGGATGAACTTGAATTGAAGAATATGATGTATTCCGCGACATTGCCGGAATACGGCCCTACAATAATAAGGTATCCCCGGGGATGCGGGATCGGGACTTCCTGGAGGGATGTCCCCTATTCCGGAATCAAACCCGGGAAGGCGGTCCTCCTTCACGAGGGATGCGGCATCGCAATTCTGAGCATCGGCGCGGTCTGCGACAAGGTTTCGGAAGCAGTCGCAAAGGCTGCCGCTGACGGGATTGACGTTCTTCATTACGATATGAGATTCCTGAAACCCGTGGACAGGGAGGCGATTGCGGATGCCTGCAGCAAGGCGGATACGATAATAACTGTTGAAAACGGAGCGGTGGCCGGCGGTCTGCACGGAGAGGTTGCGGAATATATCGCCGACAACGGACTTGGCAACCGTCTCACCGGCCTTGGAATCCCGGACAGATTCATCGGACAGGGCACGCCGGACGAACTCTGCTCCGAGTGCGGATTCAACACCGACGACATCCTCCGCTGCATATTAGCTCAGTAAATATCCGAAGCTGACTTCGAGTACTGTCCAATGAAACTTTCATTTTTTTATGAAAAAATTTTGTCATTTAATTTTAAACGCATATATTTGCAGTCCCAAAAAAAGCCGACGTAGCTCAGTTGGTCAGAGCAGCTGATTTGTAATCAGCAGGGCGTGGGTTCGAATCCCCCCATCGGCTCTTTGAAAATGGGCAGATACCAGAGTGGCCAAATGGGGCAGACTGTAAATCTGCTGGCGCACGCCTACGGTGGTTCGAATCCATCTCTGCCCACTTTTTTTATGTCCAGGCGGAAGTAGCTCAGTTGGTAGAGCATCAGCCTTCCAAGCTGAGGGTCGCGGGTTCGAACCTCGTCTTCCGCTCCATAATAAAAGCCAATGTAGCTCAGGGGTAGAGCGCTTCCTTGGTAAGGAAGAGGTCGTGAGTTCAATTCTCACCATCGGCTCCAACAACACTTAAAAAAGCATAATATTATGGCAAAAGAAACCTTCAAAAGAGACAAGCCGCACGTAAACATCGGTACCATCGGTCACGTTGACCACGGTAAAACCACTTTGACTGCAGCTATCACTCAAGTTCTGGCAAAGAAAGGTCTTTCAGAGGTGAAGTCCTTCGACCAGATCGATAACGCTCCCGAAGAGAAAGAGCGTGGTATCACCATCAACACCGCTCACGTAGAGTATCAGACAGCTACCCGCCACTATGCTCACGTTGACTGCCCGGGCCACGCCGACTACGTAAAGAACATGGTTACTGGTGCAGCCCAGATGGACGGTGCTATCCTCGTCTGCGCAGCAACTGACGGTCCTATGCCTCAGACCCGCGAGCACATCCTTCTCGCCCGTCAGGTAAACGTTCCCCGTATCGTTGTTTTCCTCAACAAAGTTGATATTGTTGACGACCCTGAAATGATTGACCTCGTTGAAATGGAAGTTCGCGAGCTTCTCAGCTTCTACGAGTTCGACGGTGACAACGCACCCGTTATCCGCGGTTCAGCTCTCGGCGCCCTGAACGGTGATCCCCACTGGGAGGAAGTCGTTATGGAACTTATGGACGCTGTTGACGAATACATTCCCCTTCCTGTACGTGACAACGAGAAACCTTTCCTTATGCCTATCGAGGACATCTTCTCAATCACCGGCCGTGGTACTGTTGCCACAGGTCGTATTGAGACCGGTGTTGTAAAGACTGGTGACGAGGTTCAGATTATCGGTCTCGGTGAAGAGCCCAGGAAATCTGTCGTTACAGGTGTTGAAATGTTCCGCAAGATTCTGGATCAGGGTGAAGCCGGTGACAACGTAGGTCTTCTTCTCCGTGGTATCGACAAGAAGGAAGTTAAACGTGGTCAGGTTATCGCTCACCCCAACACAATCACTCCTCACAAACAGTTCGAGGCTGCGATTTATGTACTGAAGAAAGACGAAGGTGGCCGTCACACTCCTTTCAAGAACCACTATCGTCCTCAGTTCTTCATCCGTACTCTTGACATCACCGGTGAAATCGAACTTCCCGAGGGAGTTGAGATGGTAATGCCTGGCGATAACGTCAAGATTAAAGTTGAACTCATCTACCCCGTTGCTCTGAACGAAGGTCTCCGTTTCGCAATCCGTGAAGGTGGTCGTACAGTAGGTTCAGGTCAGGTAGTTGGAATCCTCGACTAATCGAAGACAATACCTTGAAAATCGGACTTCTGTCGCAAGAAGTCCGATTTTATCCATAGGGGAATAGAACAAGGGTAGTTCAGCGGTCTCCAAAACCGTCGATGTGGGTTCGAATCCTGCTTCCCCTGCAAACAAGATGGTTACGCATCTTGCGTGTTATTAACCGACTGAAGGCAAAAGCTTCCATACTGCCGGCAGTCAACAACAAAATAACAATGAGCAAATTTGGAACTTATGTAAGGGAATCTTACAAAGAGCTGACGACAAAGGTTACCTGGCCTACCTGGAGTTCTCTCCAGAGTTCTGCCATTCTGGTTATGGTAGCTACCATAATCCTGGCTGCCGTTATCTGGGCCATCGATTTCGTAATCAAGACCGTTATGACCGGCCTCTACCAATTATAGAGATTGCCATGAGTGAAGTTGCCAGGAAGTGGTATGTAGTCCGTACTGCCGGAGGTAAGGAGAAGAAAGCCAAAGAGTACATCGAAAAAGAAATCGATGCACTCGGTCTGAACGAATACCTTACCCAGGTTCTGATTCCTACTGAAAAGTACTACCAGGTCAAAAACGGGAAACGCGTTCTTGCGGAACGGTTGTTCTATCCCGGTTATCTCCTCGTCGAGGCAGTGATGACAGGTGAAATCCAGCACGTTCTCCGCAACATCACGTATGTGGCGGGTTTCCTGAGCGAAGGCAAAGACCACACCCCTGTTCCGGTTCGGAAATCCGAAATGGACAGAATTATGGGTCGTGTCGATGAATTCGCGTCAACCGACGCCGAGACGGAAACTCCTTTCGTCATCGGTGAAGCCGTCAAGATTACAGACGGGCCTTTCAACGGGTTTGACGGTACAATCGAAGAAATCACCTCCGACAAACGTAAACTCAAGGTAACGGTCAAAATCTTTGGAAGAAAGACCCTGCTTGAACTGAATTTTGCGCAAGTAACTAAAGAATAAACACTTAACATTATGGCTAAAGAAATTGCCGGGTTCATTAAACTGCAGATTAAAGGTGGAGCTGCAAACCCTTCACCCCCAGTTGGCCCCGCCCTCGGTTCAAAGGGTGTGAACATTATGGATTTCTGCAAGCAGTTCAATGCCCGCACTCAAGACAAAGCCGGCAAGGTATTGCCAGTGATTATTACGGTTTACAGTGACAAATCTTTCTCATTCATCGTAAAGCAGCCCCCCGTTGCCATCCTTATCAAGGAAGCGGCGAAGATTCAGACTGCTTCAGCTGAGCCCAACAGAAAGAAAGTAGCATCCATCACCTGGGATCAGGTTCGCGAAATCGCAAAGGAGAAGATGCCCGATTTGAACGCATTCACTGAGAAATCCGCAATGAATCTGGTAGCCGGTACAGCCCGTAGTATGGGCGTGTCAGTCAATGGAACTTTTCCCACCGATGTACAATAAAATCACGACGTAATGAGTAAGTTAACCAAAAATCAAAAAGTAGCTGAAGCTAAAGTCGATGCCCACAGGCAGTACAAGCTGGCCGAAGCGTCCGCTCTGGTCAAGGATGTAACCTTCACCAAGTTTGATGCATCTGTCGAGCTTTCAGTACGTCTTGGTGTTGACCCCAGAAAGGCGAACCAGATGGTACGTGGCGTTGTGACACTTCCTCACGGAACAGGAAAAGTTACCAGAGTCCTCGTGCTTTGCCCCGCTGAAAAGGAGAACGAAGCCAAGGAAGCCGGCGCCGACTACGTTGGTTTGGATGAATATATCGAGAAGATCAAGGGCGGCTGGACAGACGTTGACGTCATCATCTGTACCCCTACCGTAATGGCTAAGGTCGGTGCAATCGGCCGTATCCTCGGTCCTCGTGGTCTTATGCCTAACCCTAAGACCGGTACTGTTACTAATGAAATAGGTAACGCCGTTAAGGAAGTCAAGGCAGGTAAGATTGACTTCAAAGTTGACAAACAGGGTATTGTCCATACCGCAATTGGTAAGGTATCCTTCTCTGCACAGCAGATTTCCGAAAATGCTGTCGAACTTGTCAACACTATCGTAAAACTGAAACCTCAGGCATTGAAAGGCACTTATATCAAGAGCATCTATATGTCCTCCACTATGAGTCCCGGTATTTGCATTGACACCAAAACAATCAGTGCTGCTGAATAAAATCAAAAGTTATGAGAAAGGAAGAAAAAGCTCAAATCATTGAAAAGATAGCGGCACAGATTGCGGAGAATCCCAATTTCTACATTGCAGACCTCGAAGGCCTCAATGCCGAAAATACTTCAAGTCTCCGTCGTGCCTGCTTCGAAAAGGGCGTAAAGCTTGTTGTCGTAAAGAACACCTTGCTTGAAAAAGCAATCGAGAAAAACGGCAATGAGGATATCAAGCCCCTTTGCGAAACGCTGAAAGGTTCCACCGCAATTATGTTCACCACCACTCCCAACGCTCCTGCGAAAATCATCAAGGAGTTCGGAGCAAAATTCGGGAAGCCCGGTCTGAAAGCCGCATTCCTCCAGGAATGCAGTTACGTAGGAGCCGAGAACCTCTCTACCCTTGTGAACATCAAGTCTCACGACGAACTTGTCGGTGACATCATCAGTTTACTCCAGTCTCCTATCAGAAGAGTTGTTTCCGCTCTTGAAAACGCCAAGAAGGAAGACAGCGCAGAATAGGACCCAAATTTCAAAACAGTAACAAATAATCTAAAAAACCAATAATTATGGCAGATATCAAAGCTCTTGCGGAAGAACTCGTAAATCTCACCGTAAAAGATGTGCAGGAACTCGCACAAATCCTCAAAGATGAATATGGCATCGAGCCTGCAGCTGCAGCAGTTGTAGTGGCCGAAGGCGGAAACGGCGGTGCCCAGGCTGAAGCCGAACAGTCAGAATTCGATGTTATCCTTATCTCAGCCGGTCAGGCTAAACTCCAGATGGTCAAAGCCGTCAAGGAACTCACCGGTCTCGGACTCAAAGAAGCCAAAGAACTCGTAGATCAGGCTCCTAACGCCAAGATTAAGGAAAAAGTATCAAAAGCTGAAGCAGAACAGGTAAAGGCAGCCCTTGAGGAAGCTGGTGGAGAAGTTGAACTTAAGTAATCCGTCAACTGACCCCCTTTCATAGGGTACAGCAGTATCGGGTTTAGAGCCGACAAAAAGGCTCTAAACCTTTTTGTCGTTATTCAAAGTTTATTTTCAACCACCCCTATCAAAATGTCGCAAAAAATTAATAATCAAAGGGTTACATTTGCTACCTCAAAGACACTCCTCGATTATCCGGATTTTTTGGAAGTCCAGCTGAAATCTTTCAAGGATTTCTTTCAGCTTGAAACCACAGCGGAAAATCGCAAGAACGAAGGTCTGTATAAAGTCTTCCAAGAGGTTTTCCCGATACTAGACACCCGAAATAACTTCGAGCTGAATTTCATAGACTATTTCATAGACCCTCCCCGCTATTCAATGGACGAGTGTCTTGACAGAGGTCTCACCTACTCTGTCCCGTTGAAGGCAAAACTCAAGCTTGAATGCAAGGATGTGGAGCACGAAGATTTTGAGACAGTCATTCAGGATGTCTATCTTGGTGCAATCCCCTATATGACCCCTCGCGGAACTTTCATCATCAACGGTTCGGAAAGAATTGTCGTATCTCAGCTGCACCGTTCTCCCGGAGTCTTCTTCGGTCAGAGCCTGCACGCCAACGGCACAAAACTCTATTCCGCGAGAATCATACCCTTCAAGGGATCCTGGATTGAATTTGCAACGGACATCAACAACGTGATGTACGCCTACATCGACAGGAAAAAGAAACTCCCCGTAACAACCCTTCTCCGTGCCATAGGATACGAATCCGACAAGGACATCCTCGACATATTCGGACTTGCCAATGAGGTCAAGGTGACCAAGGCAAACCTGAAAAAATATGTCGGAAGCCGCCTGGCCGCCAAAGTATTGAGAACGTGGAACGAAGACTTCGTCGATGAAGATACGGGAGAAGTCGTTTACGTCGAACGTAACGAACCGATCGTTGAACGCGAAACAATCCTCGAAGAAGAACACATAGAGAAAATTCTCGAGTCCGGAGCAAGCACAATCCTGCTTCACAAGGAAGATGCCAACGCATCGGACTACGCAATCATATACAACACCCTGCAGAAGGACCAGACAAATTCCGAAGCAGAGGCCATCATCTATACCTACAGACAATTACGTAACTCGGAACCGCCTGATGAAGCTACGGCTCGCGACGTTATCGACAAGCTGTTCTTCTCGGACAAACGTTACGACCTCGGGATGGTGGGCCGTTACCGCATAAACCGCAAGCTCGGCCTTTCCACACCGGCCGACGTAAGGGTTCTCACGAAGGAAGACATCATCGAGATCATCAAATATCTTATCCAGCTGATCAATTCCAAGGCAACTGTGGATGATATCGACCACCTGAGCAACCGTCGTATCCGCACTGTCGGAGAGCAGCTTGCAAACCAGTTCAGCGTAGGTCTCGCAAGAATGGCACGCACAATCAGGGAAAGAATGAACGTCAGGGACAACGAAGTCTTCACTCCCGTTGACCTGATCAACGCCAAGACCCTGTCGAGTGTCATCAACAGTTTCTTCGCAACAAGCCAGTTGAGCCAATTCATGGACCAGACCAACCCTCTGGCTGAAATGACTCACAAGCGTCGTCTCTCCGCTCTGGGCCCCGGAGGTCTTTCCCGCGACAGGGCAGGATTCGAGGTTCGAGACGTGCACTACACCCATTACGGGCGTCTGTGCCCCATCGAGACGCCTGAAGGACCGAACATTGGTCTTATCTCTTCACTGTGCGTATATGCCAGCATCAACGATCTCGGCTTCATCGAGACTCCTTACCGCAAGGTAGAAGGCGGCAAGGTTGACTTGAGCGACAAGGGAGTCGTCTATCTGAGCGCGGAAGAGGAGGAGAACAAGAATGTCGCGCAGGCAAGCGCCAAACTGGCCGATGACGGCGAGATTCTCGACGAAAGAGTCAAATGCCGCCGCGAAGCGGACTTCCCCGTTCTGACCAAGAACGACATAGACCTTATGGACGTGGCTCCCAACCAGATAGCCTCCATAGCGGCTTCCCTCATCCCGTTCCTTGAACACGATGATGCGAACCGTGCGCTGATGGGTTCCAACATGATGCGTCAGGCTGTTCCTATCATCAAGCCTGAAGCTCCTATCGTAGGTACCGGCCTTGAAGGTCCCGTCGCCCGCGATTCAAGGACTCAGATAACTGCTGAGAACAACGGTGAAGTGGTCTTTGTGGATGCTCGCGAGATTCACGTCAAATATGACAGGACAGAAACCGAAAAGTTCGTCAGCTTCAATCCTGACGTTACAGTATATACCCTTCCCCAGTACAGAAAGACCAACCAGAGTACTTCCATACGCCTCACCCCTATCGTAAGAAAGGGACAGAAGGTGACAAAGGGGCAGATTCTCACGGAAGGTTATGCGACCCAGAACGGGGAACTGGCCCTCGGCCGTAACCTCAAGGTTGCCTTCATGCCCTGGAAGGGATACAATTACGAGGATGCCATCGTGCTTTCGGAGAGAATTATCCGCGAGGATATCTTCACCTCCATCCACGTTGACGAATATATAATGGAAGTGCGCGACACCAAGCGCGGAATGGAAGAGCTCACGAGCGATATTCCCAATGTCAGCGAAGATGCCACCAAGGACCTCGATGACAACGGAATAATCCGCATAGGAGCCCACGTCGAGCCCGGTGATATCCTCATCGGAAAGATTACCCCCAAAGGCGAGAGCGATCCTTCACCCGAGGAGAAGCTTCTCCGCGCCATCTTCGGTGACAAGGCCGGAGACGTAAAGGATGCATCTCTCAAGGCATCTCCTTCACTTTCAGGTACTATCATCGGAAAGAGCCTCTATTCGAGAGTCACCAAAGACAATACGAAGAAGGGCAAACAGAAGATGAAAGAGCTGCTTGACGGTGCAAAGGAGGAATTCGATGCCAAAGCGGGAGAACTCAGGAAGAATTTCATCGACAAACTTATGGTTCTCGTCGGTGAAAAGAAGAGCGCCGGCATAGGGGACCTCTACGGCACGGAAATCATAGCCAAGGGTGAGGAGATTACCCGCGGACAGCTCGAGACTATCAACTACACTGACGTCAATCCCGTCAAGTGGGTTTCCGACAAGAAATCCAACGAGATGGTCAAGAGCCTCATAAACAATTATCTGATTGCCTACAAGGAATTTGACGCCGAATACAAGAGAGTATGCTACAATCTCTCCATAGGTGACGAACTTCCTTCCGGAATAATGCAGATTGCCAAGGTTTATGTGGCAAAGAAACGCAAGATTCAGGTCGGTGACAAGATGGCTGGACGCCACGGAAACAAAGGTATTGTGGCTAAAGTGGTCCGCGACGAAGATATGCCGTTCCTTGATGACGGTACACCCGTTGACATCGTTCTCAACCCTCTTGGCGTGCCTTCCCGTATGAACCTGGGACAGATTTACGAGACGGTCCTCGGATGGGCCGGACGTGAACTCGGTCTGAAGTTCAGCACTCCGATTTTCGATGGAGCAAGTCTTGAGAAAATCTGCCAATACACCGAAAAAGCAGGTCTGCCTCTGTATGGCCGCACCCGTCTGCGTGACGGTGGGACAGGCGAATACTTCGACCAGCCCGCAACCGTAGGTGTCATCTATATGATAAAACTCGGACATATGGTTGACGACAAGATGCACGCCCGTTCAATCGGTCCTTACTCCCTGATCACTCAGCAGCCTCTCGGCGGTAAAGCCCAGTTCGGAGGTCAGCGTTTCGGAGAGATGGAGGTTTGGGCACTCGAAGCGTTCGGTGCATCCAACATACTTCAGGAGATACTGACTATCAAATCAGATGACGTGACCGGCCGCAGCCGCGCCTACGAAGCCATCGTCAAGGGAGATCCGATGCCTCAACCCGGCATCCCCGAGTCCCTTAACGTGCTGCTCCACGAAATGCGTGGTCTGGGTCTGAGCATCAATCTTGACAGAACCAACGAAAACTGATTGTCGGAAAATTAAACATTACAGATATGTCTTTCAATAAAGATACAAAGGTTAAAACCAATTTCAACCAGATAACGATCGGCCTGGCCTCCCCCGAGGAGATACTGGCCCGTTCTTCAGGAGAGGTGCTCAAGCCTGAGACTGTCAACTACCGCACCTATAAACCGGAGCGTGACGGTCTGTTCTGTGAGAGGATTTTCGGTCCGACAAAAGATTATGAGTGCCACTGCGGAAAATACAAGAGAATCCGCTACCGCGGCATCGTCTGCGACCGCTGCGGTGTTGAAGTTACTGAAAAGAAAGTCCGTCGTGAACGTATGGGGCATATCACCCTTACCGTTCCCGTGGCTCATATCTGGTATTTCCGTTCATCTCCCAACAAGATAGGATATCTTCTGGGCATCCCTTCCAAGAAACTCGAAGCAATCATCTACTATGAAAGGTATGTCGTCCTCAATGCCGGAAAGGCCCACGAAATGGGGGTCAACAATATGGACCTTCTTTCAGAGGATGAATACGTCAGTATCGTGGACCGTCTTCCCAAGGAGAATGCTTCCCTGGAAAATGACAACCCCGACAAGTTCAGGGCCGGAATGGGAGCTGAGGCAATCTACGAGATGCTCCAGGCGCTTGACCTCGACACTCTTTCCTACGAATTGCGCAGCAAGACCGAGAAGGAGACTTCCCAGCAGCGCAAGGCGGAGGCCCTCAAGAGGCTCAGTGTAATAGAAGCCTTCCGTGAATCGAAGGACACCAACCATCCCGAGTGGATGATTATGAAGGTTATCCCCGTCATTCCGCCCGATTTGCGTCCCCTCGTTCCCCTGGACGGCGGACGATTCGCAACCAGTGACGTCAATGACCTCTACCGCCGTGTCATCATCAGAAACAATCGTCTGAAGAGGCTCATTGAAATCAAGGCGCCCGATGTGATTCTCAGGAATGAAAAGCGTATGCTTCAGGAAGCCGTTGACAGCCTGTTCGACAACAGCCGCAAGTCAAATGCAGTCAAGTCCGAATCCAACCGCACGCTGAAATCCCTCTCCGACAACCTGAAAGGCAAGCAGGGACGTTTCCGTCAGAATCTGCTCGGTAAACGTGTCGATTACTCCGCCCGTTCCGTCATCGTCGTGGGTCCGGAACTGCAGATGCACGAATGCGGTCTTCCCAAATATATGGCTGCCGAACTCTACAAACCTTTCATCATCAGGAAACTGATTGAGAGAGGCATCGTGAAGACAGTCAAATCCGCAAAGAAGATTGTCGACCGCAAGGACCCCGTTATCTGGGATATACTTGAAAACGTGATGAAAGGTCATCCCGTTTTGCTGAACCGTGCCCCTACCCTTCACAGACTCGGTATCCAGGCTTTCCAGCCCAGAATGATTGAAGGCAAGGCCATCCAGCTCCACCCTCTCGCCTGTACGGCATTCAACGCCGACTTTGATGGTGACCAGATGGCAGTCCATCTCCCTCTGGGCAATGCCGCAATCCTCGAGGCTCAGATTCTGATGCTCGGTTCACACAACATCCTCCATCCTGCCAACGGAGCGCCTATCACCGTTCCTTCCCAGGATATGGTACTCGGCCTCTACTACATCACCAAGGAGCGTCCCGGCGCCAAAGGAGAAGGGCTCAAGTTCTACGGACCGGAAGAGGCCATCATCGCATACAACGAAGGACGCGTGGAGTACCAGGCCAAGGTCTCTGTCCGCATTCCCGTTGACAAGAGTGACCTGAGCAAGGGCTATCAGATGATTGACACTACTGTGGGCCGTATCTACTTCAACCAGTTCGTTCCCGACGAAGTGCCTTTCATCAACACTCTTCTCAAGAAGAAATCCCTTCGTGACATCATCGGTGAGGTATTGAAATACACTTGTGTCGCCCGCACTTCCAAGTTCCTCGACGACATCAAGAACCTCGGTTACCGAATGGCTTTCGAGGGAGGTCTTTCATTCAATTTGGGAGACGTGATTATTCCTGATGAGAAGAAAAGTCTTGTGGATGACGGCTATCAGGAGGTTGAAAACATTCAGGCCAGCTTTGATATGGGTCTTATCACAAACAACGAGCGATACAACCAGATCATCGATGTATGGACTAAGACCAACACCCGTCTGACCAACATAGTTGAGCAGCAGATCAAGTCTGACAAACAGGGTTTCAATCCCGTATATATGATGCTTGATTCAGGTGCCCGTGGTTCCAAGGAGCAGATCCGTCAGCTCTGCGGTATGCGTGGTCTGATGGCAAAGCCTCAGAAATCAGGTTCGACAGGCGCAGAAATCATCGAGAACCCTATTCTTGCGAACTTCAAGGAAGGTCTGAGCGTGCTCGAGTACTTCATCTCTACTCACGGTGCACGTAAAGGTTTGGCCGACACCGCATTGAAGACAGCTGACGCAGGTTATTTGACCCGTCGTCTGGTCGATGTCAGCCACGATGTCATCATCAACGAAGAGGACTGCGGCACCCTCCGCGGCCTTGTGGCGACTGCCATCAAGGACAAGGACGAAGTTGTGGAAACTCTCGGTGACAGAATTCTGGGCCGCACCACTGTTCACGACATCTATAATCCTCTTACCGGAGAGAAGATTCTCAGTTCCGGAGAGCAGATTACAGAAAATATCGCAGATCTTATCGAACAGCTTCCCATTGAACAGGTTGAGATACGTTCCGTCCTCACCTGCGAATCAAAGAAGGGTGTCTGCGCGAAATGCTACGGCAGAAATCTGGCTACAGGCCGTATGGTCGAAAAGGGAGAGGTTGTCGGCGTAATTGCCGCACAGTCAATCGGAGAGCCCGGTACTCAGTTGACCCTTCGTACATTCCACGTCGGTGGTGTTGCAGGAGGTAAGGTTTCCGAGAGTGAAATCGTCTCCAAATATGAAGGAAGGCTCGAATACGAGGAACTCCGCACGATTGTCAAGACCGATGAAAATGGAGACCATACAATTGTTGTCAGCCGTGCCACTGAAATGAAGATTGTCCATCCCACCACAGGCATCACCCTTGGACAGTACAATATACCTTACGGTTCCGAGTTGTTCAAACTCAACGGTGAAAGTGTGGTCAATGGCGACAGAATCTGTACCTGGGATGCCTACAATGCTCTTACCATCGCTGAAATAGCAGGTACAGCCGTATATGACAGTATGGAGGACGGTGTAACCTTCCGCGAGGAAGCTACCGACGAGTTCTCAATCCACCGCGAGAAAGTGGTCATCGAGTCACGTGACAAGTCGAAGAACCCCACAATCAAGGTTCTCGATGAAAACGGCGAGGAACTCAAGCAGTACAACCTCCCTGTAGGTGCACACGTGATGATTGAAAACGGTCAGAAGATTAAGGCCGGTGACATTCTGGTCAAGATTCCCCGCGCCATCGGCAAAGCCGGTGACATCACGGGCGGTCTGCCCCGAGTCACTGAACTCTTCGAAGCCCGCAATCCTTCAAATCCCGCTGTTGTCAGCGAAATCAACGGTGAGGTCAAGATGGGCAGGACACGCCGAGGAAACCGTGAAATCATCATCAAGGCCAAGAGCGGTGACGAGAAATCATATCTCGTTCCTCTGTCAAAACAGATTCTCGTACAGGAAAACGACTATGTACGTGCCGGTATGCCTCTTTCTGACGGTGCCGTCTCCCCCACCGACATCCTCAATATCCTCGGTCCCGTCAAGGTTCAGGAATATATTGTGAATGAAGTGCAGGGTGTCTATCGTATGCAGGGTGTGAAAATCAACGACAAACACTTCGAAGTGATTGTCCGCCAGATGATGCGCAAGGTTGAAATCGTGGATCCGGGCGATACCCGCTTCCTCCCCGAACAGCTTGTGGACAAGATTGAATTCAACGAGGAAAACGACACCATCTTCGACAAGAAAGTCGTTCTGGATGCCGGTGACTCAACCAATCTCCATAACGGTCAGATTGTTACTGTCCGCCAGCTGAGGGACGAGAACTCTCTTCTCAGGAGACAGGATCTCAGGATTGTCGAGGCACGCGATGCCGTTCCCGCGACTTCAAACCAGATTCTGCAGGGTATCACAAGGGCTGCGCTGCGTACAAACAGCTTTATGTCCGCAGCATCATTCCAGGAAACCACCAAGGTATTGAGCGATGCCGCAATCCGAGGAAAATCCGATACTCTGGAAGGATTGAAGGAGAACGTCATCTGCGGTCACCTGATTCCTGCCGGTACCGGTCAGAGGGAATACGACAAACTCATTGTAGCTTCCAAGGAAGACTACCAGAAGATGCTCGCATCAAGAAAATCTCACTAATCAATAAACCTCAAGCGGAGGGCGGTGTCAAAAGCGCCGCCCTCTTCTTTTTAGGAATGACTTAAGGAAATGGCAATAATACGTGAACTTAACGGCATAATGCCGAAAATAGGAAAGAACTGCTTCATTGCCGAGAACGCGGCAATCATCGGAGACGTTGAAATCGGTGACGACTGCAGCATATGGTACGGAGCGGTCCTGCGCGGAGACGTAAACTCAATCCGCCTGGGGAACCGGGTCAACGTGCAGGACAATGCAAGCATCCACACGACATACAAGACATCCGTGTCAATACTGGGCGATGACGTTTCAGTAGGACACAACGCCGTCATACACGGCGCCACAATCGGAGAAGGGTCCCTTATCGGAATGGGCTCGGTCGTGCTTGACAATGCGGAAATAGCCCCGGGAAGCATCGTCGCGGCGGGCGCGGTCGTTCTTGGGGGCAGCAAGCTGGACCAGGGGGTCTATGCGGGAGTGCCGGCAAAGAAGGTCAAGGACGGGAGTCCGAAGGTTACAGAAACTGCCGGACACAATGCCCGGCAGTATATGATGTACAAAGACTGGTACAAATAACACTGCCCAAAGTCGCCTTGCAGCTGTTGTGGGTATATGCTGTCCGGCAATCCTCCCCACTGACGTGGGTCCCCTCCCTCTTCGGGAGCCAAAGTTGCCGGACAGCATATACCCACAACAATCGTAGTATTCGCGCAGACCTTATTTCTGCACGGGAGCGATTGAAAGAATCTCCACTTTCTTCAGGGGACGGTCCCGCTGGTCGGTGGGCTCCGCCGCTATGACATCGATTACGGGCAGGCCTTCGACAACTTCTCCGAAGATTGTGTATTCACCGTCAAGGTGGCTGCACCCGGCCTCGCTCTGAACGATATAGAACTGGGAGCCGGAAGACTCTTTCGCAGGGTTGACGGCATCACCCCTTCTGGCTGCCGCAACTGCCCCTTTCTTATGGGTGAATTCCGGCTTTATCTCTGCCGGAATCGTGTATCCGGGGCCGCCGGTACCGAATCTGGAAACCTGCGTGGAATCCTTTGTCAAAGGGTCGCCGCACTGAATCATAAAACCGTTGATGATGCGGTGGAAGAGGATATTGTCATAAAAGCCCTTCTTTGCAAGTTTAACGAAATTGTCACGGTGAAGAGGTGTCTCCTTGTAGAGTTTGATGACCATATCACCGTCTGTAGTCGAGATTTTCAGCAGAGGCTCCTCGCCCAGATTGCTCCAAAGATTTGTGTCAATCACTTTCATATCAGTTTTTGTTTGTTCCGTTGGTTCAACTTGTTCCGGTGCGGATTGCACATTGCTCCTGCAACCTGCCGCCAAAAGCGTCAGGGCAATGGAAATGTAAATGATTTTCTGTTTCATGAATTCAATTTTTTGCTTCCCAAAAATACTCTTTTTTTGTTAAATTTGTTAGAATCAAAACGATTTATGGCAAATCCTCTGAAACAACTTGCAAGCGAAACCGCCATCTACGGTCTGAGTACGATTCTGGCACGTGTCATCAATTTTATGTTGCTGCCTCTGTACACCAGAGTCCTCACCACTTCGGACTATGGCGTATTCACCGAACTGATGTCGTATATTGCGGTGCTCCAGGTAGTTCTGGTACTGGGGCTGGAGACGGGCTGCTTCCGGTACGCAAGCAGGGACGGTGTTGACAAGAGAGCCGTTTTCTCCAACGCATTCATCTGCACAGGTCTGCTCTGCCTGCTCTTCCTTGGGATCATCGCCCTTTTCAGCGGTGGAATTTCAGGGGCGCTTGGCTACACCGGACACGGAAAGACAATCATCTATGTCGGGCTCATCCTCGCCCTCGACTGTCCGGCATCCATCCTTTTCGCCAAATTGCGCCACGAACACAAAGCATTGAAGTTCGCTGTAATAAAGACGGTGAAGATATTGACGGAAGTGGGCACTAACCTTCTGCTTTATCTGGCAATGCCAGCCCGTTTCCTGGCCAACCCAGACCACTGGCTGACATCCTTCGTGAGTCCGACACCCGATTTCACCTATCCGATATTCGCAATTCTGGCAAGTTGCATTCTCTGCGGGGCTCTTCTCCTGCCGGAACTGATACACCTCCACCTCAAGATGGATTCCCGTCTTGCCGGCCAAATGCTGATATATTCCCTCCCGTTGATGATAGCCGCACTTCCGGGCATAATGAATGACCTGATAGACAGGATTCTTATGCGCTTTGCCAATGCCGACCCTGTCAATTGGCGTGCAGACCTTGGCGTATATCAGGCAGGAGTGAAAATTGCTGTGATAATGCAACTTTTCTCCCAGATGTTCCGATATGCCGCGGAGCCATTCTTCTTTCAAAGGGAGAAGGAGAGCGGAAGCCGTAAAATCTATGCTGATGTCCTCAACTACTTCACGGCATTCTGTATGCTCGGTTTCCTGATGATAATGCTCTTTATGGACCAGATCGGCCTCATTGTGGGACGGGATTTCAGGGCGGGGCTCTCCATCGCGCCGATAATGCTTATGGCTTACATCCTGACAGGAATGCTTTTCAACGTGAATATGTGGTACAAACTTTCCGGCAAGACACTATACGCGCTATGGATAACACTTTGCGGCCTTGCGGTCTCCTGCGTCATCGACTTTGCCTTTATGCCTGTCTATTCATACCACGCGGCGGCCTGGGGGCACGTGGCAAGCTATCTCACGATGCTGATTCTGACAGCTCTGCTTGGCAGGAAATACTACCCGGTGCCATACAATTGGGGGCTTCTTGCCATCATCATCACCTCCGGCATGGGAATGTGGGCCCTTTCCACTCTCGTCCCCGATATGTCCCTGATTTGCGGAATATTGATAAAAGTCGCGTTCGTAGCGGCGTATCTTGTTCTATTATTTATTATCTTTAAAGCAGGAAAAAGTATTGCCAATGACCGTAAAAATCGTTAACCGCTCACCTTTTGACACGCCTTCCTACGCTACGGCATCCTCTGCAGGAATGGACCTGAAGGCAAATCTTGAGAAGAGTATCACTCTCGCTCCTCTCGAAAGAGCAATGATTCCCACAGGAATCTCCATCGAACTGCCGGAAGGCTTTGAGGCGCAGATACGTCCCAGAAGCGGGCTGGCTGCAAAACACGGTATCTCAATCGTCAATGCGCCAGGGACCATCGATGCGGATTACCGCGGCGAGATTAAAGTCATTCTGGTAAATCTTTCATCCGAACCGTTTGAGGTCAATCCCGGAGAAAGAATTGCCCAGATGATTGTATCCAGATACGAGAAAGTTGAATGGCTGGAGGTGAATGAACTGGGAGAAAGTGCAAGAGGTACAGGAGGATTCGGTTCCACAGGCAGAAAATGATTTTACAGAGATGACAGAAACACTATACACCTTATTCAAAGAATGCACCGGCATCTGCACGGACACCCGTAAAATCACCGAAGGCGTGATGTTCTTCGCCCTCAAGGGTGACAATTTCGATGGAAATGACTTCGCGCTCAAGGCTCTTGAACTGGGCGCCAAATATGCGGTGGTTGACAGGCCCTCCCTTCAGGGAGTAGTCTATAACAAGACCCACAAGTGCATACTGGTCGAGGACGTCCTTCAATCCCTTCAGCAACTCGCCGCATACCACCGCTCCCTGTTCGACATCCCGGTACTCGGCATAACCGGCACCAACGGCAAAACCACCACCAAAGAGTTGATTGCCACCGTACTGAGCAAGAAATACAATGTTCTTTACACTCAGGGAAACTTCAACAACGGCATCGGAGTTCCCCTGACACTGCTGGGCCTCTCGCCAAAGCATCAGTTTGCGGTCATAGAGATGGGAGCAAGCGCACCCGGTGAAATAAAGGACCTGGTCAGGATTGTGAAACCCACCTGCGGTGTAGTGACCAATGTAGGGAAAGCCCATCTGCTGGGCTTCGGCTCATTTGAAGGCGTTATGCGGGCCAAAGGAGAGCTGTATGACCATCTCCGCCAGACTGGAGGGCCCATATTCTACAACGCCGACAATCCCAGTCTGAAAAGGATGGTCTCCATGCGCCCCGGATTGGTTGCACGCCCTTACGGAATGACCGTACAGAACGCAACCGTGGAAAAACCATCAGCAGAGAACCCCTTCCTGTCGCTCAAACTGAATGACGGGAGCATTGTCAGCACCAAACTTATCGGCAGGTACAACGCAGACAACGTACTGTGTGCCCTTTTCATAGCAGAATTCTTCAAAGTATCCGTCAATATGGCTATCAGGGCGATTGAGGATTACACCCCTTCCAACAACCGCTCCCAGTTCCTCCGCACCGACAGGAACGGAGTGATTGTAGATGCTTACAATGCCAATCCCACCAGTATGGATGCCGCTATCTCCTCTTTCAAGGAAATCGATTTCCCCGACAAGGCAATAATTCTCGGAGATATGCTGGAACTTGGAGAAAGTTCGGATGAGGAACACATAAAAGTTCTTCAGAAAGCATACGGAATCACCCATAACATCCTGACTGTGGGGGAAAACTTCGCCGCAGCGACATCCGAATTGAATCTCACGGAGAAGATAAGGAACTTCCTGACGGCGGACGCCCTCAAAGAGTATCTGGAACACTCACCGCTGAAAGGGAATACAATCCTTGTTAAAGGGTCCAACGGGACACATCTCCAGAGTATCACAGGAAGCCTATAACCGGCCTCTTACCGACATCACATCCTCCTGCAACCTGAGTTTCAGCTCCTCCAGGCCGCTGAACTTCCGCTCGGGACGGATATGATGAAGGAAGCTTATGCGGATGTCCAATCCGTAGATATCCTCGTTGAAATCCAGGATATGGGTTTCTATCACCCTGGCGCCACACTGCCCGACCGTCGGCCTGACACCTATGTTGCAGACACCTTTATATCGGCCACCCTGCACCTGAACTTCCACCTGATAGACACCATTGCCGGGGACAGCCTTCAAGGGGTCGTAAAGTTCCATATTCGCTGTCGGAAATCCTATCGTTCTGCCGATTCTGTTGCCGGAAACAACTACTCCGGAAAGGGAATACCCGTAACCCAACATCCCGCACGCCTTCTCCACTTCACAATTTTCGAGAGCCTTCCGTATAGCTGTCGAACTGACTGCAATCCCCTCGGGATTGACGTATCTGTCACAAATCACAGGCTCGATGCCACACTCACGGACAGTGTCCGCCAATGCGGACACACTCCCGAACGTATCGTGGCCCAGACGGTGGTCATACCCCAGGACAAGTGTCGAAACTCCGGCTCCGTCAACAAGATACTTCTGTATGAAATCCTTTGCGGACAAACAACTGAACTTTCTGTCAAAAGGCAGTACTATGACCCTGCCGATGCCGTTAGCACGCAGGAGAGATTTTTTCTCTTCAAGTGAGGTGAGCAGCCTCAATCTGTCGGCATCCTGCTGGAGAACGCTTCTGGGATGGGGCCAGAATGTGACCACGGCGCTCTCCTGCCCCTTTTCACAAGCAACGGAGCGCACCTTGTCAAGGATAACCCTGTGTCCAAGATGCACTCCGTCGAAGAAACCGGTTGCCGCTACAACCATCTTACAAGTTCAAAATCCTGACGGTGAGGCATATCCTCATTCTTTGCAAACATTCTTGCAGCAAGCTGATATGACCCTGCCGTTTCAGGAATGACCAAGGCTCTGAATATTGCCCTGTCCTCCTCAACACCGCAGAACTTGAACGCGAAAGTCTCAACAATATGGCACTCGCCCTTCGCATTCTGCTCCGCAAGTATGATTTCAGCGCCTATGTCCTCCGGATTGAAGTCTCCCAACCTGATAACCAGTTCGGAATTGTATTTGACATCAGGGCTGACTGTCTCAGTGATATCCTCCGGCTTGGTGTAAGAGAGTACCTCAATACTCTCCCATACACTGCGCATCCCACTCTTCCACTGGGCAATCTGTCGGGCCTTGGCAAAGTCGTCATCACTTATAAAAGCATATCGTTCAGCCAATCTGTTGTAGTATTTCTCACAATAATCGCTCAGCATCCTGTTGGTGGTGAAATTGCAGGCAACCTGGGCCACGGTGTTCTTTATGGTCTGAATCCATTCACGGGAGATTCCCCGGGAATTCTTGTCATAGAAAACAGGAACGATTTCGTTCTCTATTATGGTATAGATGGTCGCCGCGTCGAGTTCGTCCTGGAATGACTGGTCATCGTACGTGCGCTCCTGCTTGAGTGCCCATCCGGCACCGGGTTTATATCCTTCCACCCACCAGCCGTCAAGGACAGAGAAATGCATTACACCGTTCATCACGGCTTTTTCGCCGCTTGTTCCGGATGCTTCCAGAGGCCTGGTCGGATTGTTCATCCATACATCGACACCCTGAACCAGAACCTTTGCGAGGGTAATGTCATAATTCGGGACAAAAACAATCTTGCCGAGGAACTGCGGCATCTTTGAAATCTCGATTATACGTTTTATCAACCCCTGTCCGCCACCATCCGCGGGATGCGCCTTGCCTGCAAAGAGGAACTGCACCGGACATTCCGGATTGTTGACGATTTCACTCAACCTGTCAAGATTGCTGAAGAGCAGATGCGCTCTCTTATATGTTGCAAAACGACGTGCAAAGCCGAAGGTAAGTACGTCATCGCGAAGAGTCTTGCGGATCCTGACTATCTCCTGGGGAGAGTAGTGGCTACCTGAAGTTGTATCCCCCACAACATCTTTTACCTTGTCAATCAGCTTCTTGCGAAGAAGTTGCCTGGTGGACCAGATTGTTTCGTCGGGCACCTTATAGATACCGCCGAAGCAGCTCCTGTCATAATGATGGGTGCGGAAGGCATCTCCGAATACGTCTCTATGGATAGTCTTCCACTCCGGAGCAGTCCAGGTAGGATAATGGACACCGTTGGTGACCGAACTGATATAAAGTTCCTCAGGCAGATAGCCCGGATACATCGAAGCGAAAATCTTCTGGCTGACTTTTCCGTGCAGCCAGCTAACTCCATTCACTTCCTGGGAGAGATTCGCCGCAACCACACTCATCGAGAATTTCTCGGAAGGGTCATCCACGTTGACTTTGCCCAACTGCATGAAATTGCGCCAATCCGTCTGAAGGATATCGGTATATCTGTACAGATAAGTCTTGAGGATATTCTCGTCAAAGGAGTCGTGCCCGGCAGGTACGGGAGTATGGGTCGTGAAGAGGGATGATGCCCGGACTGCCTCTATTGCGGCGGAAAGGGGCATATTGTTGTTGTTCACAAATTCACCGAGACGTTCCACCAGACTGAAGGAGGCGTGACCCTCATTGCAGTGATAGACGTCGGCCTCGATTCCGAGAAGACGGAGAAGGCGGACACCTCCCATACCGAGAAGTATCTCCTGCTTCAGCCTGTTCTCCCAGTCGCCTCCATAGAGTTGGTGAGTGACAGATCTGTCCTCAGGACTGTTGTCCTCGAAGTCCGTGTCGAGCAGATAGAGGTCTGTGCGTCCCACCTCCACTTTCCAGATTCTGGCATACATCATCCTTCCGGGAAGTTCCAGGCCTATCTTGAGCCAGTTTCCGTCCTTGTCCTTGAGCGGAGTTGCCGGTATCTTCATGAAATCCTGAGGTTCGTAATCCGCAATCTGGTCACCCTGCGAAGATATTTTCTGGGTAAAATAGCCATATCTGTACAGCAGTCCCACCGCAGTCATATTGACCTTCATATCGGAGGCTTCCTTCAGATAGTCACCTGCAAGGATTCCCAAACCTCCGGAATAAATCTTAAGGGAGGTGTCGATTCCATATTCCATACAGAAATATGCGATGCGAGGCCCCTTTCTCTCAACCTTCTGGGACATATACCCCACATAATTGGAGTAAACGGCATCCAGTCTGCTGATAAAATCCGTGTCCTTTGCCAATTCACGGTATTTTTTCTGAGGGATTTTGTCCAGAAGCAACAGAGGATTTCCTCCCACTGCCTTCCAGATATCCTTGTCAATGCTTTCAAACAACTCAATGGCATCCTGATGCCAGCACCACCACAGATTCATCGCCACATCCTCGAGGCGCGCAAGCCGCTTGGGAAGCTGACGTTTGACGAATATTCCCGACCAAACCGGACTGTTCAAAGGAACTCTTTGTATTGTATCCATATCTATCACTTTAGTTTCGCAAGTACTTTCATTAATACTGTTCAGGGATTTGTAGGGTCCTTGCGAAAACTTATATTATTTAACGTTTTTCTTTTGTTTTAACGCATCCTTTACCCTGATTTCGAAATCTCCGAGAACGTTCATATAATTGATGAAGGCCTCGTAAGGACTGTCATACGGATTGAAATAACTGTGCACGCTTCCATCCGAGAAGAACTTGGTACACATATAATAAAAATGATCGCTCTCCTGCAATTTGCGGAAAGTGTTTATCAGCTTGTCATCGCGGGTCTTGAGTACATCCGTCTCCAACGCGCATATCTTGCTGAACGCCTCCTCCTGAAGTTCATTTCCGAGCCAGGCGCTGGTATCACGCTCCTCATCGGCCCAGGACGTGGGATATATCACGTTCAAAGGGGCCACGGGCTGGTATTTTTCTGCAATCTCAGTGGGAGTCGCAAACTCGAGGCCTGCCGCAAACACAGCGGCCGGAAGATTCTTCATAAAGTCGAAAATGCCTGTGGCCGCTTTCTGATGCTCTCCGAACGTTTCGTAGTCCATAAAGAGGTTTATCACATCCTCCTTTGCCAGTGACGAACTGAGCCAGGAAGCATACTTGTCGGCAGTAAGGGGCCATCCTTCCCAAGCGCTGTTACCGAAACGGAATGCAATGTCATCGCTCAGCCCGAAATTGCGGAGAAGTACTTTCACGCGGGGATTGATGGCATTGGTATAGACAAAATTGGGGCTCTTCCATCCGAGGATGTGCCTGGCACCTTCGGCAAGGACGACGCTGTAACCCATATCGCCCAACATCTCCCCGATCGAATCCGAATAGATGAGCTCAGTATTGCGGAATGCGGTGGGCTTGATTCCGAAAAGGCCCTGCATAATCTTCTGATGCTCCTTCACCTGTTTCTTGAATTCCGCCGGAGAAGAGAGAGCGGCCAGAGAATGGGAGTAGGTCTCCGAGAGAAATTCCACACACCCGGTGGCGGCAAGAGCCTTGAAACTGTCCAGAACCTCCGGAGCGTATTTGCCGAATTGCTCGACCGCCACACCGGAAATGGAGAAAGCAACCTTGAAGGCTCCCTTGTGTGCCTTGATCTGCTCCAGAAGCAGGTTGTTCATAGGGATATAGCACCTGTCGGCTATTCTGCGCACAATAGTCCTGTTGGCGAAATCGTCAAAATAGTGGAAATCATTGCCGATATCAAAGAACCTGAACTGACGGAGCCGGTCCGGCTGGTGCACCTGGAAATAAAAACAAACTGATTTACCCATATCTTATTTCAATTATTATCTTTTTTCAATCGCTGATTCATAAACTTTTCTGATCTTGAGGGCCGCAGAATCCCACTTCAGGGTATCGACCTCCTGCCGCCCCTTTTCCGTTGCCATCTTCGAGAGATTGGGATACCTCAACAATCCGTACATCGCGTCCGCAAGGGCATCGATATCCCAGAAATCGACCTTTATGGCATACTTGAGGACCTCGGCCACACCGCTCTGCTTGGAGATTATCGTCGGTACATCCGACTTCATCGCCTCCAGAGGAGATATTCCGAAGGGCTCCGAAACGGACGGCATCACATAAACATCTGAAAGTGCGAACATTTTCTGAACATCATCTCCACGGAGGAAGCCCGTGAAATGAAACCTGTCCGATATACCGAGACGGGCAACGTGACGGACACACCTGTTCATCATATCGCCGCTCCCGGCCATCACGAACCTGGCCTCAGGGCATCTCTTGAGAACTTTTGCCGCAGCCTCGATAAAATATTCGGGACCTTTCTGGAAAGTGATTCTGCCGAGGAAAGTGATGACCTTGTCCTTCACTCCCCTGCGTACCTCCACGGATTCCCTTCCGGAGAAATCCACGGCATTGTGAACTGTCACAACCTTGGAGGGATCGATGCCGTATTTGTTGATGACTATGTTCCTGGTAAGGTTGCTGACTGTTATCACCTTGTCCGCCTCTTCCATTCCCATCTTTTCGAGACGATAGACTTCGGGGTCGATGCTTGTGGCACGGTCGAATGCCGTCGCGTGGACGTGTATCACCAGCGGCTTGCCGGAAACCCTCTTTGCGGCTATACCTGCGAGATAAGTCAGCCAATCGTGGGCGTGGATGACGTCAAACTGCTCTTCGGATGCAATCGCACCCGCCACCATAGCATATCTTGCCACCTCTTCCATCAGATTCTTTCCGTATTTTCCTGAGAACTTGTATTTCTGTCGGAAATAGAACCTGAATTCCTCGCTCTGGGACCTCTTCTCCTCTTCCACCAGTTCAGTGAAATCGGAAGGGTCGATATAAGGATGCAGGTTCGAACCTACCCTGAGAAACTGCACTCTGCTGAGAAACTCATCGACATTATGGCAGGAATCATACACGGCAACATCACTTGCGTTGATGATCCTGACGGATGACTGGTCCTCATCCCCGCTCGCGCTGGGCATAACGAAAAGAACATCTACATTGGCGTGGGCAAGACCCTTTGTCATACCGTAGCAGGCGGTACCCAGACCTCCTGCAATATGAGGGGGAAATTCCCATCCGAACATCAGAACTCTCATTGTTCAGCCTCCTTGTATTTATTGATAAGATATTTGACTCTCAATATCTCCGCGACGCTGAGAGACGAGCAGATTGCGCCGTGGGCGGCGTACTGGGGGTCTCCGTCGTAGATTTCCGCGACACATCCGATTCCGTGCACGTTCATATCCTCCTGGAAGCCGTCAATCAGGTCCTGAGCCGTGCGGATGAACGCTCCCCCGTACAATCTGAACGAGGCGTCCATATAGGCTCCCAGAAGCCAGGGACGGTTGCAGCCGTTATGGGTGGCGGAATCACGCTGAACCTGATTGCCTTCGTAATGCGCCCTGTAGATGGGATTCTTGGGAGAAAGGGTGCGGATGCCTCTTGCGGTGGCCAGTTCCCTTGTCACGGCCTTGAGGACCAGCGACTGGTGCTCCTCGTCAATCGGGCTGAAAGGCAATGAGCAGGCATAAAGCTGGTTCGGACGAGTGAAAACGTTCTTCCCGTAACTGTCAACGTAATCAGCAAGATGATGCCGTTCTTCAACCCAGAACATCTCGAGGAACGACTCCTGAATCTTCCGGGCTGTGGTGTCACACTGCTTTCCGAAAGACGTGGACGGTTCCATCCCGGCAACGAAACGGAGAGCATTGTACCAGAAGCAGTTGGTCTCAACCTGGTAGCCGGCCCTTTCCGTAACGGGGAGCCCGTTGACATAAGCATTCATCCAGCTGAGTGCAACGCCGGGTTTATAGGACCATATATAGCCGTTATCGTGACATACCGACTCGGGACGGCTGTCGAAATAGCTCTTGACTATTGCCTTGACGGTCCCGCCGTATTTTTTCCAGACCCGGGATTTCTGCCCGGTGAAGGATATCAGATGCTGGACAAGTTCAACTATGCGCAAAGGGGCTTCGGACTGATTGCCGCCCTCGAATATATCCGCATTTCTGTCGGAAATCAGGCCGTCCAGAACTTTTTCGAAAAGTCTGGCGTCTCCGTTGTTGTAAATGGTAAGGCCGGGGAGCGCTATGCAGGTCTCCCTCAGTCCTCCGATTTCGTGCCAGGAGAAACCGGTGCAGACGCAGGTGTTGCCGTTTTCATTTTCGGCGAACATTCCGGCCGCGGCCGCCTTGAGGCAGGAATCGTAATCGTTCCTGGGAGCAACTGAGTTATGGAGCCTGGTAAACTGCGCTTTCAGAGAGGACGGGTTCACTTCAGCCGTACTGGCGGACAGAATCACGCTCTCCCCCTTTCTGACGGGAATCTCGAAGAAACCGGGGACCATCAGGTCTTCGCTGCACTCAAAACCGCGACGGGCCTCTTCCCCATAAACGACATTGTTGTACCAGTCGGGGCAGTGGACATATTCGCTCTCCTTTGAAAGCTGGAGGTTGATGTCGGGAAAGCCTTCGTACAGGCAGAAGGAGACGCCCCCGTCAATCTCGCGATATCTGGTGTTTGCATCAGTGTTCGCGTGAGTAAGTTCGTGAATGCTGCGGAAAGCCAGGAAAGGCTTGAGCCTCAGAACGGTATCGGCCGGAGCATCCAGCAGGGTATAGCGGATGAGCAGCTGTTCGCCCTTGCTTCCGAAGAGCATTTCCTTCTTGAACACCATACCGCCTACACTGTAGGTGACAGTCGGAATGGGGTCCATCTCAAAATCTATGATGTACTTGTGTCCTCTGGGTTCATAAATGTCTCCATAGCAGTGGATGCCCAGATTGAAGGGCTTGTTGTGCTGGAAGAGCGTCTCATCGACAGCGGAGAGGAGCATATAGCGGTGCCCTCCGAAACGGTATATCGGGACTGCGAGCAGTCCGTGATATTTCCGGGTGTTGCAGCCTACGATGGTGGTGTTGAGATAGCCGCCCCCGCTGTTGGTGGCCAGCACTTCTCTCTTGAGTGAGTACTCAAGATTCACCAGTTCTGCCTTGTTGAATCTCAAATATGCCATAAACGTTATAATTTTCTCAAAACCTGTGCACTGCGGCAGGGCAGGTAGAGATATAAAATATTGTGTCCTTCACGGAAAGATGTAAAGTGGTGCGCTTTACTGTCGTTTCGCGCAAATCCGCCATAAAGGGGGTCGTCACTGTCAAGGACGGAGACATACTCACCGGCGGGAACTTCGAATCCGTAATCCGCAAACGAATGCTCCGGATTGAAATTCAGCGCAAAAATATACTCTCCACGCGTCAAAACCAAAACTTTTTTCTCCTCATCCGCGCGTACGCACGAGGGTCTAGCCATAAACAATTGATTTTCAGAGAATAGGTGAATCATATCCCTGTCGAAGAAAAGAAGGTCGCGGTATCTTAGGAGCGGTGAATCGGCCAGCGACCACTGACGTCTTGCATAGAAGCAGGACCAGTTGTTGCCCTCCCTCGGGAAATCTATCCACTCCGGATGTCCGAATTCGTTTCCCATAAAGTTCAGATAGCCGTCTCCCGCAGCGGCGGCGGTCACCAGCCTTATCATCTTGTGGAGAGCAATCCCCCGATCAACTGTCGGATTCTGTGACTCCCTGTTCATCGACCAGTACATCTCCTTGTCCATCAGACGGAAGATTATGGTCTTGTCCCCTACAAGGGCCTGGTCGTGACACTCGGCATAGCTGATGGTCCTCTCCTCGACCCGCTTGTTGGAAAGCTCGTACCAGATTTCCCCCATATTCCAGTCCCAGTCACTCCGCTCCTTGATCCACTTTATCCAATGGTCGGCCACTCCCATACTCATACGGTAGTCGAACCCCGTGCCCATCTCCTTCAGGGGAGCGGCAAGGCCCGGCATTCCCGACATATCCTCCGCAATCGTGAACGCGCGGGAGTTCACCTCCTTCACCAGAATATTCGCAAGCCCCAGATAGACAAGGGCATCTTCATCCTGTCCACCATCGAAGTAAGAGTCATAGCCGACAAAGTCCCGCTCCAGCCCGTGGTCATAGTAGAGCATACTTGTCACCCCGTCGAACCGGAACCCGTCCAGACAGTATTCCTGCATCCAGTATTTCAGGTTCGAAAGCAGAAAATGCAGCGTCTCGTTCTTGCCGTAATCGAAACAGCGGCTGTTCCAGGCGGGATGCTGTCCTCTGGGGCCTTCGTGGAAATAGGTCGTGTACGAGCCGTCGAGACGGCCGATTCCTTCCACCTCATTGCTTACAGCGTGGCTGTGGACCACGTCCATAATCACAGCTATTCCGGCCTGGTGCGCGGCATCCACAAGAGCCTTGAACTCCTCAGGAGTCCCGAATCTGCTGCTCAGGGCATAGAAACTGGAAACCTGATAGCCGAAACTTCCGTAGTATGGATGTTCCTGCAGAGCCATCATCTGGATGGTGTTGTACCCGCCCTCGATGATTCGCGGAAGCACATTCTGCCTGAATTCATTGAATGTGGCCACTTTCGCCTCTTCGCTGCACATACCGGTATGGGCCTCATAGATAATGGGATTGGCGATTTTCGGACCCCGTTTGTGACGCCACCTGTACGGCTTTTCAGGGTCCCATACCTGAGCGGAAAATATCTTGGTTTCAGGGTCCTGGACACATCTGGTGGCGTATGCGGGGATTCGTTCTCCTCCGCCTCCCGGCCACTCCACATACCATTTGTAGAGGTCTCCGTGGCAGATGAGGGATGCGTCGGCCTTCAGTTCCCAGTTTCCTTTCCCAATAGGGCGGAGCTCCCACTCAGAACTCCTTTTCCACCCGTTGAAACTGCCGATAAGATAGATTTTTGTGGCATTCGGCGCCCACTCCCTGAATACATACCTGCCATCTTCCTTGTGGAGGCAGTAATAGAGACTGCCGTTGACGGCAAGCTTGAGGCTTCCTCCTCCCGCAAGGGAGTCCCTTTTTTCCACGATTTTAGCAAATCGCCTTTCAATAGCCTCCCTGTACGGATTGAGCCAGGGATCCCTGTCATATATCTTCAATTGCTTTTTCATACGGTGCCAAATATAAAACAGATTCTATCAAATTTAACAAATATTTTTCTCTTTTTCTCCCTTTGTTTGTACTTTTGCCGATGCCTTTTTCACCCGTTATGATTATCAAGGAAGCCACATTTGCGGGTGGGAGCACAAATGTCTCCCAGAAGCCGGAAAAACTCCTCCCCGAATTCGCGTTCATCGGAAGGAGCAACGTGGGCAAGTCATCCCTGATCAACTGCCTGTGCGGACGCAAAGGGCTGGCCCACACCTCATCCACACCGGGAAAGACACGCGAGGTCAACCACTTCCTCATCAACGGGGAATGGTATCTTGTCGATTTGCCCGGGTACGGTTACGCAAAGATGAGCAAGACCGGGCGGGAAAAACTGGAAAAGACCATCAGCAACTATATCTCCCTCTCCCGGGAGATGATGCTGGTTTTTGTCCTGCTGGACAGCAGGCACGACCTCCAGAAGATAGACCTCGACTTTCTGGTCTCCCTCGGGGAGAGAGGCATCCCGTTCTCAATCATCTACACCAAATGCGACAAGTCGGGAGTCAACGTTCTGGCCTCACGCATCGCCGGTATCGAAAAGAGCCTTCTGGAGTATTGGGAGACGTTGCCTCCCTGCTTCAAAAGTTCCTCCGAGACCGGAATGGGGCGGGAAGAGATTCTTTCCTATATCGAATCAATACTTAAAAACAATAAATAATCCTATGGAACAATTTGAACACAAATTCAAGATTTTTTCCTGCAGAGGTTCCCGCTATCTGGCCGAGAAGATAGCCGAATCCCTCAAAACGGAGTTGGGAAAGACTGAAGTGACCGTTTTCAGCGACGGGGAATTCCAGCCTGCATACAATGAAAGTGTCAGAGGCGCAACCGTTTTCATCGTCCAGAGCACTTTCCCCCCTACCGACAATCTGTTTGAATTGTTGCTTATGATTGACGCGGCCAGGAGAGCCTCCGCATACAAAGTAATTGCGGTGATGCCCTACTTCGGATGGGCCCGTCAGGACAGGAAGGACCGTCCCAGAGTCTCCATCGGAGCCAAACTGGTAGCAAACCTCCTTTCCGCGGCCGGATGCGACCGGGTGATGACCTGCGACCTTCACGCCGACCAGATTCAGGGGTTCTTCGACTTCCCCGTAGATCACATCTACGCAAGTTCCGTCTTCCTTCCCTACCTGCGCTCCCTCAACATTGAGAATCTTTCCATCGCTTCTCCCGATATGGGCGGCGCGAAAAGGGCGAACGCCTACTCCAGGATTCTCGGAGTGCCTATGATTATCTGCCACAAATCCAGAGCCAAGGCCAACGTGGTCGATTCGATGACCGCCATCGGCGAGGTGGAAGGTCGCAACGTAGTGATAGTTGACGATATGGTCGATACCGCCGGGACCATCACCAAATGCGCCGATATGCTGATGGACAGGGGAGCCCTCAGCGTCCGCGCCGTATGCACCCACCCCGTGCTTTCCGGGAAGGCATACGAAAGAATCGCAAACTGCGCCCTCAAGGAATTCATTGTCACCGACACCATTCCCCTGCGCACTGACGTGGACACTTCCAAATTCTCCGTACTTTCAATCGCTCCCATCTTCGGGGAGGTAATCGAGAAAGTATATCATTTCAAGCCTATCAGCGACTCCTTCGTTTTCTAGAACCTGTTTTGAGATATGATACTGGACGACTCCATTTCCATTGATGAGGCCTATGCCGTCATCGTCGGCAAGCTTCGGTCATTTTTCAAATCGTGCGGCAAGACAAAAGCCGTAATCGGTCTCTCAGGAGGCATAGACTCCGCACTGGTGGCTGCTCTGGCCGTGGATGCACTCGGAGCAAAGAACGTGCACGCAGTGCTTATGCCATCCCAATACTCATCCCTGCACTCCGTATCGGATGCGCTGGACCTTGCCAACAACCTTGACATCTCGACTCACCTTATCCCCATCGACAAGATTTACAGCCTGATGATATTCGAGATGCACAATTTCTTCGAAAAGAGCAAATGGAGCGTTGCCAACGAGAATCTTCAGGCAAGAATCAGGGGCGACATCCTGATGGCCTACTCCAACCGCTTTGACGCGCTGCTGCTCAACACTTCCAACAAGAGTGAACTTTTCGCGGGATACGGCACGCTGTACGGGGACCTGTGCGGTGCGGTAATGGTAATCGCGGACCTCTACAAGACTCAGGTATTCGAGATGTCCCACTTCATCAACCGGAAAGCCGGACACACCGTCATCCCCGATGCGATAATAGAAAAGGAGCCGTCGGCGGAACTGCGTCCGGATCAGAAAGACACGGACTCCCTGCCCTCATACGACCTTCTCGACCCCGTGCTTTACGCCCTCAACGAAGGTGGCTTCTCCGCTGAAGACATCATCTCGCACGGAGTGGCTCGGGATCTGGTTGAAAGGGTTCTGAAGCTCAAGAAGAACTCTTCGTTCAAACTGATGCAGATTCCTCCCGTGCTGACCATCGGCAAGCACCCGATAGTACCTGAATACAAGTGCATCTGACAATCTGACCACTCGTGCCGTGAAGATATTTCTGCTTTCCGTCATCCTTCTGGCCGCAGCCGTTGCCGGTATGGCCGTCACCATTCTTGTAAAGCCGGGAGGCAAGTTTCCCGACGGGGAAATCTCCCACAACAAGGAACTTCGCAAAAGAGGCATCATCTGCGCCAAGGAGGAGGAGCTGAGGCTCTGGGGGAAGAAAAAGAAGCACTCCCGTTCCTTCCAATGCCCCGAAGGGGGATGTGAAGGATGCCGTTTCAGGGAATCCTGATTTGTTTTTTTCAGTCGGATTTGATACTTTTGCCATCAAATCATCTGAAGCCCAGGTGGTGGAATAGGTAGACACGCGGGACTTAAAATCCCGTGGCCAGCAATGGCCGTACGGGTTCGATTCCCGTCCCGGGCACTGAATTAAGAGCTAACTATTTGATTTTCAATGGTTGGCTCTTTTCTTTCGCGCTTTTTTGTCGACCCGTCCATAGCATCCGCAGCAATGGGTGGAGAGAAACTTATAAACGAAGGCGCCGAAACATTATTGCGGCTTGCCGTATGGCCCCGGCAGCCACGGTGAATATATACCGTGACGTATCATCCGTGCGGACAACGGAAGTTGCGCGGACGCGAATGATATCGGCCGTGCGTTACTGCCCGAAAAGCCTGATCCTATGGTGTCGGAAGGAAACTCCCGGATGTGAGGATGCCGTCAAGTGCAGACTTGATTACATCGGGGCTTTCTTTAAAAGTGACGTAGCTGTGCCGGCCTCTTCCTTCGGTGAAGACATTGCTGCCATCTTTGGGATTAACAGAGTTCATACCACGTATGACGTTAAAGCCGGCCTTTTCAGGATTTCCGAGGCAAGCCATATACACAGTCATTGGGTCCCAGGCGTCCCTTCCGTTGAAATCGTTGTGCAGTATGAGGACTTTTCTCAGCAGGTCGCCATCCGGAAGAGTTCCTCCTGCCTGAACCTTGATACCTATCTCATATCCGAGAAATACAATTCTGCCGGGCCATTCCTTGCAGACCTTTGCTCCGGCTTTGCGTGAGCGCTCCGTCAGATTGAAATTGTGCTCGCTCCCATCTGGGTACTTGCCCGCCATTATCCAAAGAGTGCCAACTTTTCTCCTGACAAGTTCGACACCGTTGTGCCGGGAGTATCTGTCAGGTTTGCTTTCAAGAAGTCTTGCGACAGTGTTGGGGAATCCTACGACAATGATATCCACTTTCCCGCGTGATTCTGACAGAATTCTCCGGTAGAATTCAACGGCATCCTCTATTTCATCAACGCTCTTGAAAGCCGCCTCCGGGCCGTTCTTTGCAAGATATTCGTGGAAGCAGGACTTGCCGGGAAAATCAGTGGCCTCCTTGTCGGCCCCTATCATTATGCCGTCCATTCCCTCGTAGTTCATGAATGCGGAAAGGGATTCCACGCTATATTCATCGAGGGCGGAGAGGCATATGCCCTTTATGTCCACGAGACCGTCCTTTTGGGCGCTGTGAAGTATTCTGATTGCACAGGCATCATCAACGTCAGTCCACCAGTCGGTGTCGAATATCACGGCTCTTGGCTGAGCTGGAAGATTTGCCGCGACCAAGATTGCGGCAATGATTGCAAAGATTCTTTTGATTCCTGACCAGTCCATAAATTGCAATTTATTACAGTGCGACTACCTCCACAATTCGTAAATCACGAACATACATCCCTCTCCTTCATAGTTGAAGCGGAATGGGGGCAGGTATGTGACGCTGCGCCCTTGAGGGATGTCCACGCGCTTGAAATTCCGGATATCCATAACTTGACCATCGGCATTGCATAGCTTTATCGTGAGGTTCACTGTCCGGGCCTTGTCAAGATTGAATATTACGGGGCGAATCTCATCATCCGGCCCATAAACGGTGTCCACGTTGTCACTGCCGGCCCAGATGCGCTGGAATGCCATTGCATTGGCATAGTATGCCAGTTTGGGTACACCGAACGGGTCCACCAGAGGCTTCTGGTATGTGAACATATTCGGGCCGGATTCTAACGAGCACCACGAGAACCCGTCATAACCGAGGAGAATCTGTTTTTTGATGGACTCCCAGGCAGAGAAGGCCTGGAAAGCCTGACTTTCGCGCCATTCATCCGGTTGAAGTTTACGGCCGATGCTGCCTTCGTCATATTCCCATTCATAGGATTGTACCTGATACCAGGGCTCCATACGGGCCAATTCCCAATTGGGTTGGGCGGCAGATTCCTCGTGTTCGAAGTTGAAGTAACACTTGTCTCCGGCATCAAGGCAGGAACGGGCCCAATCATTTGGGGCATTTCTCAGATACGTCCAGGATGCCCCGTAGCCTGTATATGCATCCTGGCTGCCGCGTGTCATTAAGGGTGCCATAAGCAGCGGCTCGGGCTCCATAGGGTGACCTTGATAATCCTCACTGCCGTCATAATTGCCGAAATGCATATGTTGCCAGAATGAGGTAGGAGATATAAGGCGGGATGAGTCCACCTGGCTGATAAGGGGATAGATGCGTCTGATATAGTTGACGGACTCTTCCTTATGGTGCTGCTTGAAGCGGTTGGGATGGTTGCTGGCCTCCCACATCACGATCGACGGATGGTTGTAAACCTGACGCATATACTTTGGGTATCCTTCATAATCAATGCCGCTGACCTCTCCCTCACGAATCCAAGCCGGTGTCTGCCAGATGAGATAGAGTCCCATTTGGTCGGCATATTCGGCATAACGGCTGTCATTGATTCCGTCGGCAAGATATTTTTCGCTATGCACGTGCATACGGAGAAGGTTGCCCATCTCCTTTATGAGAAGCAGATTATGCATTATCTTTTCAGGAGAGTGACATTCAGCACTCTTTGAGACTGTTTCCACGGGGGCGCTGAAGCCCATTATCTGTGCCCCGTCGAGCATCTCCGGCTGGCCGTTTATGTAAAGCGTCCCTCCTTTCTGCCTGATAGTACGGATGCCGGTGGTCAGCACGAAGTCGTCAACCGGATGCCCATCGGAGTCACGGATGAGGCATTCAACAAGATAAAGTCTCGGTTCCTGTACACTCCATAGTTCGGGATTATGCAGTGTGAATTCAGCCTCGATGGGAACTTCCCCTCCTGCAGGGATATTTATAGGAATGGTCAAGCTGTCGGAAACGGGTCCGTTGTACGGAAACCAGGGATAATAATTTATTTTCAGATTTCCGGGGAATGCTTTTTCAGAATCATTGCGGATGATAATCTTGTGTCTCTGTGCAGCACTGCGGTCCTGTATATCCGCTGTATGGACATAGGCACTGCGCACATTGCATCCAGTAGTGAGAATCAGCGAAGTGTGGCCCAGGAACCAGCCCACGTTGCTGTCCGACGGGGCGTGAATGCTGCGGTATCTGACGGTCCGGGGATTCACCTCTACGGCGATAATATTGTCCTGCTCTTTGACGAGGTAATCCGTGATGTCAAGGTACTGCGGATGAGGGGATGCGATATCAGCGGCCAGCCGTCCGTTTACCCAGACTTTTCCGGAAGGGGTGATGGTCTCAATGTCAAGGTATGCCTTCTCAAAATCACCTGTTTCAACTCTCCTTCGAAGATGATAATGTTCCCCTTCTTCAAGCAGTCCCCCGTGGCAGGAGGGCAGTTCCACCGTATCCCACAGAGAGTCATCATATCCATTTTCAGTCCAGCCGTCCAAATCAGGCTGAGGGGTGTTGTCAATGTTCAGGACAAGTTTGGAATAATAGGGAGTATGGGCATTGCCGCAGTCGCGAAGAAACGAGAAAAGAGTCAGTTTTTCAATATTTGCACCGGCTGACTTTATCGGATGCAGGGCTGAAATACCGGTACATTCGGATATTTCCGATTCGGAAACGGATCCGTTGTCGGTAACGAAAAGCCTGTGGTTCTCAAGGTCGGCATAGATTGTGACTTCAGGACCTGAAACGTCGGCACTGAACGCATCATTTCCATTCTCATCTTTAAAGAAAAACTTCATAGGTCCTGATATCGTCGCGTGTAGTCTGAACCGCCAGTTTACGCTGTCAAGTGGAAAGCAGTCCCGGACCACTGCAGACATAGTCTTGGTTTCTCCTTTGGCTTTCCACGTGTTAAGCGGAATAGTCCTGCGAATATGGGTGAGCGGTTGAGGTCTTATATTACCGAGAGCTGTGGCGATATCATTGTCAGTCACGACGGGAAGGTTCAAGTCCGGGTTCCCCCAGAAATCGGAGGCGAAACCGGCATAATCGCGCAAGGCCATAATACGCTGGTCTGTATTTAACCATTCCGTCTCACCAAGGAAGTCTGTTTCGCCGTCGGCATTGATATCCGAGGTGAACCATCTCATCTCGAATGATCTCGAAACAGAATCATTTTGCCCGCAGGAAACAGTCAGGCAGAGCGAAATCAATATAATGACAATACGTTTTCCGGTTAGCATATTGATAAACATAAGAATCTGCTATAATAGTTTTGTCTATCGAATTTAACTTATTCTGAATCATTATCCAATTTTTTTAGGTTGTACGGACAATGACCGTTATCCCGGCAGTGCCGGGCCTGACTCTTACTGGGACATCCCTGTTCTGCTGAACAAACCCTGAAACCTCCGATTTTCGGACAATTCGAAATGGCACCTGTCTGTTGGCTCCCATCTCGATAGCAATCCATACACTGACTATTTGTCAAATCTTATCCAGTCGATGTCAAAAAGGTCACCGTCATCACCGTAGAAGTGGAGGAAGAGAGCCCTTTTACCTGTGATGTCATCTTCAATCCGTGCGGAGAGTTCAATCCATTTAGACCCGTCGCCTCCGGGGATATCCACTGAAACGAAATCACCTTGATAGACCTGGTCGGTCGCGATACCGAGCCTGCCGCCTTTCTGGGGTCTGATACGGATAGTCACGGAAGAGGGGCTTTTCTCTCCGAAGTCAAGGTATTTGAACGCAGCCCAGTCCCCGCCCCGCAGACCGGATAGAATCTCGTTGCAGCCACCTTCCTCCGCCAGTCTGATCCGGGTGTTTCCGTGAAGCAGACAAGCCCTGAAAGCATCCGTGCGGGAATATGCGTCAAGAGGGGAGGAGGCTCCCTGCGAGGTCATCTCCGCCTCCACGATTGTGCCGTCTTCCCGGAAGGTTATCGGCTCGATGCAGGCCTTCCTCATAAACCTGTCGCCGTGAGTGGACCTGTGGTAGAGAACATACCATTTCCCGCCGAACTCCACAACACTTCCGTGGTTGTTCCATACCCCGGGGTCGCAGCCGGCATTGTCAATAATCTCACCCTTGTATTCATAGGGTCCCAAGGGGGAAGTGGACATTGCGTAGGAGAGGCAGGTGGGCATATTGCGCCTCTTGACGGAAGCGTATGTGAAGTAGTAGTAGCCCCCGCGTTTGAAGACAAAACTTCCCTCGTGGAAACTGTGTTCTTCTTCGGTAACCAGGCTGTCTGTTATGGAGGAGCGATCAATCGTCCTGAAATCCGGATTCATCCTGGCCCCCTTGGCTGAAAACTGCCCCCAGAAATAATATGCCTGTCCGTCGTCATCGACGAAGATGCAGGGGTCTATCTGTTCCGGGCCCTCTATTCTGGTTTTTTTCGTGAAGGGGCCGGCGGGACTGTCGGCTGTCGCCACCCATTCAGTTCCTCCCGGACAGTCGTAATACAAGTGATATCTGCCGTCGGAATAATACATATCCGGAGCATATAGAGTCTCTTCGTTCCGGAATATGTCTTCCGTAAGAGTCCAGTGGACAAGGTCTCTTGTGGAAAGAAGATGATAGCGGTCGGAGCAGTATTCCCCGTCTTTTATGTCAAGTGAGCCGTATATCAGCAAAGTCCCGTCAGGACTTACTCGTGCGGAAGGGTCGGGGATGAAGACTCCTTCAGGGGATATCGGGTTCTGGGCGAAAATGATAGGGGAGATTGCCGCAAGCATTGCGGTGAGGATTGCTGTCTTTTTTTTCATATAGCCAAATTTAGTGTTTTTTCTTTCACGGAAATATCTCCACATTGCAATCTCAGGTTGGAAATGAGATTAAGAATGCACCTTGTCACTGAAGGGTGAAGGTTGGATTCTGTATTCAAGGGTTTGTGCGAAGAAATGGATGTAAAGTTTTTAACCCTATCAACCGTATCTGGGGGTAGGCAGGTGGAACCTGCACAGGCCGCCTCCGGGGAGAGGGAGAACCGGGTCCTTTTTTTTATTGTCATTTTAATCCATCCGTCCATACATATGAACACAACGTACGCTTTTGCATTTCAAAAAACATTATATTTGAAAAAATATACCCAAACAGTTTCTTAAAATAAATTCTAAACAATAATAACAATGTTTATCGTAGAGAGTTATGTAGTAGCAGTTATATTCTGCGTAATCACTATGACCTGCTGGGGGTCTTTTGCGAACACTCAAAAACTTGCAGCTAAAAGTTGGAGGTATGAACTCTACTATTGGGATTATGTAATAGGAATGTTACTGTTTTCCCTGATTTTAGCATTTACAATGGGCAGCATAGGTGAAAAAGGACGCCCGTTCATTCAAGATTTTCTACAGGCGGACGAAGCGGCACTGGTCAGCGTAATGATAGGAGGCGCGGTCTTCAATTTAGGAAATATCCTGCTGAGCGCGGCAACCTCTATCGCCGGTATGGCAGTAGCATTCCCTCTAGGTGTCGGCTTAAGCCTTGTATTGGGAACAATCATCAATTACATCGGTGCTCCCAAAGGAAACCCGCTGTTGCTGTTTCTGGGGGTCGGACTGATAGTTGTTGCAATCATATTCAATGCTGTTGCCTCAAAAATGAACCAAGGGAAAGAAAAAAGAGGTGGATCAACAAAAGGCCTTCTGATTGCAGTAGCGGCCGGAGTTGCGCTCTCATTCTTCTACAGATTTGTTGCCGCAGCTATGGATCTTGACAATTTCGCATCTCCCGCAGCTGGAAAAGTAACCCCGTACACAGCCATCGTATTCTTCTCAGTAGGAGTTTTCATCTCAAATATTATATTCAATACAATATTGATGAAACGTCCTTTCGTGGGCGAAGCTGTAACATATAAACAATACTTTAAAGGTGCAATCGGCACGCACGCGGTGGGAATGCTAGGTGGAGCGATATGGTGTCTTGGAACCGCATTCAGCTACATCGCATCCGGTATGGCCGGAGCAGCGATTTCGTATGCATTAGGACAGGGATCTCCACTTGTCGCCACAATCTGGGGCGTATTCGTCTGGAAAGAGTTTAAAGGAGCAAAATCAAAAGTATATTGCTTACTGGCACTGATGTTTGCCATCTTTGTAGCCGGACTTGGAATGATAGTTATATCAGGTAATTAAAAATTTCAAAAATATGAATAAGGCTGATATTGTAGTAATCGGCAGCGCCACAATGGATATGACTGCCAAAAGTTCCCTGTTACCATTGCCGGGACAAACCGTTTTGGGAAAACTTTTTGTAATGGGCCCAGGAGGCAAAGGAGCCAATCAGGCAGTTGCCGCCCAGCGTTTGGGAGGAAACGTTTGTTTCATCACAAAACTCGGACACGATGTCAATGGCGAACTGATTGAAAAGAAATATAAAGAAGAAGGAATGGACACCAGCCATATCCTGTATTCCGAAACTTATTCAGGAGTCGCAATGATTCTGGTGGATGAAAAAGGTGAGAATTGCATCACAATGACTCCGGGGGCGAATGGTGACATTACCGTAGAAGACATCGATTCGGTTGCGGACATCATCAAATCCGCGAAATTTCTGGTAGTACAATTGGAAATACCGCTGAAAGCGGTTATGAGAGCTGTGGAAATCGCACACAAAGCAGGCGTCTATGTGTTGCTGAATCCGGCTCCGGCCTGTGATCTTCCGAACGAAATTTATCCCAACGTGTCATTGATGACACCAAACGAAACAGAAGCTGCGTGCATAACCGGACGCCCTGTCACCTCAGATCCGGATGAATTGAAAGAAACAGTGGCGATTCTTAGGAACAGAGGCGTAAAAGACATAATTATCACTTTAGGTTCAAATGGTTCGCTTGTTTGTGAATACGGGAAAGAGCCGATATTGGTACCGGTAATAAAAACCAAAGCACTTGACACGACAGGTGCCGGTGATACTTTCAGCGGAGCTGTATGTGTGGCATTGTCAGAGGGCAAATCTCTGCTTGAAGCGGCAAAATTTGCAACACGCGCCTGCGGAATCGCAGTCCAACGTATGGGTGCAATGGCAGGAATACCTAAACGGAGTGAACTGGAATAATCAATACACTGTAAAAAAGCAAATTTTTCTGCAACAATTTTCGGAAATTTAACATTCCGCACATTTCGGCAATATAGATTCTGCATCTGATTGCCGATTTTTGTGTTA
>JAZUIV010000041.1:0-2727 GCA_045642485.1 Bacteroidales bacterium | reverse complement strand
GGGACTTACAGCAGCAGGTACTGTTACGGATTCACACCGTATTCCAAATTATCCCTTGGGGTGCCAACCCCTCGAGGAACCAATAACCGGGTGCAAAGATAAAACGAATTTTTTGAACAGGGGACAGGTTCCGTTCATTTTTCCATGAACAGTGGATTTGGCCTACCATAGGAGGCCGCTGGGAACAGGGGACAGGTTCCGTTCATTTCCCGGAAATAGTTGCCAGACACAGTCCTGTCATCCTAGCCAATTGTCGTACACCCGCCCCGAGTTCGCGAATTCTGAGGCAGGCGGCTTTGCGCTCATTGAAAGGAAGGTTATGAAATTCGGCCATTGAACCGCACCCGGCTGCTGCCAATAGTCTTTCACGAACTAATGAATCCGGCAGCATTGTCCTGACACTGATTTCATCCTCGTCAACATCCAGAAAAACGTATTCCGAAGATGTTGCATACTCCATCATCGCCTGTAATTCGTCAAGCGTAACAGCCGAAAGGGCAAAGCCGACATCACATATATTGTTTGCGGTTGGATTGAGAAATTCGTGCCACGACGACCATCTGTAGTCATCGGCCTTCCGAACAATTCCGGCTTTCACCGGATTCAGATGAATGTATCGCAGCAGGGCGATGAAATATACCGGACTTTCAACCGGCTCGCTCTTGAACCGTTCCTGAAAGAGATGCCCGACACGGCAATGACATCGATTGAAATAGAACACGTAGTGCGATGCCAACGACTTGATGATGTCACCAATCGTTATATCGACCTCCTTGACAAGAAGATGTAAATGATTGCCCATCAAACAATAAGCAAATATTTTGCAGCATTTGTCGGTGATGACGTGCCCGGTATCGTCACATTTGACGTGTAGCCCGGCTAATATTTCCTGCATCTGCAGATAATCGCTCTCGGTTTCGAAGATACGCTGACGGTTAACCCCTCTCAGCATGACATGGTATATACCGCTCTGCGATGTTTTTCTAGCTTTTCTTGGCATAGATGTAAATATTTCATTGCGTTGCATATCAAAAAGGTGTCCCGGACAATACGTAACTCTAACGATTTGCCGCCACCCAATGTGATTATATGCAACAGGTTATTATTGTGTCACAAAGATATTGATTTATCTGAAAAATAAATGAAAAGAGGTCATTGCTTTCAGAAAAAAATGGTGAACGGAACCTGTCCCCTGTTCACTCATAATGGAGATAGTGAACAGGAATATGAAACTTATTAAGAGTGCTTGATATGGCAGAAGAGAGATTTGAAGAGTATGATCCGTGGATGAACGGGGATGCGTCGTATCTGGACGGGAAGTATTTCATGATGAACGGATGGACGGTTGTGATAGACAGCAGGTGTTCGCATATTGCGGCGGATGATGACTATGGGGTGACAAGGTTCAGCATGATGGGTGGTGAGGCGGACGATCTTATTAAGAAGATTGCCTGGCAGTGGAGCACGACGGAATGCAACAAGAGGGTTGCGGTGGAGGATGTGGTGTTCGAGTATGCGGGGGGATGAAGAAGGAGGTGGTTTGTGGCGGTGAACGATGTGTGTGTATGGCCCTAACACCTCCCTATACACCACGTGCTGCCATGGGTGAGGCAGCACGTGGATTTATGGATATTGCGTCAAGTTGGGCGCATCTTGGGGGTGCGCTGGAGCCATGACAGCTATAGAGCCGCGCACTGACATCATAGGCATGAAGAAACTTACCTTCTGCATGAAGGTAGATTTTCAAAAAATCGACAAGCTCGATTCGCTCGCTCTCCTTCTTTATGATGTCGGTAAATTTTGCCATCTCTTTAATTTGTACCACCTTCCCTCGTGAGGCTTGGGCGCATCTTGAGGATGCGCTGGAGCCTCACGGAGAAAGATGCTTTTTGGTTCAAGGATGTATATTCGTGAGCACAGGACGCACAGGGCAACCGTGGTCCTGATAGTACGATTTCCAATCGCTGTACCAACGGCCGTTGAAGTAGTCCAGGTCCATGTACCACGCCTCGATACCATGGGCGTCCGTAGCTGACCAGTATTCCGCGACGCCGAGGCCGCTATTGCCAACCTCGGCAGGGAAAAACACTGAGTTGCCGGTGTAGCCAGTTTCTTTACCCGTAAATTTGAAACCAATGATGTTACCAGTTTCAACATTACCCTCTCTTACAATTTCACAGTTAACTTTTTCACTGCCTTTACTTGCGGCTGCTTTCCGCAACTCGTCCATCTGGTCCTTGCTCGGAGTACACCAGTTGGCTCCCCAAACATAGTCGGAACCTGTCTTCTTAGCCTCCATAAATGTCATCCTACTACCTACATCTGTAGCACTGGATGCTCCTACATTACGGTCGGCGAACTTAGGTCCGTCTGCCCAGAGCTGTACCCAGTTCACATCAACTTGTTTGCCATCGATTGTTGCCTTGGCTGTGCCCGTAGTGGTAGTGGGAGGGGTGAATACGGAAGCACCTTCAGATGCGTTATTCTCCAGAGGATTCTCTTTCTGGCAGGATGCAGCAAAGATTGCGGCTGCTATGACTGCTATGGATAATATTGTCTTTTTCATAACTCAGTGCTTTAAAGATTAATTAGGGACTGTCTGGAAATGCTGAGAATTTCCTAATAAATTGATTGATAATGCAATAGAAATTTTGTATCTTTGATGTGGAGAAAAAAATTCCTCCAACAGGCCGTAGGAAGCTGAATTTGGAGGAATTGCAAAATTAA
>JAZUIV010000040.1:0-3322 GCA_045642485.1 Bacteroidales bacterium | reverse complement strand
ATATATAATACTTCTCCCTAAGAAGGTCAATCAAAGGGAAAAATAATTCATACGAAACTCCTAGCCCGGGAAGCAAGAGCAAACTTGGTTTATCTTTATTTCCGTAAGTATGGATAATCATTCTACTATGATTAATCAGTTTGCAAATTGCAAGTTATCGGTGTGAAGGTAACAATTATTACACAAACATGGAAGTTCTCGGAAGGGCTTGCCAATGAGATGAAAGTCAGATCAATTCTTCAAACAACCTATTGGAACTACGTGGATTCCATCCGGCCGGGTGTACGCATAATCGCCCACAGCGGTCAACACCATCATGAATGAAGGCTTGAACATCTTTGTTGTATCAATCTTATCCACCAATGCCATAAGGCTTGTCACACCTTCCTCTATCTTCTTTTTTCCTCCCAGTTTAACCTCGACAAGACCATATGTGCCATTCCTTCTGTGTAGCACGGCGTCGCACTCCAATCCCGTATTATCACGGTAATGGTAGAGTTTCCCGGATAAAGCTTCCGCATATACCCGAAGATCCCGCACAGCCATGTTCTCGAATATCAATCCGAATGTTTCCAGATCGTTTATCAAGTCCTTCGGCCCTATGCCCAAGGCTGCAGTGGCAATGCTTGGATCAACCAGATGTCTGGTATCGCTTGTACGGATTGCAGCCTTGCTCCTCAAATTCGGGTTCCAGGCTTCAAGGTCTTCTACAACATACAATTTCTTCAGGGCTTTGATATAGTCCGCTACAGTATCTTCATCCAAAGTGTCGGAGTCATTGCTTGCCATGTCAGCTTTGTAGGTTGCGTATGACACCTGCCCGGCAATATTCCTGGCGAACGACCGAAGAAGCCTGCGTGCCCTTTGAGAATCGCGTCTTACGCCATCAACTCTTTTGATATCATAGTCTACAACGGAATCATAATAGCCGATGGCCTGGTCCAGTGCTATCTCACCTTCCATCATGGTTGCAGCGGGCCAGCCACCACGACATGCCAGAAATGCTATGTCCTCTATTGACAAAACATTCCGCCGTGGACTGATCTTCCCGCCATTGAAAAGGTCTTCAATGCTTACTGATCCGGATGATTCACCAGACTCATATAGGCTCATTGTGCGCATTCTTAGCCGTCCTATTCTGCCGGTGCCGCTATGAACCGTTTCTTCCGCCTCCGGCGTTACCGTTGACCCGGTAAGAATAAATTGGGTCGGTTCGCCTCTTTTGTCAACAGCACTGCGAATCGTATCCCATAGTTCAGGGATAGTCTGCCATTCGTCAATCAGCCTTGGTGTTTCTCCGTCCAGAAGAACATATGGATCAATCTCAAACATTGTCCTGCTGTTCTTCAATACTTTGCTGTCACCAAGGTCCAGCAGACTTTTTGCCTGTTGTGTGGCAGTTGTAGTCTTTCCACACCACTTCGGCCCTTCTATCAGAACAGCCCCTTTCCCAGCAATCTTTCTGGCCAACAAACCATCTGCAATTCTATTTTTATACATACTCTGCGAAAGTACAATTTTCTATGCCATGCAAATATATACAAAAATAACCGCATTCGGTCATTTAGAATAGTTTTGTTCGGTTATTTGTAGTTATTTAGTTCCGGCATTTGTAAAGTGCAGCACCGCAAAGTCAGAAGGTTATTAGGCTGTTATTCAATAAATTTGCTGACGGACGGACAATTCATGGGCCGAAGTCAATCTTTTCAATGCGGGCAAACTTAGTTCGAAGACGCTAAACGAAACGTAAGCTATAACATCCTTTCCAGTTAAAATCCAAATAAAATGGATCCATAAATTATGGTTTAACTTCTATATAATTTATATTCAATATTTTATCTCAATAACAAGTTCCCTTGTCGCTTGATTGCAGTACGCGTTCCTATACCGGCCATCTAAGATGGTCGTGATACAGAGACTCGATAAAATCCTCGGTAAACAGACTTTCCAAAGTGGACACCCAGTTAACAAGCGCCACAAGTATCTGCATTAGTTTACAAAGGTGGGAAGTACAGACTTCTACAAGCGGACTTCAAAGCCGCAGGATGTTATAAGTATTCTTCCCTTGGAAAATCTGTTTACCAGATAGGATATCTTTCTATGCAACCACGCAATTAACATATGGCTGGTTGCGTTTCATTACGAAGTAGATGCGGTTCACGAGCTTCCTTGCAATCTTGATAATGGCCTTGCTCGGCATCATTCTCTTGCAGTATTCGCTATAGGCTTGAGTCATCGCGGGGTCTTGCCTCACAGCGGTCCAGGCAGCTTCAATCAGAACACTTCTGAGTTTGCCGTTCTTGCGGAGCGTAATGTCTCCTACGCCTTCGTGTTCTCCGCTTGAATGGCACATAGGTATCATCCCAATATAGGCAGCAAGGCGGTCTGCGCCATTGAACCGCTTGATGTCATCAATCTCAGACAGTAGAGCCATCCCTGTCAACTGGCCGATGCCAGGAACACTCATAAGAAGTTCAAGTGGCTTTTCAAACTCCTCCGTTCTGGACAATGCCCTGAGCGCTCTTATCATCTCAAGCCGCTGGCTTCTCAATGCCTCGTACTGCGTAATCAGGAAGTCAAGTGTCTGCTTCCCATACTGCGTGTTCGCTTCCACTGACTTCAACCACAGCACGAAGCGCTTGTTCCAGCAAGCACCGGGTCTCATATACTCCGCCGGTATCTCTATCCCGAGACAGCGCAGGTGTGACTTGATACGATTCTTCTGCCGCGTCTGGTCTTTCGTAATCGAGTCTCTCAATCTTATCAAAGAACGTATCTCCAGCGATTCACTTTCCGGGACATATATCCCTTTGAGCTCTCCGGCCCGCAGACTTCTGGCTAGTTTGCCGCTGTCTACTGCATCCGTCTTCCTCAGTTTCTCGCCGACTGTTGTCGGGACATCGGCAGGGTTCACAACAATATTGTGTATCCCCAGTTCGATGAACCTGTAGTGTATCCAGAACCCGCAGAACCCTGCCTCATATACGGAGTAGTACTCCGCTTTCGGATAGTTCTTCACCAAATGTGCATACAACGCATCCGGATCCGGACTCTGGCTGAACTTTTTCAATTGCACGGTCTCTGACATCAATGTCACCGACCAGCTCTTCAAATGGACATCAATTCCGATGTAAATGTTTTGTCCTTCGAAGGATAATTCTTTACTTTGTGTGCTCATAGCTACTGATATTTTGGTTTGACTTTTGTTTGGCTTTTAAAAGTAACCAAAATTTTGGTAGCTTTTCATCTATAAACTCATGAAAAACTTCGCGGGGTTAGCCTTAGCGGCCGGGGCAGCAGGCCCCGTTGAGCGTTCTTCATG
>JAZUIV010000039.1:0-10225 GCA_045642485.1 Bacteroidales bacterium | reverse complement strand
TAATAATCGGAAAAGAAGCCTGCCATTGCGCCCGCCATCGCGCCGACGCCTGCCTGGAGGAAGATGTGAGTGGGGATTTCTCCATCGAGTTGATTTATAATCTCGTACCCCATTGTGGTATATCCCTGCATAATCCAGCGGGGAATATCCTCATATCCGTCCCAGGCCGTATCCTGGATGAGTACCCATCCGTTTTCCGCCACACCTTTATTCGCAAGGCGGACCGCATCGTCATAATTGAAATCGGTGATTGAAGCATCGGCACCAAGTTCCCTGATGTTGTTGAGCCTCTCGGGCGAAGACCCCTTCGGCATATACACGACACATTTCTGCTTCAGACGATTTGCAGTCCAGGCTACACCTCTCCCGTGGTTACCGTCAGTTGCAGTCACGAATGTCACTTCCCCAAGATTATTGCGGATATCACTGCCTGTCATCCTTTCGAAATCAAGTTCTAAGATATCCAGGCCGAGTTTGTGGGCGATATAGTTGCCTATGGCATAACTTCCGCCGAGTACTTTGAATGCATTCAGCCCGAACCTTTTGCTTTCATCCTTAACGTTAAAGCTTTTAACTCCCAATGCTCCGGCGAGGGATTTCAAGTTCAGGAGCGGAGTCGGCTCGTATCCGGGGAAACTTCTGTGGAAAGCGTTGACCTTCTTCGCAATACCGTACCCAAAACATTCGGTGGAAACGGGTTCTTCCGCCGGACGATGCCCGCGATGGACAAATTTGAAACCTTTCATAATCGTATCTGCCTTATTCCACATTTCCACAAAGGTACAACAAAATTCGAAAATCAAGTTCAATTTCATCCTCGCAGACGGGTGATTTTGTAGTTCTCAGTATTTCGGGAATCGTTATTCTTCGTCTTCCTGAACGTTGTGTATGATTTCCAGCATCTGAGCAGGCGTCACCACGATTGGTTCCTTTGGGAAATGCCTAGTGTTACCGGTAACATCGTGTAGCAGCCGAGGGATTGCCGGTGTACATTGCAGACACCAGGACATTGGTATCCAGGACGGCATAAAACTTAGCGGCCATTGCGAACGTCATCGATTATTGCATTGATATCATCGAGCGACATATCTGCCATGCCGCCTGTAACGCCAAGGATATAGCTCTCATAGTACTTTTTGCTTTCGCAAATGATGCCTCAAAGGTTCCCCGCACTTATTTCACCAGCCCCAGCAGATATTGACCGTACTGGTTCCTGGACATCGGGGCGGCGACAGCCTTCAGCCTCTCTGCTGATATCCAACCGTTTTTGAAGGCGATGGCTTCCAGACAGGCTATCTTCAGTCCTTGCCGCTTCTCAATCACCTCGACGAAGGTCGATGCTTCGCTCAAACTGTCGTGGGTGCCGGTGTCAAGCCAGGCGAAACCACGTCCGAGGGTCTGGACTTTAAGTTCACCGTCCTCGAGGAATCGCTGGTTCACCGACGTGATTTCCAGTTCTCCCCGTGCCGAAGGCTTGATGGAACCGGCCACCTCCACTACCTTGTTCGGATAGAAATAGAGGCCGACAACCGCATAGTTGGATTTCGGGTGCTGCGGCTTCTCCTCGATGCTCAAGCATTTCCCTTCAGCATCGAATTCGGCCACTCCGTACCTCTGGGGGTCGCTGACCCAATAGCCGAACACGGTGGCCTTCGCATTTTTCCGGGCATCTTCCACAGCGGCACGAAGCATCCCGGAGAATCCGCTTCCATAGAAGATATTGTCTCCCAGTACAAGGCAGGCGCAGTCGTCTCCAATGAACTCCTTCCCTATCAGGAAAGCCTGCGCAAGCCCGTCCGGACTCGGCTGCTCCGCATAGGAAAGATTTACTCCGAAATCACTGCCGTCACCAAGCAGACGGCGGAAGGCCGGAAGGTCATCCGGAGTTGAGATGAGAAGTATGTCCCTGATTCCCGCAAGCATCAACACGCTCATAGGATAATACACCATCGGTTTGTCATAAATAGGCAGAAGTTGTTTGCTCACTCCCTTTGTGATCGGATAGAGGCGCGTCCCACTGCCTCCGGCAAGTACTATTCCTTTCATATATTTAATGATTGATTGTCAGAATCCGTTATTCCATACGCAACGTCCTGTCCGGACTCACCTTCGAAATGAAGAGGGTGGACGCCGAGACAAAGAGCATAATCAGTGCCGCGGCCGCAACATTCAGCAGAATCAGCTGGCCGACAGGAAAATCAATGGGAACCCTGTCGACAAAATAACTGGCCTTGTCCAGTTTTATCAGCCCTGTGTATTTCTGGGTCAGGCACAAGGCAAGCCCCAGGATATTGCCCCAAAGCATACCTTTACCCACAATCCGGCCGGCGCGCAGCATAAACACCTTCCCCACCTGGGCCGATGTCATCCCCAATGCCTTGAGAAGGCCGATTGTCGGGATGTTCTCGAAAAGTATTATCAGGACGGCGGAAATCATATTGAACCCCGCCACCGCAATCATCAGTGTCATTATCATCAGCACATTGAGATCCAGAAGGTTGAGCCAGTCAAAGATTCCCCCGTAGTACTCCTTCACGTTTGTGACGAAAAGCGGCGCGTCATCGTCTCCAGAACACCTGAACTCCATCTCCGATACCGCAGACGAAAGAGCCTCGACAGAGAGGCTTCCGTCGGAATGAACCTCAAGAGAAGAAACGTCCGAAGCCCCCCATCCGTTGATTCTCCTCGCCTGCCGGATATCCGCCAAAGCGAAACGGGAATCGATTTCATCCATTCCCACTTCGAATATGCCGCAAATCCGGAACTTTCGGGCTCTGACCTGCTCCCCTATGAAATAGACCACCGCGGCATCACCCACCTTGTAGCCCATTGCGGAAGCCGTGCTCCGCGAAATCAATATATCTCCCGATATCTTCCCGGAATAATCCGGAAGAGAGCCTTCAACCAGAGCCTCGGCAAGAAAGGATAGGTTGTAGAGGGAATCCACCCCCTTGAACATCAGACCTTCTATCTCGGAATCGGTCTTCAGCAGCCCCGAAGTGTAAGCCACCCCGTCAACGGACCGGACCCCTTTCAAAGAGAGGAGATCATCCCTGTAGGAAAGATTGCCGTTGAACGGATAGTGCTCATTAATGGGGTTCTGCCCCGGCTGCACGAGCATCACCGAACCCATAAAACCTGTGGCGCGACCGCGAATCAGGGACTTGAACCCCGAAACTACGGTCAGCGCCACAATCATCACGGCAACGCTCAGGCAGACAGAAAGCCACGCCAGAATGTTGCCTGTCCTGCTCTGACGGCCGGTTTCCCCTTCGGGAGAAGAAAGCCGTCCTGCTATGAAGCGGACGAAACCCACTGAGGTTTATTTTATCTCGCGGGCACCGTCTGAAATGGTCACCTCTATGACGCGGGGATCCTTGTTGAATTTGTCAATGTAGCGTGCCTTGACGTCAGCAATATAGGCATCCGCCTCATTTTCCTTGACAAGGGCGATGACACAGCCTCCGAAACCGCCGCCCATCATACGTGCACCGTAAACGCCAGGGTGGGTCTTGGCGATATCGACGATGAAGTCAAGCTCCTCGCAACTGACCTCATACTCCTTGCTCAACCCTTCGTGAGCAGCATATATCTGGCGTCCGACCTCTTCGAAGTCGTTACGGGCCATAGCCTCGCAGGCAGCCGCAAGACGTTTGTTCTCATTGATTACAAAAGCGCAGCGACGGAAAGAGACGGGGTCGAGTTCGTCCTTGTGCTCCTCAAGATTTTCGATTGTCACGTCGCGCAGAAGGCTCACGCCCTGTTTGTATTTGGAGATTACGGCAACGCCGGCCTCGCACTGCTCGCGGCGGACATTGTACTGGGACGATGCAAGCACGTGCTTGACCATTGTGTCGATAAGCACAACCCTGATTCCCTCGGGATTGAAAGGCACCAGTTCATATTCGAGGCTGCGGCAGTCGAGTTTCACCACGTGCCCGGCCTTGCCGAAAATGGAGGCGAACTGGTCCATTATGCCACATCTGACGCCAATGTAATGATGCTCTGTCATCTGGCCGATCTTAGCAAGCATCTCCTTGTCGAAGCCAAGATTGAAGAGGGTGTTGAGAGCTGTTCCGACCGCTGATTCAAGAGCCGCGGAAGAAGACATTCCGGCTCCGAAGGGGACATCGCCTCCGAACACGGCATTGAAACCTCCGGGCTTTCCTCCGCGGGCACGCATCTCCTCGACAACTCCGAAGAAATAGGAAGCCCACTGTTCGGCCGGCTGCTCTCCCCCGATCAGGAAGTCAACTTTTTCAAAGTCCCTGTCGACAGCCACCAGATGCACCTTGTCGGTCCCGTTGGGGCAGATAGCAATGGAGATGGCCTTATCCACGGCCGCGGGCAGCACGAAGCCTCCGTTGTAGTCAGTATGTTCGCCGATGATGTTGATTCGGCCCGGAGCAACGAAAATGCGGGGCTCCTGACCCGGAAAATATTTGCGGAAATTTTCCTTCAAGGTGTTGATGTCTATCATATCTCTGTTATTTGATTGTTCAAAACATACAAATTTAATAAAAAATTTCTATATTTGCAGAACCAAAAGCGGAATTAGCTCAGTTGGTAGAGCGTTGGCTTCCCAAGCCGAAGGTCGCGAGTTCGAGACTCGTATTCCGCTCCCGATTTCTATTTTTTAATTCACACTATGATCTACACAAAAGAAGTGCAGCAGATGTGCTGCGTGGCAAAAGGCGCCAATCACGCCAACGCGCCCATACCTGAAGAAGGCAAATGGGTGCACGCCAAAGAGATAAAGGATATTTCCGGTCTCACTCACGGAATCGGCTGGTGCGCTCCCCAGCAGGGTTGCTGCAAACTGACCCTCAACGTTAAGGACGGCATCATCGAAGAGGCTCTGGTCGAGACTCTCGGTTGCTCCGGTATGACTCACTCTGCCGCTATGGCATCTGAGATTCTTCCCGGCAAAACCCTCCTTGAGGCCCTGAACACCGACCTTGTATGCGACGCCATCAACACTGCGATGCGCGAACTCTTCCTTCAGATTGTTTACGGACGCACACAGTCAGCATTCTCAGAAGGCGGTCTCGCAATCGGCGGAAGCCTTGAAGACCTCGGAAAGAACCTCCGCAGCCAGGTCGGCACAATGTACGGCACAAAGGCCAAAGGTTCCCGTTATCTCGAAATGACTGAAGGTTACTGCACCAAGATGGCTCTTGACAGCAACAATGAGGTCATCGGCTACGAATTCGTCAACCTGGGCAAACTTATGGACGCTCTCAAGGGCGGAGCCACCGGCCCTGAGGCAATCGAGAAAGCCAAAGGCACCTACGGCCGTTTCAACGATGCAGTCAAATATATAGATCCTAGAAAAGAGTAAGAGACTATGGCACTTTTTGAAAGTTATGAGCGTCGTATTGATCAGATCAATGCAGCTCTCGCAAAATACGGTATCAAGAGCATCGATGAGGCCAAGGCCATCTGCGATGAAAAGGGCATAGATCCTTACAAAATGTGCGAAGAGACACAGAAAATCTGCTTTGAAAACGCAAAGTGGGCCTATGTAGTCGGTGCCGCCATCGCCATCAAGAAAGGTGTGAAGAGTGCGGCTGACGCCGCCGAGGCAATCGGCGAAGGCCTTCAGGCTTTCTGTATCCCCGGCTCCGTGGCTGACGACCGCAAGGTCGGACTGGGACACGGCAATCTTGCGGCAAGGCTTCTCCGCGAGGAGACTTCCTGCTTCGCATTCCTCGCCGGTCACGAATCATACGCCGCCGCCGAAGGCGCCATCAAGATTGCAGAGATGGCCAACAAAGTACGCCAGAAGCCCCTCCGGGTGATTCTCAACGGACTTGGAAAGGATGCAGCCAAAATCATCAGCCGCATCAACGGTTTCACATACGTACAGACCGAATTCGACTACTTCACTGGCAAGGTCAACATCATCTCCGAGACCAAATACTCAGAGGGTGTCCGTGGCGGTGTCCGCTGCTACGGTTCCGATGACGTACGCGAAGGTGTAGCCATTATGCATATGGAAGGCGTTGACGTTTCCATCACCGGAAACTCCACCAACCCCACCCGTTTCCAGCACCCCGTTGCCGGCACCTACAAGAAAGAGTGCCAGCTTGAGGGCAAGAAGTACTTCTCAGTTGCATCAGGCGGAGGTACAGGCCGTACACTCCACCCCGACAATATGGCCGCCGGCCCCGCTTCCTACGGTATGACCGACACTATGGGCCGTATGCACAGCGACGCTCAGTTTGCAGGTTCTTCATCAGTTCCCGCACACGTGGAGATGATGGGCTTCCTCGGAATGGGCAACAACCCTATGGTCGGCGCAACAGTGGCAGTCGCAGTTGCAGTCGCTCAGGCTATGTAATGTGAATCAAAAGTTTACAGAATAATCAACAAAAATCCCCGCATCGTTTTGATGCGGGGATTTTTCTTTTATTCAGCCTGCTGCGCGGCATCAGCTTTTTCCTTCATCCGCTGGGCGCGCTTGGCGCTGTCCGGGTGAGAGGAAAACATCCGCTGCACAAGCGGGGCCTTGGCACCGCCGGACAATTGCACCAGTTTTTCCAGTGCTTTGGACATACTGTAAGGGCTGTAGCCGTGTTCCGTGGAGAACTTGTATCCGTAATCGTCAGCCGCAAATTCCTGCTTCTGTGAGAACTGTGAATTGACAAAAGTTTCCGTGATGTCCCCTATCGCAGATTTGGAGATGGAAGCCACCGTCCCTCCCGTTGCACTCACAACGTTTCTGGCCGCGGCTGCAAGATATGCCGCCTTCATCGCCTTCTTGGAGTCCTGATGGACAACGTGCCCGCATTCGTGGCCTATGATTGCCATCAGCTCCGCATCGTCCATAATGTCCATAAGCCCGCTATATACCCTTATGGAGCCGTCACCGCAGGCAAAAGCATTGATTTCCGATGTCTTGTATACTTTGTAGTTGATCCTGAGCCCCTCAATGTTTCCCACTCCTGAAAGGAGCCTGTCAAGGCGTTTCTGATAGGACGCCTCCGCAATAGGGGTGGCGGCATCCATCTGAGATACAGATTTCTGACTCAGGGCAATGACCTGCGCGTCAGTAATCGAGGCTGCGGTAAGGGCCGATACGGCAGCCTTCTCCAACTGACCGTAATCCCAATTCACATTACTCAATACTCCGCATCCGTTTACAAGGAACAGGGATGCGGCAAGTGCGGCGATAAGAGTGATTTTTTTCATAATAAACATTGGAAGTTCATCGTGCAATTCTTTCGGAATCGGAGAGCATCCTGCGGATTGTGCCGTTCAGGTCATCGGCGCCGAGCAGAGTCTTCAGGTCGAAATGGATGCGGTAGCGCCAGTGATGGTGGGAATCAGCAGGCTGATTGATTCTCTCATTCATAAAGTCGCTCCGGCGAAGCCCTGCATCAAGGGCAACGTAATCCTGGATGGGGAAAATGGCGAGCATCGAGGCGGAATTCAGGTGGACGTTCAGCAGATCCCCCACCTTCTCCACGTCCATATCGGAACCGCCGTTCTCCAACGCGTAACGCATACGGACAGTCTCCATATCGTGAGAAGAAGTTGCGCATACGGAGAGATATGGCCAGGGCCTCCCCTTCTCCATTGTGGACATCTCGAGAGAGAGGATTCTCTGGTCGGCCATCACGTCATTGACGCAGTCCGGCACCATACCGAGATCTTCCCCGCAGGCGAGCATACCTGTTGCGCGGAGAAGTTCAGGCAATTTCTTCATTGCGTTCCTGCGCCAGAATTCGTCATTGCGGTGATAGAAGAAGTCCGTGTGAAGGGCGTTGAATTTCTCCTTCTGCCAGTGTTCCAGACGCGAGGTGTCAGGTTTTATCAGTGGCTGGAAACACCCCTCGTTGCGGGGATCCTCGTGGAAGAGACCCTCTATCGGGAGGTCCATCGATTCTATCTCGGCCCGGGAATAAGGCAATGCCGGATTGAAATGGCCGTCGAGGCCGAATCCGGACTCTACAGGAATCTCCCAGATACGGAAGAAACCGAGAATATGGTCGATACGGAAGGCGTCGAAATAGCGTGCCATATGGCGGAGACGGGCCTTCCACCAGGCGTAGTCATCTTTGGCCATAGCGGCCCAGTTGTATGTGGGGAAGCCCCAGAACTGCCCCAATTCGGAGAAGAAATCAGGCGGTGCTCCCGCACTTGAATCCAGGTTGAACAATTCGGGATGCCAGTAGGCATCGGCGCTGTCCGAACTGACTCCGATGGGGAGATCCCCCTTGAAGTGGACATTTTTCTTTCTCGCATAATCCACGACCTCAGAGAGCTGACGGTCGAGATGCCACTGGAGCCATTTCCAGAACTCTTCCGTGTCTCCGTCCCTGCGCGCGCAAAAAGCCGCATATTCGTCAAGCCAGACCGGACCGTTATCCTTGCAGAACTTTCTGAATGCGGCTGTGCCGACATCCTGAGCGCCGGACTGCTTGAAAGCCTTGCGGACAAGGGCCATCTTCTCCTTGAAGACACGTGGATAGTCGAGTTCCGGGAGAGCGTTCAGTTCCGCCCTGAGTTTTTTGAAAGCGGGAGTAGCCTTCACTCCAAGCCCTTGAAGATTGACGTAAAGGGGATGGAGAGCGAAACTGGAGACCGGGCTGTAGGGATATGAATCCTCCCAGCCGCCGTGACGGGTTGTATCTGTGACAGGGAGGAGCTGGATGACGCACTGGCCGGTAAGTACGGCCCAATCCACGAGGGGATAGAGGTCGCGGAATTCTCCGATTCCGAAGTCATCCTCAGTACGCAGGGAGAACACGGGAACAGCCGTTCCAGCCCCGCGGAATCCGGGCCTGTCAAACTCGGGAGCCTGATGCTCACGGATGAAGGGGCATCCCGGGATGGGACAGTCAATCCACCTGTCAGTGATATCCGTCTCCTCCTTCCCCGCAGGGCCGTCGAAAGAGTGGTTTCTCCACTCATATCTCACTGTAAGGCCGTCCTTTACAACAATATAGCCATAGTCCTTCAGAGCCTTGGCGGAAGTCTTGACGGAGACGGTCCAGATATCTCCGGCATTCCAGTTCATAGAATATTTCCTGTCATCAATGACAAGTGCGAGGCTCTCCCCCCACACGGTGTGGTACTCAATTGAAAAATTCGCTTTCATATATGCTGGATTCATTCACACAGCCTGAGGAGGAAATTGAATATCACCAATGTCCGCCTGCGAAGCAATGGAAAATTTATGATTTCTTCTGTGTCTGTCGGTTTGTAGGTGTGGTCGTGGAAGGCCGAGGTGAAGAGTATGGCCGGGAATCCGGCCTTAGCAAAGGGATACTGGTCCCCGGTCTTGTAAACGATGTCCGTGAAGTTGCGGCTTCCGTAGAAAGTGAGGTCCAGGTCCATCCTGTATTTCACGTTGCGGGTGAGATACCGGAGATATCCACGGTATTTTTCCTTTAAGGTATTCTCCCCCAAGGCGATGATATAGTTGCGGTCAACGCCGACAGGCACCAGGTCGGTCCCGAGCATATCGATGTTCACTGCGCAGACGACACCTTCGCGGGGGATGTCGAGATTCTTCACGAAATGTTCGCTCCCGCTCATACTGAGTTCCTTCCCGTCAAAGGCCACAAAGATTATATTTTTCCGGGGAGCCTTCCCCTCCGCCTTCAGGGTGGTGAAGAGTTTGGCAAGGCCCAAAAGGGCGGAAACCCCGGAAGCATTGTCATCCGCTCCCGGATAAATGCGGCCGGAGAGTGTGCCGACGTGGTCGTAATGGGCGCCTACAATGATATATTCGTTGCTCGGCGCAACTGCCGGAAGATACCCCACCACATTCCTCAGGACGATGGAATCGTTATACGGGACGCTCTCCGTATAGCACCAGTGGTACGGCTTGAGCCCCAGATTACGGAAGCGGCGCACAATAAACTGCTCTACAGCCTGTTTGCCGGACGTACCGGATTCCCTTCCGCCCGCAAGATCCGATGCCACGAAGGAAAGGTCCTCCTCCATCTCGATTTGGTTGAGAAGGTGGTCGAAACTGCCCACACGCTGCGCGAATGTGCTGTCACTCAGGGACAGCGCAACGGCAATCATCAGCACCGGAAGGAAACTTTTCCTTATTTTGTTTTCCATCATCTTAGAAGCTGTTTAAATTTAATTACTCTCATTTCTTATGCATCTTTTTCGCGTCTTTGCACTTTCAATTCGGTCACATACCAACCGGTATGCTCCCTCATTTCAAGCACAAATCCATCAAAAAATCTGTTATTATAAATTT
>JAZUIV010000038.1:0-48474 GCA_045642485.1 Bacteroidales bacterium | reverse complement strand
TCAGCAACAGAGGCTGAGGTAGATTTGCCGTTTGGTGTATAGCGTGAGCACATCCGTCCTTGCTGAGCGTGTCCATTTTGCAGGTACGGTGACAAACTTGCGCACGAAGCGCTTTATCCTTGTGCTGCAATCAATACCTTCGGCGCGTCCGCGGAGCATGTCGAGGAAGTACAGGTAGAAGTTCTTCAGTATGGCCGTGGCAATCAGGAACACAGTGTTTTCCTTGAGGAATGAGAACGGCAGGTGCGCCCATCCGAAGTCATTGTTCTGGCAGTCGAAGTTACGTTCGCTGGCTCCGCGCTTGTTGTAGTACTCGATGATGGCCTTCTCGGAGTTGTCCCAGTCGTTGGTCAGGATGCATCTGTACACATATTCGGTACCGAAGAGACTGTTTGACTCCTCTCCCGCGACTTCATCGCTGAGCTTTGTCCTCTGGACCACAAGCCTGAGATTCCTGTCGGAAAGGAACGAACCCCACTTGAAGGATGTCACACCGCAGTGTATGTGCCCGGTCCCCTTGTCCGCACTGTTGCGTATCTCGACTTCGGTCCAGTCTTCGTGCTCCATGAACTCGGTCCTGCGGGATCCGCAGTTGTTCGCCCTGATGTAGAAGTGCTCGCAATGCTCACTGACGTATGTGATTATATCCTCGGAGAACGAACCGCAGTCCGCCCTGAAGTTGCGCACGAGCACCCTTGCCTCGTTTTCCAGCCTGTTGAAGATTCCCTCCAGCGTGTCCTTCTGATGGAACTTGACATTGGTGTTGCCGTCCCGGTTCTCGATGCCGACTATAAGGCCTCCCACCGATGCCACTCCCGGAAAGTAGCCGAACGCTTTCTTGTACGAGTACTCGGCATCCTTCTTACCGGCGGGTATGAACTGGTGGTCGAAGTCAAGGTCTATGCAGTCACCGGGGTTGAGCTGTCCCGTGGCCTTCAGTCACCTGAGCATCAGAGAGTTCATCCTGGAGGCGACATTGAACTTGTATGTCTTTCCTGACTCGCTGCTGTGACTGGTGTTTTCCTCGCTGAGCTTGCGCAGGGCACGTTCTATCGTATCCGAACTTGCTATTCTGATGCCGTGGACGTCCCAGAAGGGCTTGATGTCCATAACATCCTCGATGCAGTCACCTCCCGTGAGGTAGCATCCGAGCAGCGAGGCGAAGATGTCGCCGTGACTGAAAGCGAGAAGGGTGCCGCGGGGACCGAGGGTCCTGTCGATGACATTCCGTACGCCGGACTTGTCGAATGCCTTGAAAATTGAAAATAAACCGCCGAAAGGGTTGATGTTGTCGGATTTTGTCTGTAATTTTGCCATGTCAGTGATCACACTTTTTTATTTTATGCAATCACTAAATTAGGTGAAATTTCTGACATTATCAAGGCCTGATAAGCCTTTGTTTATCAGGCCGTTTGATAATTTTTTACGAAAAATGTTGCGGAATTAAGGTTTTATCAAAACAACTGGCCTAGAAATTCGCTACAAGGCTTGGTGATATCCACATACTGGAAGTTGTGGGGAACAACATTTTTAAAAATTGAATAGACTTTTAACGCTTCGGAATCTGATGACACATACCAATCTAGTGTTTCATAGACTGCTTGTCCAAATTGTTTGGAGTCATTCTGTACAACTTCCCTTTTTAATCTTTCAGCACCTCTTTTCTCTTTTTCATCTCGTACCAAACTATATACATAGCCAGCCTCTTGAGCATGAAAGATATTAAAAGGCAATACCCTTACATTTTTAAGGGGGAGATGCTCCAAAGGATTTCTTACGCAAAATTCAGCTATTGCAATTGTAGAAACATATAACTCAAAATCGTGCTTGAGCATATACTCATAATATCCCATCGCATTTTCATGCAAGGGATCATTCGCATCCAATAATCTGAAAAAGAAACTCGTATCTAACAGTGCTTTCATTACCTTCCTCTTAATTCGTTCAGCCATTCTTGTTTATCAGAAATAGCACTTAAAATGGGAGTTGCTTGGGCAATTAAATCCTCAATGTACTTTTCGTCATATTTTGACGAAAAGTCAATTATAGATATCAACTCTAAAGAATCCTTATCTATTTCTTTTGTGGTAATATTCTGACGACCTTTAGCGCGAATACCACATGTATGATAGAGAAGATTTCTCGGTTGGTCTCTCAGATAGTCCTTGTTTGCGTCGATTTTCAGTGTGCCGAACTCTTTGGTATCAACATGGATATTGGCACTAGTCTTTCCACCTGCATCATGAATAACCCCATAAAAATAGAATTCTCCTTCTACCCACAACGTTTCACTTCTTTTAAAATTGGACGTCGGCGTTATCCGCAATTCCTCAGAAGAGTTGCTGGTTGAAAAGCTATATGAATAGCCTTTAATTCGCGAATCCTTCTGTATTTCTTCAACTGCCTTCGCTGTGGATGGCTCCACTCCATCTAATGATTCATTACCAACCAGAATAGATAATGTAGCAGCAAACATTGCCATAGCTTGAAGAGTGGTCATAAACTTCAATCTCACAGATCCTTCGACAATCTCTTTTAGAACCACTTCAGAACGTTTTCCGCCTACAGCAAGAAGCCCATCAAGGTTCTGAAGAAATGAACATAACTCCTTAATATCATAATTATCAACAGACAGGAGTTGAGCACCCTTGCCACCTTCAATATGAACCTCTATGTAATTATCGTTCGCCATAATTCCTTTTGCAAATTTGAGAATATTTTCGCAAAGAGTCAACATCCTTCTGCTGATTTGAAAGTCGCCAATTGAATATATTGATTAATTTCTCTTTTTCCTGCGAAATTTTTTATCTTTCAGTTTCAAAACAACTTCAGATGCGTAAGATTATCGGTATAGGCGAGACGGTGCTGGACATTATTTTCAAGGATGACCGGCCCTCGGCGGCGATTCCGGGAGGGTCGACGTTCAATGCGATGATTTCATTGGGAAGAATGACTTCCCGATATCGTCCTCAAACCAAGGTGATGATGGTTACACAGACCGGTTCCGACCACGTGGGTGACATAGTCACTTCGTTTATGGAGGGCAACGGTGTGAGTTCCCTGGCCGTCACACGCAATCCGGGGACGCAGACCCATATCTCCCTTGCATTTCTGGACAAGGACAACAATGCGCAGTATGAGTTCTACAAGGACCACGCAAGCGCCTCCCTGAAGGAAGATACCGTTGAAATCGTCGGCTTCGGAGCGGATGACCTGGTGCTCTTCGGCTCGTACTTTGCAATCAACCCGAAAATACGCGAATATACACGGACTCTTCTGGAAAAGGCCCGCAATGCCGGGGCTGTCCTCTTCTATGACGTCAATTTCCGGAAGAGCCACCTGAGCGATCTTTCCGATACTTATGAGAATATCCAGGAGAATTGCCGTCTGAGCGATGTGGTACGCGGTTCGTCGGAGGATTTCGGCTATCTGTTCGGAACTGCGGATCCCGGGGAGATATACGACAGATACATCAGGTCGCTGTGCCGCAATTTCATCTGCACGCAAGGGGCCGGCCCGGTGGAGGTGTTTACCCCTGGCAGGCATATGTCGTTCCCTGTGGAAAAATATGAAACAGTGTCAACGATTGGTGCCGGGGATAATTTCAACGCCGGATTCCTCTATGCGCTGCTTGCAAAGAACATCGGCAGGGCGGATTTGGACACTATTCCGGAATCTGTCTGGAAAGATATCGTCTGCATAGCCGGACAATTCTCCAAAAACTGCTGCCAGAGCATTGACAACTACGTTAGCAGGGACTTTGAGGTTCTGTAAAGCAAAAATATTTATGGAAGGGAACGTTGAATTTATGCGGCTTGCCATAGAGGAGGCAAGGGAGGGGATACGGAACGGTCACGGAGGCCCTTTCGGTTCCGTTGTCGTCAGGGACGGCAGGATTGTCGGACGCGGACACAACCGCGTGCTGGCAAACAATGACCCTACCTGTCACGGAGAGGTTGCGGCCATAAGGGAAGCCTGCAATAACCTGAACACATTTGACCTGGCAGGTTGTGAGATATACACGACAGGAGAGCCCTGTCATATGTGTTTGTGTGCCTGTATGTGGGCTAATATCAGTAAGATATACTACGGATGCACCATCGCTGACAATGACCGTATAGGGTTTCGTGACGAGAAGTTCGACCGAATCTTCGGAGGCCGGGAGAAACTGGGCGATTATATGGTCGAATGCGACAGGGCGGAATGTCTGGAACTTTTCGAGGAATATATCTCGACTGAACACAAGAATTATTAATAATCAGGAGTTTTGAACAAGCTTGAAAAAATAATAATCTCGGACGGCAGAGTGCTCGAAGGGAACGTGCTCAAGGTGGATGGTTTTCTGAACCACCAGGTTGACGTAGAAATTCTAAAATGGATGGGGGAGGAGTTCAGGAGACGGTTTGACGGCGTCAGGGTTGACAAGATTCTCACTATCGAAGCAAGTGGAATTGCAATTGCCAGTTCCGTCGCGCTATACTTCGGCGTCCCGCTTCTGTTCGCCAAGAAGGCTCAGAGTGTCAATGTCACCGGGGACAAGCTCTGTTCCAAGGTCTATTCCTTTACACACAAGTGCTGGAACAATATTTTCGTCTCCGCAGAATATCTTTCCAAAGGTGAGAAGGTCTTGATTGTGGATGATTTTCTGGCGAGCGGCTCGGCTCTTGATGGGCTCGTGGATCTGGTCAACCAGGCTGGTGCCGAGGTTGCCGGCATCGGAATCGCCATCGAGAAAAGGTTTCAGGACGGTGGAGATAAAATCCGGGAAAAGGGCTACAGGCTGGAATCTCTCGCCATCGTAGAATCAATGGACGACAGGACGGGAGAGATAGTGTTCCGATAGAACATTGACGCCCTTTTTATAGAGCACGGCGTTGAGACCGGCGGCTCTTGCGCCTTCCACGTTGGCAATTGAGTCATCTATGAAGAGAATCTCTTCGGGGCGTACCCCGATTCTTCTGACAACCTCGTCATAGATTTCCCTTCCGGGTTTGAGCATCTTCAGCCCGAAGGAGAAAAAGAACTCCCTGAAGCAGCCGGACACCCCTTGTTTATCGAGAATTTCCATTTCGTGCTTTAAACATACCGAGTTGTTATTGCTCAGAATATACAATGGATAATCCTTTGATAGTAAGATAATTTGCTGAATTATACCAGGGTTTGCTCCAGCAATTAGCGAACTGAAGCAAGCCTTTATGTCTTCTGCGGTAGTACCCTTCGCGCAATGACGAAGACATTCCTCATAGAACCCGTTCTCGTCTATCAGACCTTCCTCCAAGTCGCTTATGAAACCCTTCTGGTGATAGATGTCGAGATACGTCTCTATGTCCGAAAACCCTGCTCTCTCCTTGAAATTTCTTATGCAACGGGGCATATCCAAATCAAGGATGACACCTCCCATATCGAAAATGATAGCCTTAATCATTATGTGTAGAGACCTCCGTTGATGGAGATGCATTCGCCGGTGATATAGGCGGCCTCGTCGGAGGCAAGGAACGCGACAAGAGATGCGATTTCTTCGGGCTCTCCGAATCTGTTCATCGGAATCTGTGCCTTCAGCGCGGCCTCGTCGAGACCCTCGACCATATCGGTCTTCACGAATCCGGGAGCAATCGCGTTGACAGTGACCTTTTTCTTGCCTATTTCCTGGGCAAGAGCCTTTGTAGCGGCTATTATTGCGCCCTTTGCGGCGGAATAGTTGGTCTGCCCGGGCAGGCCCTTGAGGCCTGAGAGGGAAGCCATATTGATGATTCGGCCGTGTTTGTGGCGGAGCATCGGCTGAAGTACTGCGGTAGTGACGTTATAGAATCCGTCCAGAGTGATGTCAAGCACCCGGCGCCAGTCTTTGTACTCCATCAGGAAAAGAAGGGCGTCGCGGCGGATTCCTGCATTGTTGACAAGGACATCTATGTAATCATCGGGGTGATTCTCCTGCCAGACCTTGATTGCCTCAGCAGTTGCCGCTGCGTCGGAGACGTCGAACTTAAGAAGTTCAGCCTCTCCACCTGCCTGACGCACCAACTGAGCGGCCTCTTCCGCAGCCTTGTCGTTGGAGGTGTAATTCATCAGGATGCTGAATCCCTTTGAAGCAAGCTTTACGCTGACAGCGCGACCTATGCCGCGGCTTGCTCCTGTCACCAGTGCATATTTCATATACCGAATTCTTTTTTAATCTTGTCCAGTCCCAACATCTGGGCGCAGGTGTAAAGAGTGGTCATCGACACACCCAAAACTCCGTGCAAGTTAAGGTTTTGTCCTGTCAAAAGCAAATTTTCGACGGGAGTCCGCGGGCTGAGCACGGTTGTGAGCGGACTTTTCCAGTCTTTCATTATCCCGAAGGCAGAGCCGCAGGGGGTTGCCGTGTAGTCCCGATAGGTAAGGGAAGTGCTGGTATAATATCTCTCGATGGCACCGGAAAGCCCTGGAACGGCTTTTTCGGCGAATCCGATGCAATCCTCAGCGTAAGCCCTCTTGAAGGCCTCATATTCTTCGCCGCGGCACATAGGCTTGCCTTCGCTCCATTTTTCCAGTTTTGTGAAATCGAGGTATGAAAGCAGGTCGATATTGGTGGCATACTTGCCGTCATCCGGCACGGAATAACTGATCATCAGGCTCCTGCCTTTGTCTGTCCATACATCGGCATCCCCGCTATGGATAAAGACGTTGCTGTTGACGTAGGGCAGAACGCCCGGTTTTATCACGGCATTGACCGTGAATACCCCCTTGCTGTTGCGAAGCGATGCAATCCGTCTGCGATATACTTTCTTTACACTGCCGCCTTCAGGAATCAGTTCCAAGGTGGCGGCGGGATGAATGTCGGAGATGAAAATGTCCCCCTGATAGATGTTGCCGTTACTGTCAACGGCTTCTGTGATTCTGCCGTCCGTCTCCTTGAGGAGTTCAACCTTTGAACGGGTTATGACCCTTCCTCCGAAGGCCTTGATTCCCCCGGAAAGCCTCTCCGCAATCAGGCTGCCACCTCCTCTGAGGCGCCATCCGCTCTGGATGAACGAGTTGTTGATCTGGGCAAAGATATACAGGGGAAGGGTTTCGCGGTCATATTTGAGACGCAGCGAGGCTCCGCTGAGAACCTTCCTCAGGATCGGGTCCGATATGCAGTCGCACAGGAAATCATATGCTGACATACCGAACAGCGGCATTGTCTCTCCGGTCCCGAAGTTTGCCTTGATGTTGTCTCCAACCTCTTTCAGGCGGGATACATATCTGACGAGTCCGTCCTTCTCAGAGGGAAAGTCCGACGAGAGTTTTTCAATGAAGTTCCCGTGTCCGGAAGCAAGTTGGAACTTATCCTCTCCGATATGGATTCTGTCAACGCAATCATCGTCAAGTTTCACCCAGGGAAGAGTGTCCAGCCCGTAATATTTGAAGATCCATTCAAGGGATTCTCCGTTGCCCAGGCCTCCCACATAGTGGAACCCCGTGTCGAACACGGCATTTCCGCGGCGGTATGTCTGAAGACAGCCCCCAATCTGAAGCCCCTGCTCCAGAACGGTTACTTCATAGCCGTTTTTTGCAAGTACAAAACCACACTGCAGGCCTCCCAGACCCGCACCTATCACTATGACTCGCTTAGCGGCCATATTAGAGGCTTCTGATTACGAGTGAAGAATTTGTGCCTCCGAAACCGAAGGAATTTGAAAGGAACGTATCGAACTTCTTTTCAATGCATTTTGCTGGAATCAGGAGTTTTGCGGAATCTTCATCCGGGTTTTCGAAATTGAGGTTGGCGGCGATGAAGTCGTTCTTCATCATCAGAATCGAGTAAATCACTTCACTGGCTCCCGCCATCCACATTTCGTGTCCTGTCTGGCTCTTGGTGCTTGTGACTTCCGTCCGTTGGTCGCCGAACACGTTGTATATCGCTTTCGCTTCGTTGGTGTCACCCACGTGAGTGGAAGTGGCGTGAGCGTTGATGTAACCTATGTCGGAAATGCTGATGCCGGCCCTGCGTATTGACATTTCCAATGCACGGCTCGGACCTTCGACGTTGGGCGATGAAATGTGGTCTCCATTGCTTGAGAATCCATATCCGAGAACTTCGGCAATGATGGGAGCGCCCCTGCGGACAGCCGATTCATAACTCTCAAGTATTACCGTTGCGGCTCCTCCGCCGGGAACAAGCCCGTCGCGGTCACGGTCGAAAGGACGGCTGGCCTTTTCAGGAGCGTCCTCCCTTATGGAGAAGGCCGCTATTCCGTCGAACGACCCGGTGGCTGCCGCATTGATTTCCTGGGCTCCACCGCATACAACCATCTCCTGAAGGCCGTTCTGAATCAGGAGAGCGCCCAGACCGATGGCGTGGGAGCCGCTCGCGCAGGCTGCGGAAATGGTCATATTGATGCCTTTCAGCTTGAATATCACGCTCAGGTTCATCGTGACAGTGGAGTTCATTGACTGGAAAATAGCTCCGGAACCGCAAAGCATCGTATCTTTTTTCTGGACTATCGTGCTGACGGAATTATATACGGATTCAGCAGTGCTGTCTCCTCCATAAAGAATTCCAACTTCGTGAGCGTTGAGATAATCCTGGTCTATGTGTGCCGCCGCAAGGGCGTCTCTGGTTGCGCAATACGCATATTTAGCGTGTTCGGGCATATACACCCGCTGCGATCTGGGAAGTTCTTTCTTGAGATCGGGGCTGTCAACGTAACCGGTCAGGCCGCTGCGGAATCCCATCTCCTTGCGGACCGGGTCCAGAACAATACCTGATTTTCCGTAATACAGGGAGTCTCTGACTTCCTCGAGAGTTTTTCCAAGGCAGGAATAAATGCCCATTCCTGTTATTACTACGCGTTGCATAATCTGATTGACATTTTAGAACATAACTGGCCGCCGGCATAGATGCAGGCAACCCATCTTCCTTCTTCGTCCATCTTTGACAGTTCATACCTGATGGAACTGTATTCGGACGGGCTTATGACCGATAGGAACTTTATATCTTTGGCCTCTGTCATCCTGAGGTTTTTCTTTTCAATCAACGATGCGATTTCAACCGCTGTCTGGACGAGGCAGACACCGGGAGTTATAGGTTTGCAGGGGAAATGCGCCTTGTAAATTTCGCTTTCCGGCAACAGTTCCACTTCTGCGATGTATTTGGCACCGTCAAATGAGAGAGTGGAGAGTTTGTATAGGTTTCCTTTAATCATCTACAGGCATTGTTTCATCCTGCGCTGTCTTTATGGAGGACTGCGCAATAATTTCGTTGCCCACACGGACAACGGCTTCGCAAAGTTGGATTCCGGCTATGTTTTCTCCGAATATTACGGTGGTGTGAATGGTCTCGCCGATTTCCGGATTCCGGTTCACCTTGAGATGATGCACGTTGCCGATGTAGCCGACGGTCACTTTCCCGTTCTCTATGAATCTGGCCACATAACCTATCTTGGCTACGGCGGACTGGGCGATGTTCTCGATGAGGCCCGGTGTCTGGAATTCGCCGTTCTCGGTGAAAATCGAATCCTCCTTTATGAGGTAGGAAGTCTCGGCGGAACTGTCGTCGCATTGCAGAAGCGAGTCAATGAAGACGAAAGGCTTGCGCTGAGGAATAATTTCCGATATCTTGACCGATTTGATTGCCATTTATTACGTGGATATAATTTCGACAAAGTTACGATTCTTTATCAAAAAATCCAAATTGCAAAAGTCCAGATGAGAAATCTGGCAAATTTGCCTATGAGCAGAAGAATATGCGTGGCAATTGCGGGAGTTCTGTAAAACCCTAAGGCAACAGCAATTACGTCACCGATAATTGGTACCCAACAGATAAGCGCCAGCCATACCCCGTATCGGTCGATTTTCATTTTCTGTTTTTCCAAGGTTTCTTTGTTGACTTTGAAATGTCTGACCAGAAAATCCCAGCTGGCACAGCGCCCGAGCCAGTATGTCGTTACTGAGCCCAGCCAATTTCCCAGGGTGCCGACCGCCAGACACCCCCAGGGATTTTTTGTGGCGAACAGCACGGCGATGTAAAGGGCGTCCGAACTGAACGGGAGAATCGTCGCCGCCAGAAAAGTTCCGATAAAAAGTCCGAGAAGGCCTATGTCCTGCAGGTTAAGCATAACCATGCGAAGTTAGACAATATCGCGAGATAATTGTCCATAACTGAAATTTATTTTAAATTTGCCGGAACTTTCCGGTAGTCGGCAATAGTGGTATGCTTTTCGCTGGCATAACCGCGGAAAATCGACATATAGAATGGAAAAAATAAAGCAATCATCTCGTATTCAGACATCTCTTCTCTCTTCCGCGGAGAAGAAGGTTCTGGTCATCATAGCCCGAAAGCTCCCAAGGTGGGTTACATCGGATTTTCTTACCGCAGTCGGTGTCTTCGGTTCTGCCGTAATGGCGCTGGGATATTATCTTTCTAATTACAACGTCGCCTGGCTTTGGCTCTCCAGTTTCGGGCTTGCCATAAATTGGTTCGGCGATTCCCTCGACGGAACGGTGGCCCGTGTGCGGAATACACAAAGACCGATCTACGGATATTACCTTGACCATACGGTCGATGTCCTTAACGAGGCGATGATGTTCATCGGAGCGGGACTGTCACCTTTTCTCGACATGCGGGCGGCTGTCCTGGCATACATCATCTACCTTGCACTGACGCTGAACGTATATATCAACGTGCATCTCAGAGGAGAGTTCAATCTCTCATATATGGGCTTGGGCCCCACAGAATTCAGGGTTGTGCTGATTATCATCAATACCGTCCTCTTTTTCATCGGTCCCTCGATAACAGGGCACGTGTCTCTTGTCTGGATATCCTTTGCAATACCGGTCATACTTCTCTTCCTTTATCTTGTGACCATATTCAAAGATATTCGCCATTTTGCGAAAATAGACCCTCCTGTCAAAAATGAGGATTCCGATTAGGAGAATAGGGGAGTTCATTTTAGCCAATGCCCTCGGTACCCTTGTCGATACTGCGGTTCTGTGGATTTTTGCCTCTTTTATTCTTGACGGTTCATATTTGGGGGAGAATATCATCTCGCCGGTCATCTCCTTTGAGGCGGCGGTACTGACCAATTTTCTCTGTTCATACAGTGTAATCTGGCGGGACCGTATCACTTGCCGCGGCAAGAAGTCTTTCTTCAGGCACTATATCCCATACAATCTCTCCTGTACGGGGGTATTCTTCTTCAGGCTTGGCCTTTTGGTCCTTGCCAAGGAAATTACCGGTGTCCACGTTGTGTTGTGCAACCTGATGGCGATGTGCGTGACCGGCCTGCTCAATTTCCTGCTGGGGGACAAACTTATCTTCAGAAAAGCACCGGCTCCAATTGTTTCGGATGAAAACTGCGGCGATGATGGGGAGTGAGTCCGTATTTCCTGATTGCCGCTATGTGGTCTTCAGTGGGATACCCCATATTCCTGTCCCATCCGTATTGAGGATATTCTTCCGATAGTCTGACCATCATTTCATCCCTGTGTGTCTTTGCAAGGACGGATGCCGCCGCAATCGACGCGAAGGTGGCGTCTCCGTGGACGACGGTGGCATAGGGGAGTGCATCGAAAGGTTTGAAGCGGTTTCCGTCTATCAGCAGGAAGTTCGGCCTGATACTCAGCTGACTGATAGCTCGTTGCATTCCCGCAATGCTTGCATTCAGGATATTGATACGGTCAATCTCCTCTTCGCAGACAGGGACTACAGCCCAGGCCAGAGCTTCCTTTTCGATGATGGGACGCAATGCTTCTCTCCTGAGTCTGGTCATTTTCTTGCTGTCATCAAGCCAGGGATGGTTGAAATCAGGGGGCAGTATCACAGCGGCGGCGAATACCGGCCCTGCAAGAGGCCCCCTCCCGGCTTCATCGCAACCGGCTTCGAGTCTTCCGGCTTCCAGGTATGGTTTTAATTCTGACACGGTGCAAATTTAGCAATCAAATTTTGTTTAATCGGGGGGATTTCATATTTTTGTATTGTTGAATTTAAAAAATCAGAACTATGGCTTACAAGATTACTGAAAATTGCGCTGCTTGCGGTACCTGCATTGATGAATGCCCTGTTGGAGCCATCTCAGCCGGCGACATCTATAAAATTGATCCTGAAGTTTGCGCTGACTGCGGCACTTGCGCAAGCGTTTGCCCGATGGGTGCCATTGAGCAGGCATAATTTACTGTTTGTACAGTTGATGGAAAGATAAGGGCGGTGACAGTGAGTCATCGCCCTTTCCTGTTTTCGCCCTCTTTCCGTTCCATTATTGGATAATAATTGCTATATTCGCAAGTTATACTGAATTTATCTTGATATGGGAAATATACTTAAAGCTCTTTTCGGCTCTAAAGCCGACAGGGATTTGAACAAACTGACTCCGATTCTCGATCAGATTCTCGTTGCATACAAAAGAATCGACAGCCTGTCAGATGATGAACTTCGTGAAGCGACCACATCTCTTCGCGACAAAATCAAGGCTCATGTTGCCGGTGAGGAGACCAAGATAGCATCCATCAGGGAGCAGCTCACCGATCCTGAGATAGATGTCAAGAAGAAGGAGTCTCTGGCAACAGAGCTCGATGAACTGACAAATAAAGTCGATGAAAAGATCGAGGAGATACTTGACATTATTCTACCCGACGCTTTTGCAATAATGAAATCCACGGCTCGCAGGTTCAAGGAGTCTGAGACCATCAGGGTCCGCGCCACTGATTTTGATCGGGATCTGAGCGCCAACCACGATTTCGTCAATATCGACGGGGATACCGCCATCTGGAAACACAGCTGGATGGCAGGCGGCAATATGATAACCTGGGATATGGTTCATTACGATGTCCAGCTCATAGGCGGCATAGTGCTTAACCGCAGCCGTAAACATCCCGCCAAGAAACCGGGTGAGCGTAATCGTGAAGGGTGTGTTGCCGAGATGGCTACCGGTGAAGGAAAGACTCTTGTCGCCACTCTCCCCGTATTTCTCAACGCCCTGGCCGGCAAAGGTGTGCACGTGGTTACCGTGAACGACTACCTCTCCAAACGAGACTCCGAGTGGATGGGACCTCTCTATATGTTCCACGGCCTGAGCGTCGACTGCATCGACAAGCACCAGCCCAATTCCGAGGCCAGAAAGAGAGCATATCGCGCCGACATCACTTTCGGAACCAACAATGAATTCGGTTTCGACTACCTGCGCGACAATATGGCCATCAATCCCGACGACCTTGTCCAGAGGAAGCACCATTTCGCAATCGTGGATGAGGTTGACTCCGTTCTGATTGACGATGCCCGTACTCCTCTCATCATTTCCGGACCGGTCGAGAAGGCAGGGGACGAAACCTTTATAGAATTCAAGCCTTACGTGGAGCGTCTCTACAATGCCCAAAAGACACTTGTCAACCAGATTCTCAACGAAGCAAAGAAACTGATAGCCGAGGGCAAGATTACGGATGAGGGGGAGATAAAACTTCTCAAGGCCCACAAGGGGCTCCCCAAATACCAGCCCCTCATCAAATATCTGAGCGAGCCGGGAATCAAGCGTATCCTCGAAGAGGCTGACACCAAGATAATCAAGGCGGCATTCACCGAAAAGGATATCGAGCAGAGGGTTGTGACCAATGATCTCTATTTCGTCATCGATGAACATCAGCGTACCGTGGAACTTACTGACAAGGGTAATGAGGTTCTGGCAAAGGCGGTGGGCGATGCCGACTTCTTCCTGATGCCGCGCCTGGGTGACGAGGTTTCAAAGATAGAGCAATCCGATGCTACCGATGAGGAGAAGCGCACGCTGAAGGAGGAACTTTACGCCAATTATTCTCTGAAAGCGGAACGTATGCACACCGTGGACCAGCTCCTCAAGGCTTATGCAATGTTCGTCAGAGATGTGGACTACGTGGTGATAGACAACAAAGTGAAGATTGTGGATGAGAGCACCGGCCGTATAATGGAGGGAAGGCGCTGGAGCGACGGACTTCATCAGGCGGTCGAGGCCAAGGAGAACGTGAAGGTGGAGGCGGCCACGCAGACCTTCGCCACCATCACTCTTCAGAACTATTTCCGAATGTACCACAAGCTTTCCGGTATGACCGGTACTGCGGAAACCGAGGCAGGGGAGTTCTGGGACATATACAAGTTGGACGTGGTGACAATCCCCACCAACAAACCTGTGCGCAGGAAAGACCAGGAGGATTTGATTTACAAAACCAAGAAGGCGAAATATGCCGCCGTCATCAATAAGATTCAGGAGTATATCGCATTGGGACGTCCGGTCCTTGTGGGTACGACTTCCGTCGAAATCTCCGAACTCCTGAGCAGAATGTTGAAAATCCGTGGGATACAGCATCAGGTACTCAATGCCAAACAGCACGCCCGTGAAGCGGAAATCGTTGCCCACGCAGGCGAATCCGGGACTGTTACAATCGCTACCAATATGGCCGGTCGAGGCACTGACATCAAACTCACGCAGGCCGTCCGTGATGCCGGCGGCCTTGCTATCATCGGTACGGAGAGGCACGACAGCCGCCGCGTTGACCGTCAGTTGCGAGGACGTTCCGGACGTCAGGGCGATCCCGGCTCCTCCATATTCTATGTCTCCCTTGAAGACGACCTTATGAGACTTTTCGGCAGCGAGCGCATTACCAAAGTCGTGGACAATATGGGTATGGCCGAGAATGAGGCTCTCCAGGCTTCAATGCTGTCCAGTGCGATAGAAAGGGCTCAGCGCAAGGTTGAGGAGAACAACTTCGGAATAAGAAAGCGTCTGGTCGAGTATGATGACGTGATGAATTCCCAGCGTGAGGTTGTCTATACGAAGCGCCGCAGTGCCCTTACCGGTGAAAGGATTGATGTGGATGTTCTGAATATGACCTCCGATTATTGCGAGATGTTCGTGGACGGCAACAAGGGGATGGAGTATGATGAATTCTGCGACATTCTGATGAAGAAACTCTCTTTCCATCCGCAGTTCGACGAGGCTTTCTACGAAAAGTCAAACAAGAGCCAGTTGTCCGATGCGTTGCTCAAGGAGATTCTGGAGGCTCAGCAGAGACGTCTGGACATATTGGTTGAGCAGGCCTGGCCTGTTGTGAAGGCAATATATGAGACAAAGAGAATGTTCTATCAGAATCTTGCTCTTCCCATAACGGACGGCAAGATTGTTCAGACCATTCTGGTGGATTTGCGCAAGGCGTACGAGAGCAAAGGAAAAGAGATTGTCCGCTCCGTACAGAAAGCCGTCACCCTCAGGATTATAGACAACTATTGGAAAGAGCATCTGCGCGAGATGGACGACCTGAAGCAGTCCGTGCAGAATGCCGCATACGAACAGAAGGATCCGATTCTGATCTACAAAGGAGAGAGTTTCAATCTGTTCATCACTATGCTTGAAAATCTCAGCAACGACGTGATTGCATTCCTGCTCAGGGCTCAGATTTTCCTCAGACAGGACCAGCAGCCCGAACAGGTGGCATCCCAGGCACAGGAGAAACATTCCGATATGAGCCGTATGCAGATGAGCCGTTCCGACCTTCTGACCAACAGTTCGGAACCCAGGTCCAATGCTCCGGTCCATATTGAAAAGAAGGTTGGAAGGAACGATCCCTGCCCTTGCGGAAGCGGCAAGAAGTTCAAGAATTGTCACGGAAAAGATTTGTACTCCACCAAGATAAGACTGTTGTCCCTTGAAGTTGGCTTCTTTCTGTCCCTTGAATCGGCCTTCGCTTCGCTCATCCCTCCCAGCTGCCGCTGGGCCCCTCCCGCTATCAAGCGCGGGTGCTTAGGTCCTATCAAGTGACAGACAATCCGCCAACTTCAAGCGACAACTTGTAACGGATTAAACAGCTTCTAAATTGAATTGTAAATGAAATACGATGTTGTTGTAATTGGTGCCGGTCCTGGTGGATACGTCGCCGCAGTAAAGGCCGCACAGTGCGGATTGTCCGTTGCAGTTGTGGAACGTGAAAATCTTGGCGGTGTATGCCTCAATTGGGGCTGCATCCCAACGAAAGCCCTGCTGAAGAGTGCACAGGCTATCCATTATGCGTCAAGAGGTGCAGAGTTCGGCTTTTCTGCCGGGGATGTCGCTCCTGATATCCGTAAGATTGTGGAACGCAGCCGTGGTGTCGCATCCACTATGAGCAAGGGAATCGAATATCTTTTCAGGAAAAACAACGTTACTCTTGTACCGGGAAATGCAAGACTTCTGCCTGATAAACGGGTTGAGGTCTCCGGGCCTGACGGAGTTTCCGTCCTGGATTACGACAATGTCATCATTGCCACCGGCTCCCATCCGGCGGCTCTCCCGTTTGCACCGATAGACGGCAAGCGGATTCTTTCCTACAGGGACGCGCTGGTTCCCGAAACTCTGCCGAAGAGTATGGCCGTCATCGGTTCAGGCGCCATCGGCTCGGAGCTGGCCTTCTTTTACCGTTCCCTCGGTGTGGAAGTCACTTTGATAGAATATCTTGACAGGGTGCTTCCTCTTGAGGACGATGACATCTGCGCTCAGGTCAGCCGTCAGTTCCGCAAAGCCGGAATGAAGGTGATGACAGGCGCGGCCGTGAAGAGAATAGATACTTCCGATGAAGGCTGTATCCTGACAGTCGAAACCTCGAAAGGGGAGCAAACTATAGAATCGGAAGTTGTCCTGTCCGCAGTGGGTGTTCGCCCCAATACTGAGAATCTCGGTCTGGAAGAACTTGGTGTCAAGGTGGAGAGGGGGAGAATCCCTGTTGATGAAAACTTCAGAACCAATGTTGAAGGAATTTATGCAATAGGGGACGTTGTCCCCACACCTGCTCTGGCTCACGTCGCTTCGGCTGAAGCTTTGGCCTGTGTTTCGGCCATTGCGGGCAAGGCTGTGAATCCGATTGACTACAGGTTCATTCCGGCGTGTACCTATATCACCCCTGAGGTGGCTTCCGTCGGTCTGACTGAACGTGCGGCCGTGGAGAAAGGCTTGAAAATCCGCTGTTCAAAGTTCCTGTTCACGGCATCGGGGAAGGCTACCGCGGCAGGTGCCCGTGACGGATTTGTCAAGTTGATTGCCGACCAGGAGACAGATCGTATCCTCGGTGTCCACATTGTGGGTGACAATGCATCGGAGATGATAGGAGGTATGGTCATAGCGTGCAGACACAACGTCACCGCGACCGAACTTGCCGAAACAATTTTCCCCCACCCGACAATGAGTGAGGGAATTATGGAAGCGGCATCTCTGCTGTCAGAGTGAGATGCCGGGATTCAGAATCTTTCCCGGATATTGTATTTGTTACGGTCCTGGCTGTTTCTGGATATCAGTTCGGCCACAAATCCCGTAAGGAAGAACTGCACTCCCAGTATGATCGCCAGAATGGCAAGATAGAACAGGGGCTGGTCAGTGACGTTCCTGAACAGATGCCCGTGTGCCTGGGCCAGGAGTTTCTTGACAATCAGCCAAATAGTGATGACTATTCCGGCGAGGAACATAATCGTTCCGCCTCCGCCGAAGAGATACATCGGCTTCTTGCCGAATTTCTGCAGGAACCAGATTGAAAGCAGGTCGAGAAATCCGTGTACAAATCTTTCAAGGCCGAATTTGCTCTTACCGTATTTTCTTGCCTGGTGAAGAACCACTTTTTCACCTATTCTTGAGTATCCGGCATTCTTTGCAAGATAGGGGATGAAACGGTGCATCTCGCCATAGACCTCTATGCTCTTGACCACTTCCCTGCGATATGCCTTGAGTCCGCAGTTCATGTCGTGCAGCTTGATCCCGGTCACTTTCCTTGCTGTGGCATTGTAGAGTTTTGAGGGGATGTTCTTCGTAGCCACATTGTCGTAACGTTTTTTCTTCCAACCTGATACAAGGTCATACCCTTCTTCCCGTATCATCCTTACCATTTCGGGAATCTCTCCGGGATTGTCCTGCAGGTCGGCATCCATCGTCACAACTATCTCTCCCTGCGCGGCTTCGAATCCGCAGTAAAGAGCCGCTGATTTGCCGTAATTCCGGCGGAATCTGATAGCGCGGATGTTGGGATAGATGGCCGACAACTCTTTTATTTTGAGCCACGAGCCGTCGGTACTTCCGTCATCCACCATAATCGTTTCATAGACATATCCCAGAGGGGTAAGGGTCTCATCTATCCAGCGGACAAGTTCAGGCAGGGATTCCTCTTCGTTGAAGAGGGAGATTACGATGGACAGATCTTTCTTATTCGTCGTTTCCATTCAATTCTTCTTTTGTGAAAATATCGCCGGAATTACCGGATTTCTTTGAGAGGATAGCGCTGAATATCAGCCCGAGGAATGTGTACCAGAGGAAATTGACGACGCAGTTGAGCTGAGCGAAATTGTCCTGAATCATCAGCAGGGAGTCACTGATCTCATCCGTCATCGCCCCCGCCGATGACAGATTCGCTATGACCAAATCAAAAGTCTCGGTGATTTTCTCCGGGCAGATGAACCGGTAAAGCGCAAAATAAAAAACTCCGCACAGGACTGCTGAACAGAAACTTGTAGCAAATCCGAACTTGAATGTCGATGCGCCTTCGTTGTTCGCGCCGTATCTTTGCATAAAGAAACGGAGCAGCCATATTGTCGTCACAAGTTTCACAATCCAGAGTACCATATTGAGTGCTCCGGAACCGACGAAAGTCTCTACGGTGACGATGGCTATAGTCACCAGAGCCAGAAAAATGCCGTCAATGCCGGCCTCTCCCCATAAAGTGTTCCTTTCCATCCTTTTACGGTCATATTTTTAGGTTATAGGTGCAAAGATATGAATTTATTGTTAAATTTGCATCTTATTGCAACCCGGCTTTTGTATGCCGGTATAAAAGAACACTATTATGATTAAAATCACATTTCCCGACGGTGCTGTAAAAGAATATCAGGATGGCATTACAGCTTTTCAGATTGCGCAGAGCATCAGCCCCAGACTGGCTGCCGATGTTTTGTCTTCATCGGTCAACGGCAAGATTTACGATCTGGACCGTCCCATCACTTCAGATTCCACTCTTCAACTCCATAAATGGGATGACCCTGAAGGGAAGGCCACTTTCTGGCACTCTTCCTCACATCTTATGGCGGAGGCCATAAAACTTCTCTATCCGGACGTCAAGTTCGGAATCGGGCCGGCAATCGAGAACGGCTTTTACTACGACATCGACATCGAGGGAAAGCAACTCGTAGAGTCTGATTTGAGAGCCATCGAAAACAAGATGCTTGAACTGGCCCGTACAAAGGAACAGTTCATAAGGAGGGATGTCCCCAAAGCGGAGGCACTCAAAACTTTCTCCGAAAGGGGTGAGACATTCAAATGCGAACTCATCAATGACCTTCAGGACGGTACCATTTCATTCTATACCAACGGCTCATTCACGGATCTTTGCCGCGGACCTCACTTGAGGGACACTTCTGTCATCAAGGCCGTTAAACTTCTCTCCATTGCCGGAGCATATTGGAGAGGGGACGAGCACAACAAGCAGCTTACCCGTATCTACGGTATCACTTTCCCCAAGAAGAGTCTTCTTGACGAATACCTTGTGATGCTCGAAGAGGCGAAGAAGCGCGACCACCGCAAAATAGGCAAGGAGATGGAACTTTTCACCTTCTCTCAGAAGGTGGGTATGGGCCTTCCTCTCTGGCTCCCCAAGGGGACAGATTTGAGAATGCGCCTTGAGGAGTTCCTGCGCAAGGTGCAGAAACGTTACGGCTACGTTCAGGTCATCACTCCGCATATCGGAATGAAGGACCTCTACGTTACTTCCGGACACTGGGCCAAGTATGGCGCCGATTCTTTCCGCCCGATTACCACGCCTCAGGAAGGGGAGGAGTATCTTCTCAAACCTATGAACTGCCCTCACCATTGTGAGATTTACCGTTCCAAGCCCCGTTCATACAGGGATCTGCCCCTTAGGCTCGCCGAGTTCGGCACTGTCTACCGCTATGAGCAGAGCGGGGAGCTCCACGGTCTGACACGAGTCCGCAGTTTCACTCAGGATGACGCCCATCTCTTCTGCCGCCAGGATCAGATCAAGGATGAGTTCTGCAAGGTGATAGATATCGTGCTCTACATTTTCAAGACTTTGAAATTCGACAAATATACCGCACAGGTTTCGCTCCGCGACCCTGACAACAAAACCAAATACATAGGTTCCGACGAGAACTGGGCCAAGGCCGAGGCCGCCATTGTGGAAGCCGCAAATGAGAAAGGCCTTCCCACGGTAGTCGAATACGGTGAAGCCGCATTCTACGGTCCGAAACTTGATTTTATGGTTAAGGATGCTTTGGGAAGAAGCTGGCAGCTTGGCACAATCCAGGTGGATTACAACCTTCCCGAGCGTTTCGACCTCGAATATGTAGGCTCCGATGACAAGAGGCACAGGCCTGTGATGATTCACAGGGCTCCCTTCGGCTCTATGGAACGTTTTGTGGCAGTACTGCTCGAACACACAGCGGGAAAATTGCCTCTCTGGCTGATTCCGGAACAGACGATAGTCCTTCCAATCAGTGAGAAATTCAACGATTATGCAAAAAAAGTTTGCGAATTGCTTAATAATTACGAAATTCGCGCGTTTGTTGACGACCGGAACGAGACTATCGGCAAGAGAATCCGTGAAAACGAGCTCAAGCACACGCCGTTCATTCTGGTTGTAGGCGAGAAGGAAGAGTCATCAGGTTCTGTTTCAGTTAGAAAGCAGGGCGGTGACAATCTCGGCACTATGACCGTTGAAGAGTTCGGCGAATTCCTTGGAAAGGAAGTCAGAAAAGAATTGGAATAATTTAATTTTAGGAGGACACAGCAATAGCAACCAACTACAGGCCACCGAAACCGAGACCGCAGGTCCCGCGACTGCCCGACCAGAGATTACCTCAGAACAGGAAGGACAAGGACGATGGATTGCGTATCAACAGCCGCATTACCGCTCAAAAAGTGAGAGTGGTGGGCGACAACGTACCCGAGCAGGGTATATATCCGCTATCTCAAGCTCTCAGAATGGCTGAGGAACTTGAGCTCGACCTCGTGGAGATTGCCCCCAACAGCGATCCTCCAGTATGTAAGATAATCGATTATCAGAAGTTTCTCTACCAGCAGAAAAAGAAGGCCAAGGAACAGAAGGCCAACGCCTCCAAGGTAATAATCAAGGAGATTCGTTTTGGGCCTCAGACCGATGAACACGACTTCCAGTTCAAACTCAACCATGCGAAGAGTTTCCTCCAGGAAGGTTCAAAGGTAAAGGCATACGTCTTTTTCCGCGGCCGTTCGATTCTCTTCTCCGATCAGGGTGAAAAACTGCTCCTGCGGTTCGCTCTTGAACTTGAAGAGTTCGGAAAGGCGGAACAGCTGCCCAAACTTGAAGGCAAGAAGATGCTTATGATGATTGCACCATTGAAGAAAAAATAACTTTCTAACCAATAACTTATTTTTATTATGCCAAAATTGAAGACCAACTCCGGTTCAAAGAAGCGTTTCACGCTCACCGGTTCTGGAAAAGTGAAGAGAAAACACGCTTACAAGAGCCACATTCTCACAAAGAAAACCAAGAAGCAGAAGAGGAACCTCACTCACGTTGCTATGATTGAGAAGGTTGACCTCAAGAGAGTAAAAGCTTTGCTGGTAAAGTAAAATCAATGTCTAACCCGGATATTCAGCCGGCAAGTCCCTTCGAGTCAGGGCGCTGATATCCAAAAACAAATCAATTTATGCCAAGATCGGTAAATCACGTAGCTTCTAGAGCACGTCGCAAGAAGATTCTGAAAGAAACCCGCGGTAACTTCCTTTCAAGGAAGAATGTCTGGACCGTTGCGAAAAACACCTATGAAAAAGGTCTGACTTACGCATACCGCGACCGTAAAACCAAAAAACGCAATTTCCGCGCACTTTGGATCACCCGTATCAATGCCGCCGCGCGTCAGCACGGTCTGAACTACTCTCAGTTCATGGGCAAGCTTGCAGCACAGAATGTAGGCCTGAACCGCAAAGTCCTCGCTGACCTTGCGATGAACAACCCCCAGGCATTCGAGGCCATCGTAAACTCCGTAAAATAGCCTGCGCAGGAATTGAGCCTCAAGGAACTATATAGGAACAGGAAGGTCCGTTTCGTATTCTGGGCCGTGCTCTACCTCCTCTGGATTCTCTGGATGGGAAACTGGTGGTGGCTTCTTGGTCTGCCTGTCATCTATGAGATGGCGGTAACCCGGAAGTTCAAGGCCTGGCTCTACAGAAACGGGAAGGAGAACAACCGCACCAGGAACGTGATTCTCGGGTGGGTTGACGCGATTGTCTTTGCAGTCGTGGTCGTTTCCTTCATCAACGTCTTCTTCTTCCAGTCCTTCAAGATTCCCTCATCCTCGATGGAAAGTTCCTTGATGACAGGCGATTATCTGTTCGTCAGCAAGACGGCCTACGGACCCAAGATGCCCCAGACACCATTGTCTGTTCCGTTTATTCACAACACGCTTCCTTTCTCCGGGAAGGAGAGTTATTCCACCGCACTGCAGTATGATTACCGCAGAATCAAAGGGAAGGGGAGAGTGAACCGCGACGATTATGTCGTATTTTCATTCCCCAACGGAGATACGGTACTGACAAAGGCTCCCACTGAAGACTATTATGCTCACGTCAGAATCAACGGCCGCGAGAACACCATCAGGAACTACGGTCCCTTGAAAGTCCGCCCCGTTGACAAGAAAGACCACTACGTCAAGAGATGCGTCGCCGTAGCCGGTGACACCTTGCAGGTGGTGGACGGTAAAGTATATGTCAACGGACAGATTCAGCAGAGTTATGCGGGCATCCAGAATACCTACAGGGTAACCACTGATGGAACGGCTATCAATCCGGTAATATTCAGGGAAACGGGTGTAAACATATCTGAAATATGGTATAACGCCTCCCTCCCGGGATATCCGGCTCTTCCACTCACGGAAAGTCAGTTGGAAAGGGTGTCGAAACTCCCCAACGTTGTCTCGGTCAGTGAGAACATCGAGACCGCAGAAAACTTTTCCGATATGGAGGAGATGCTTTTCCCGTTTGTGGCCACCGGTTGGACCCGGGACAATTACGGCCCTCTCTGGATTCCGGCAAAGGGTATGACGGTGGATTTGAATGACAGTAATCTTCCACTCTACCGAAGAATAATAGAAACATATGAAGGCAACACTTTTGAAGTGGCCTCGGACGGGACTTTCCTTATCAATGGAAAACCTTCTTCCAGCTACACCTTCAGAATGGACTATTACTTCATGATGGGGGACAATCGTCACAATTCCCTCGATTCCCGTTACTGGGGATTTGTTCCCGAGGATCACATAGTGGGGAGACCCGCCGTCATCTGGTGGTCGGCCGATTCCAACTATAAATTCCCGCGGAACATAAGATGGCACAGACTGCTGAAGATACTATAAATCAGGCTCGGAAATTTGTTTTTTTAAATAAAAATCAACATATTTGCGGCCACCTTTTGAAATAATATAAAAAGTAAATATACAATGGCACGAGTTTGTCAAGTTACAGGAAAGAAAAGAGTGATCGGAAACAACGTTTCCCACTCCAAAAGACGCACTAAACGCGAGTTCGCTCCCAACCTGAAGACCAAGAGATTCTGGTCTGAGGAAGAGCAGAGGTTCATTACTCTGAAGGTTTCTTGCAAGGGTATGAAGATCATCTACAAGAATGGTCTTGCCGAGACCCTCAAGAAATCAAAAGAGCTAGGTTTGATTAACATCGTTTAATTTTTACGACTATGGCTAAAAAAGGTAAAGGCAACAGAGTTCAGGTAATATTGGAGTGCACCGAACAGCGCGCAAGCGGAGTCCCCGGGATTTCCCGCTATATCACAACCAAGAACAAAAAGAACACCAGTGAACGTATGGAGCTCAAGAAATACAATCCTTTCCTGAAGAAATACACAGTTCACAAAGAAATCAAATAACTTAACTTTATTATACTATGGCAAAGAAAGCGGTTGCAACCTTCAGTGGAGACAAGTCAGCTCTCCGCAACGTTGTAAAGTGCATCAAGATGGTCAAATCTGACCGTACAGGAGCGTATATGTTCCAGGAAGAATTTGTACCTACCGAAGAAGTGGCTAACTACTTCAAGAAATAATAAAGTAGGTTTACGCAAAAAGAGAAGGTTGACGAATCCGTCAACCTTCTCTTTTTTAGAGCCACTCACGAGGCTCGAACTCGCGACCTGCGCGTTACGAATGCGCTGCTCTACCGACTGAGCTAAAGTGGCTTTTCAATCAATAAGGTGAGCCTGTAAGCCGAATTCTGTACCCTTGCGGGCTTCTATCATTTATCTGTTGCAGCCTACCCCTCGGCATCGGGCGAGCAACCCTTATGAACCGATATATTTGGCCTTGCAGCCCTCCGGCGCGTACCCGTACCGCGTCACCGCACTACGTTGTGAGCTCTTACCTCACATTTTCACCCTTACCGGAATCCCGGCGGTTATTTTCTGTTACGCTCGTTCCGAAAACTTACGTCCACCTGTGCTTTCCACAGGGAGGTGCTCTGCGCTGTCCGGACTTTCCTCACCGACAAAGTCGGCGCGATAGAACGTCTTACCTTATTTTTCGCAAATATATGCTTTTTTTTGGTATCTTTGAAATCTATGATGAAAAATAGAGCATATATGTCGCTTCTTGTGCTTCTGGCGTTTTTCGTCGGCCAGTACCCTGATGCGTCGGCTCAAGGGAAGGGCGTGAAGACTTTCAAGGCTTCTGTGGAAAAATCCTTCCCTCACGACGTTTCGTCATATACACAGGGGCTCTTCTTCCACGAGGGGAAACTGTATGAATCTTCCGGGCAGTACAGACAATCCGGATTCAGAAAGACAGACCTCCTCACAGGAAAGGCTTTGCAGAGCATAAGCATTGACAGCCGTTATTTTGCAGAGGGCTCCTGCATCTTCAACGGAAGGTTGTACATCCTGACCTGGCAGGAGCGGGAGTGTCTGGTATATGACCCTGAAACCCTCCGCTACCTCGGATCTTTCCGATATCAGGGGGAAGGCTGGGGGCTGACCACCGACGGTACTTATCTTATAATGAGTGACGGCACTTCGGAGATAAGATTCCTCAATCCGGAGACCTTTATGGAAGTGAAGCGCATTTGCGTTACCATGAACGGCAAGCCGGTCGAATATTTGAACGAACTGGAATATATCAAAGGAGAAATCTGGGCCAACATCTACACCTCCGATATGATTGCAAGAATTGATCCTCAGACCGGGGCGGTCAACTCCATTGTAAACTGCAAGGGTCTGCTTCCGCAATCGGAACGGAAGCCGACCACGGACGTTCTCAACGGGATTGCCTACAACCCCGACGAGGATGCTGTCTATCTTACAGGTAAATATTGGCCCAAGGTTTACAGGATTAAAAAATTAGATTGATAGGAGGACAGACTATGTTTATTGTAGCTGACAGCGGTTCAACAAAGGTCTCCTGGCGTATCGTGCCGGACAGCGGGGAGGTCGTGCCAGTGTCCACGGCCGGCATCAATCCTGTTTTTACGGATGATGCATCTGTGGTAAAGACACTGACAGAAGATATTCTGCCCGTTGCGGGAGATGCTTTTGCCGGTGATATATTTTTCTATGGAGCGGGCATTGTCGATGAAAAGACAAAGGAGAGACTCCGTTCCTGCTTCAAGTCCGTGTTCCCGCTTTGCACTCTTTATGCCGAATCGGATATGCTTGCATCTGCACGAGCGCTTTTCGGCCACAAAGCCGGAATAGCCTGTATCCTCGGTACAGGATCCAACAGTTGCTTCTATGACGGTGAAAAGATTGCTGTCTCGACAAAGGCCGGCGGTTTTATACTAGGCGATGAAGCCGGAGGCGCATATTTCGGAAAAAGGCTTATTTCCGACTATATCAAAGGTGTTCTTCCTCAGGAACTTGAACTGGAGTTTTCAGAAAGATACGGCCTGGATTACGCTACGATTGTCAGCAAGGTATATAGGGAACCTCTTCCCGGGAGATTCCTGGCTTCATTCTCTCCTTTTCTATACGAACATAAGGAGACGGGCTATGTCACTGAATTGTTGAAGAGCGGTTTTGAGTCCTTCCTCAGACGTAATCTGCACCGCTTCGACACAGAATTCTACAACGTCAGTTTCGTGGGCTCCATTGCGTATTATTATTCCGACATCCTGTTGGAAACAGTCTCATCGATGGGTATGAGGCCGGGAATCATCTTGAAGGAGCCGATTGACGGCCTTGTCGGATTCCATAGGAGAGTCTGAGCGATGTATCGCGGAGCCTATTCATCCCAACTTCTGGAAGAGGCTGTGAACCAGTTTGCCTCTCTCCCCGGCATAGGACGCAGGACGGCCTTGCGGCTTGCTCTGCATATCCTTGATGAACCGGAGGAGAATGTCGCCCGTTTTACGGATGCATTCAGGGCGTTGAAGTCAGACATTCACGTGTGTGGCAAATGTTTTATGATATCCGATGATTCAACCTGCCCCATCTGTGATGACAGAACCAGGGATCATTCCACTGTCTGCGTAGTTGAAAGTGTCAGGGATGTGCTGAGCATAGAGAATACAGGGAAGTACAGGGGGCTTTATCATATCCTGGGCGGTATTATCTCCCCGATTGACGGGATAGGTCCTTCTGACCTGCATATTCCGGAACTGATTGCAAGATTGAAGAGCGGGGAAGTTTCGGAGGTTGTAATGGCCTTGAACACGTCGATGGAAGGGGAGACGACCTCTTTCTATATCTATAAACAAATCAAGGATTTGCCCGTCCGGATTACAGCAATAGCCAGAGGTGTGGGCTTTGGAGATGATCTGGAATACGCCGATGAACTGACTCTCGGCAAATCCATTATAAACCGTCATCCGTTCAATCCTTAGAGAGTCAACTATGATTCAGACACTGCTTCTATTGAAATATCTGCCTTTTCTACGGAAAGCGCTGCGCCCTTTTCTGATTGTCAGACATCCGTCTCTTGAAAGGGAGTTCAGCGATTCCATCTACAGGAATCCTGTCGGCATAAGTGCGGGGATTGACAGGGAAGGGCAATTTTACCGGGAATTGTCCACTTTTGGCCCATCTTTCATTGAATTGGGCCCTGTAAAGAAGGTTGATCAAATCCTCCGCAACTTGCGGTTGCGTTCCGACAGAAATGCCCATATAATCGTCAATCTCAACGGTAGGCAATATTCGGACGATGATTCCAGTCTCAAGGAGATTGACCGCTCCTGCTCTCTGCTTTATGATTTTGCCGATGCGCTGACCATATCGGTCTCAGGGACCGGATACCAGAGCGTGATAGACAGAGTTTTGACAATCAGACAATACAATGATGATTTCAAGCCGGTGGCTGTCAAGATATCCGGTAAAATTGACGTGGAGGCGGTTGGCCCCATTGTCAGATATGCCCTCCAGAACGGAGTGGATGCCATTGAAGTTGCGGACATATTGTTCGATGAGGTCTATCCCATAGCGGGCGGTATTGTCCCTATAATCGTAATTTCTGCGTTGACAGGTGAGGACGATGCTTCAATGTTCCTTAAGAGGGGAGCCTCGTTCATCGCTTATATGCCGCAGAAATCTCTCGGTGGATTGCTTCGTATTAGAAAGATTCTCAATACTTTGATTAAGAAATGACAACAGCTTCGATATGTACGGTCGGTGACGAGATACTCATCGGTCAGATTGTTGATACGAATTCGTCACACATTTCCCGCGCTTTGAATGAAATCGGAGTCAAGGTTATGTATATGACCTCCATCTCCGACAATCACCGTGACATTATAACACAACTTTCACATTGCCTTGATATCACGGACATTGTGATTGTGACCGGGGGATTGGGCCCCACAAAGGATGATATCACCAAGGAGGCACTGAAAGAGTTGAGCGGTTCTTCTTTTTATGTTGAATCCGACGTCCAGATGAATATAGTCCGTCGTATCCTTGAAGCCAGAGGAATGCCTATGCTGGATTCCAACAAGGCTCAGGCTCTTGTCCCGGATAGGGCAGTGGTCATTCCCAACGAATTGGGCACAGCTCCCTGTATGGCTTTTTACGGATTGGGACGTTCCGGCAATTCTGCGTTGTATTCCCTTCCCGGAGTGCCTTTTGAAGCGCTTGGGCTTCTTCCGGCAATTATGGCTGATATCCGTACAAGGTTTTCATTGGACAATATAACACATTTTACGGTAAATACTTTCGGTATTCCGGAATCGGTTCTTGCAGAAAAGATAAAGGATTGGGAGGAGTCCCTTCCGGAGAACGTGAAGCTTGCATATCTCCCCAATTCCACTCTTGGCGTGCGGCTCAGGCTGACCCAGTTCGGTGGGCAGGCTGATTTCTCACCGTTGGTAAGCGGGCTGAAAACTCTGCTGGGGGATGCCATATACGGGTACGGAGATACCTCTCTTCAGGAAGAAATCGGCAAATTGCTCCGATCCCGGGGGAAAACAATGGCTGCGGCGGAATCCTGCACAGGCGGCAGAATCTCGGAACTGATGACATCCATAGCGGGCTGCTCCGATTATTATAAAGGCTCCGTCACATCTTACTCGAACAGTGTCAAGACAGACGTCCTGGGAGTCTCTCCGGATGTTATCGCAAAATTCGGTGCTGTCAGCGAACAGTGTGTCCGTCAGATGGCCGAAGGTGTACTCAGGAAGTTGGATACGGATTACTCCGTTGCCACTTCGGGCATTGCAGGCCCCGGAGGAGGCACTCCTGACAAACCTGTGGGGATGGCCTGGACAGCCGCGGCCGGACGCTGTGAGGACGGTTCCGTGGCAGTGGTTGCAAGGAAGGTTCAGTTCCGTTCCACAAGAGCCGTAAATATCGAAAGATTTGCCTCCAGCGCATTGGACCTGTTGCGCCTGCACATACTGAAAGAGCGGCTTTAGAGCATTTTCTTCCTGCGGAACAGGACAAGCGCCGCGATTACGCAGAGAACCATTGTGCTGACGACTATGATGAAGTCAGTCTTGCCGCCTGCCAGAGGCAGCCTGACATTCATTCCGTAGATGCTTGCAATCAGGGTGGGAGGCATCAGCAACAGTGAAACGAGAGTGAATACTTTCATTATCTTGTTCTGTTCCAGATTGATAAGACCAAGAACGGTATTCTGTAGATATTCCAGACGTTCGAAACTGAAGTTGGTGTGATTGATAAGGGAGGCGACGTCCTTGAGGATTATGTTGAGTTTTGTGCTCACCTCATCCGGAGTCTTGTCGCTTTTCAATATGCTGGAAATCATTCTCTGCTTGTCCACGACGTTTTCTCTGACAAGCATCGTGTTTTCCTGCAACTGATTGATGTCCAAGAGGAGTTCGTCATTGACATCCTCACCCAAGCTCACCCTTCGGCTGTATTGGGCAATCTCCTTCGACATCAACTCTATCATATCTGCATCAAGGTCGATACGATTCTCCAGAATACCTATGAGTATATGGAAACCTGAGGGGTAGAGACGTATATTTGAGAGAATTCTCCGCTGGATATCGGTGAAACTGCGAAGGGGGACCTGCCTTATGGATGTTATGGTCTGGCCCGTGAGAATGAAGGATACAGATTCCATATTGTAACTTTCTGCGCTTGGAATCAGAAAGTTGGTATTGACGAATATGGAATCGATAGTTTCGTAATAACGGGAGGAACTTTCAATCTCTTCTGCCTGTGCACGGCTTTGCAGAGTCGTGTTCAAAAAGATTTCCACGGCTCTTTTTTCTTCTCCGGTAGGGGTGTCAAGATCCAGCCAAAGCGCATCATTGACGGAGATTGTCTTCAGAATGTCGGTGGTTTGGGAAAGCTCCACCTGGCCATTTACTTTGTAAAAAATCTGAACCATCGCCTCTGCTTTTTTAATTTCCTACTCCGTTTGAACCGGCAAATATAAAAATTTAATTTCAAGAATATGTTTTGAACCGATTAATTTCTCAAGGTAAGTGCATAGAACGGCCATCGATGCAACCCGAGGCCGAAAAAAACTCACTGCATTATGGAAACGCCTCAAAATGAGGGAGCGGGATGACGAATTCACAAAAAAAACTCCCGTGAACTTTTGCCGTTGAGACATAATTTTAATAATTTTGAGTTCGACAATTTACCGGTATCGCAAATCAGCAGAACAAGGATAACCTGATGCAATAGAAATATTGAAGAAAGAGTTTGGAATAAAAATAAAATGATCAGTTGAACTAACGATGGAAAATACTGAATCCGGAAATCTTGGAGAAAGAGACTGGTCCCTTTTGATAGACGCAATAAGGGCAGGGCGTGTTGTCCCGATATTGGGAGAGAAAGTGTTCTATATAAAAGATGGTGAAAACAGGGTTTCTGTCAAAGAATATCTTTTGGCGGAATTGTCCTGCAAGTTCTGTCCCGACGGAAGGATGGCGGAAGATCTGACCGAAATAGAAGACGGAATAGATGACTACAACTATCTGAACAGGAGGAAATGTTCTCCCACCAATATTTACATTGAAATCAATCAGGTACTTAAGAATGCTGTAATATGTTGTGATGACGGAGTATCCGATATGGTGAAATCCTGTATGTTCCCGCTTATCCTGACAACGGCATATCTGCCCGGCATAGACCGCCTTTTGGGCATTGAACCGGATATGGTAAGAATATATAAAAAGGCTTCGAGCCCTGACATTGACCTGTATTCGCTGGATGGGGAAAGCCCGTATTTGTTTTACCTTTTCGGGAAATCTTCCAACCTCGCCCGCACTTTTATGGCCACCGAGGATGATTTCCTGGATTATTTGCACTCCTGGCACAATATTGAAACAAGACCCAAGACGTTAAGCAGATATCTGTCCAACAAATATCTTTTGGTATTGGGAAGTGAATATCCGGATTGGCTTTTCCGTTTCTTCTGGCATTCCATCAAGAACTTCAATATCGTGCCTTCACGTATTGAGGAAACACAGGGACTGGTGACATTGGACAGTTCTGCTGAAGACCCTCATCTGAAGAGGTTCATTTCTCACGTCCAGGCACAGGCTTATCACGATACAGGCAAGTTTGTCGCAGAACTTGGCCGTAAACTGGAAGCGTATTCGAAAGACTGTGGCCTTGCAAATGAGTCTGCAGGGGATGGGCCTTCCACAGATATCGACGTATTCATTTCTTATGCAAGGGAAGATATCAATGCGGCTGAATCAATTGCCGAACTTTTCAGAGAAAAGGGGGCAACAGTGTGGTTTGACAAACGGGAGCTTGAAGGTGGTGACGAATATGACCGTCTGATAGCCAAAGGTATAGCATACTGCAAACGCTTCGTGCCTATTCTGTCACATACAACACTCAAGGAAGAACGAAGATATTTCAGAAAGGAGTGGAGTATGGCTCTGGATGAGTTGCCATATCGTCTGCATATGGATTATATCATCCCGATTCAGATTGATCCAGGTTTGAACATTGATTCGATACTTTTGCCGGAAGAGTTCAAGGCGAGACACTTCGAGGATTTCAATGCTCCTGATTTCGAGGAAAAAGTCAAGTTGCACGTTAGAAAATTAAGAGGGTGATGATTGATAAAAACAATAATCCATGGCTGGGTCTGTCATCGTATAAGGTCAGCGATTCATTCCGCTTCTTCGGACGCGAACGCGAAATAGAAGAAATAGGATCTTCCATAAAGGACAATTACTGCACTGTCCTCTACGGTGTATCCGGCGCCGGAAAAACCTCCTTAATCAATGCTGGGCTAAACCCTAAATTGGCTTCGGAGGGTTGCCTGCCAATCACAATCAGGCTGGATCACAGCGGACGGTCGTATTCGCAACAAATAATCAATGCTTGCATCAATGCTTTCGGGTACACGGGTACAGAATATGAATGTCCTCTGGATACGGAAAAAATTCCGGCTCTGGATGCCAGTGATGCCTTATGGATTTTCTTTCACGCATCCACTTTTTGGTCCAGGGATAACAGAAAACTGGTACCCGTACTCTTCATTGACCAGTTTGAAGAGATATTCACTCTGACTGAATCAAAGGAGCAGACATCTTCTTTCTTCCGACAGATTGACTCCCTTTTTGGAAGCGTCCCTTCTGAAAGACTGATTTCACAATTGGAAGCATCCGACATCTCCTTTGATTTTTCGGAAAGCCCGCGATTCAGAATGGTGCTTTCGATTCGCGAGGATTTTCTTGCAAGATTGGAGGATTACTGCTACGATCTTCCCATCCTCCGCAGGAACCGCATCGGACTTCGGAAAATGAATGGCATTCAGGCTATGGACGTCATAATGAAACCTCAAGATGGTCTGGTGTCTGAAGATGTCGCATTGAAGATTGTTTCCGCAGTAAGTGGAAAAGATTGCGTCGGAAACAAGTCGAAACTTCCGATGCTGTCTGTCGACACATCCATCCTGTCCCTGTTCTGCTCCGAACTTTATCAATTGGCGGCAGACAAGAATGCCGGAGTCATTACATCCGACATCATTGAAACAGAAGGAGGAAACATTATCAAACGCTTTTACGAGAAAAACATATCCAAACTTTCCAGACGAGGAAGGAAATACCTCGAGCAACATCTGCTGACATCCGGAGGATTCAGGAACCAGCTCGCGGTTGAGGATATTAATTACTCCCTGGTCAGGGAATCCGACATCAAGGCTCTGGAATCTTCCCGCGTCATAAGAAAAGAAATAATCAATGGAACCGAGCGCATTGAGTTTACACACGACATTCTGTGCAATGTGGCGATGGAGAGCAGACGTAAAGCTAAAGACAGGCGGGCCAAAATATCCCCTCTAATCTCCTATGGTGTTTTTATCCTGGTGCTCTTGTTCCTGATATTGCAGACATTTGATTTGTTCAGTGCCAATCTTCGGTTGTATTCAGGAAGATTTCAGGGGAGATTCGATACCATATCATCTGTATTGTGGCTCGAAATTCGTTATTTGTTAAAGATTTTCTATGGTTTCCTGCTTTTACCCTTGTGCTTGCCGACAAGCAAAAAGAAAATGCCATTTGTAGATATCATATTGATATTCTTAGGTTTGGCGGTAATTCTATTTGGGTTCAAACTGTCTTCTTTCCATAATGGGGCATTAAGACTTACCTGGGCCGGATGGGTGGCTCTCCTTACGTTAGTTCCGATTGTAAATTTATCAGGCAAATTACCTCGGATTTCTTTCAAAGACTATTGTAAAAGCATATTCAACCTGCCGTTGAACCGAAAGGACAAACGGACCGGAAAAATAGCCTTCATATTGATCCTCTGTGGCTTGTTGAGAGAATTTCACCTGCTTTCCCTTGTGGCTATCAATTTTTCAGTGCCAGCCGTTATTACCGAATGCATTCTGGTATCCGCTATTATCGTTTACCTGTTCGCTGTCATTGCTTCAAACATTTTCCCGTTTTATCGCGGGAAGGGAAACGGAAAACGTGCCCGTGTTCTGAACATTGCTCAGATAAGTCTGGCTTCCATCTATCTGCTTACTCAGTTTGTTCATGCACGTTGGACCTCGTATGTGGCTTTGGCCGCCCTGCTGGCAACAAGCCTGTTTGCTTTCAGGAAGGATTTCGTGTCCCTCTTCAAGGACGGAAAATATATCAGGTGCATTTGCGGAGCACTGTCCGTAATGCTATTCTTTTTCTTGCCCAATTATGTTTCCAACGTCAATATTCTGGCTTTGAAGGATAATGCCATTGCGGTTGACAATCGCGGATCATTTGTTAAGATAGTGTCTCCGGACGGACATTATGGAGTGATGGAAGGCTCGGAAATAATAGTGCCGCCCGAGTTCGATTTTATCAGAGAAAACGGTATTGACAGATACTCAATATTTCACCGTAATTCTGGAAATAGTAGAATAAGGACAATGTTGGCCCGAATATTCGGAGACAGTGTAATGAACTACTATGTCCGTGATAGCAGCGGGAAATCGTCGGAATGGAATGTTATGGACCATATGGAAGTGAATAACAGATATATCCGTTCCATACCGAAGTACGCGGAGGTATATTTATGGGATAAAAACTTTATGAGAATAGCTGTCAATTATTATTATCATAAGGCAGTGGTGGAACCGGACAAGCGGTATCAGATGGCTTTTGATGAAAAAAGTGAAGACCTGTTTTTTCTCAATATTGACGAGCACCTGGATTCCTTCTCATGTATGATGCTTCAACATCTTGACTTTGATGTGGAATGTTCTTCGGAGTTGGCTTGTGCCATTTATGATGCTCTCAAGCTGCTCATCCCTTCTAAAGCGATTAAATCTGAAGCGCTGCTTGAAAAGATTTCCCGATTGTTAGACAGCAGCAGTGATGGTGAGTCATTTCTTGAGAGGACAAAATGTAAAGGATTGATATGTCTTTTACGAGGAGATTATTACGAAGCCGCCGAATACGCCAAGATATCATCTGATGACGAGACTTTGGCAGAGGCGCTCATTCTTTCCGGAGACCACGAAAACTTTGACCTGATTGGAAATCTGATGAAAAGTACAAATTCCAAAGGACGTTTCCTCGGAGAAGCCATTCTGGATGAAATAGTTTATCTGGTGGAAGACAAGATGTCCTGTGATATGTCAATCCTTGATGATTTTGCTACCCTTCCTAAAGAATGCGAAGAGTCTGTGACGCTTGATTTCTCTCATATCCGAAGGACACTCCCGGATGGACGGGTTCTCTTTTTGGAGTCAGGCAGGATTAAATCGGAGTATCAGAAGATTGTTTACCCTTCAAATCCCGGTTCCAAATTCTACGGAATATATTCTCGTGATGGAAAGGATGGGTACGTTGATTGGGAAGGACACGAATTGACGGATGCAATATTTGACCACGCCTGGCTTTTCTCAGAATACAACGGACTGGCAGTCGTTAAAGTTGACGGCAAAATCGGTTTCTTGAATAGCAACGGAAACTATTCCGTTTATCCGAGCATCCGGATACCGGATGATCTCCGCAACGTCAGAGATTGGAGTTTCGAGGAGGACGGGAAGTTGATTTTCCCTGGCGAAGAATGCAAGTTCGGGCTTCTGGATGCAAAAGGCAAATGGATTGTTTCTCCTCAATATGTTCAAATCGGAGATTATGAATACGGGTTCAGGGTGTTCGGCGACAACGTATCAGAAAGATTCGGCCTTATGGACCGATATGGGAAAATTGTAATTCCCCAAAAATACAAGAAGGTTGAGGTCGATTCCAAATATGTTGAAGTCCGGGATGAAGATTATGTTATCAGTTATTACAAACATGATGGACAGAAGATAATCGGAAAAGTTCTTGACCGTCAATAACAAGATTAATCAGTAAAACATATTGACAAATATATTGCTGTTGATATGAAACGATAAGCAGACGGAACGCAATCATCATTAATTTTTGATATATTTGTCTTTATGGGCATTAAAGACAAAATGATGAACCTTACGAGGTCCGGGCTGCAGATCAGGATGACGGTTTATGTCACTTCTGCCGTCATATTGGCGTCTGCTGTTGTACTTCTGATTCTTGCGAGCCGTATCCGCAGGGATTATGAGTCGATGCTGGATGAACGCATTTCCGGCAATCTGACAGCCATCACACGCGTGATGGAGCAAAGGTTGCTGAGAGTTGAAGAGGCGGCCATCACCATTGCGGCGGTCATTTCCGAGCATGTGGAGAACCGTCAATTCATCGACTCTGTTCTGTACCATAGCGTGGAGGCGTTGGACCTGCAGGGGGTGTCCGTGATTTTCAGGAGAGGGTGGATTGAAGGCGTTGACGGATATTACGAACGTTATGCCTGTTACGATGATGACGGCAAAGTTCTGCTCGATTCATACGTCAACGGAGACGAACTTGACAATGACCCCGACTGGGTAAGCAGCTATTTGAGAGGGGAGAGGAATTGGGGTGACATATCTGAGAAACTGTTGAGCAATCACAAGGAAGTATGTTTCTATGTCCCTCTGGTCGATGAAGATGGCAATCGCATCGGTATGCTGTATTCCGATGTTCTGGTAAGCAATCTGACCTCTTTCGTCACGGAATACAAATTACACAAGGACGTTGATATAAGCATTTTCAAGGCGGACGGCACTATGGTAGTGGCTCCGGACGAATACATCCGGATGCTTGCTCCGGAAGAGATGCTTGTCAAGGAGAGCACGATAGGTGATATCGGCTGGAAGATTGTGCTCTCTGCGGACAGGAAACTCATCCACGGCAAAGTACGCCACGCTATGCTTTCAATGCTGGTGCTTTTCATTCTGATGTTCGTTGTGATAGCCCTGGCCATTCTATTCACTGTCAAGTACGTTGCCAGGCCATTTATTGAGAGACAACGGCTTGTTGAAAAAGAAAAAGCCTTTATGGACAATGAGATGCAGCTTGCTTCCAGCGCGCAGAACGAACTTGTGCCGCACGTTTTCCCTCCGTTCCCGGATAGAAAGGGGATAGACCTGTCGGCCTGCCTCTTTCCCGCACGCAAGGTTGGAGGTGACCTGTATGATTATTTCCTTTCCGGAGACAGGCTGTTCTTCTGTATAGGAGACGTGAGCGGCAAGGGCGTCCAGGCCTCGCTCTTTATGTCTGCCGCCCACTATCTGCTTCGCAGTATGGCCGCTGAGATGGCGGTGGCCGATGTTGCAAGGCGTATGAACGCATCACTCTGCACGGACAACGAGTTGTGCAGGTTCATCACCCTATGGCTCGGATGTCTTGACTTGCGCAACGGTTCGCTGGAATATGTCAATGCCGGCCACGATGCCCCGGTACTTCTCAGACGGAATGACCTTGAGACCCTGCCGGCTTCCGAAAATATGCCTCTGGGCGTATGGGATGAGGCCGAATTCATCTCCGGCAACATTGCATTGCAGCCCGGAGACATACTGTTGCTCTATACGGACGGCGTAACTGAGGCGATGGACGAGTCCGGTAACGAATTTGGCCGGAAGAGGCTGAACGAGGCTGTCCTTGCAGCCGGAACCGGAGGGACTGCCGAAGCTTCCGGCATCATCGGAAGCGTGCTTGAACTTGTGCGCTTGCACGCGTTGGGGACGGACCAGAGCGACGATATCACGATGCTTTGTCTGAGATACATAGGAAATGAAACAACAAATATTTATTAATGACTTAATGAAGATATGGAACTTACGATTCAAAAAAATCCTGAAAACATCACAGTCATAATGAACGGCTGCTTTGATACTCTGGCATCCGAACAGGCGGAACCTTCAGTCAGAGAACTCGAATCCCTCGCATCAAAACCTATAGTGCTTGACTGCACTGCGCTTGACTATATCGCCAGTTCGGGGCTCCGCGTGCTTCTACGTCTCCGAAAGGCCTGTGCGGCCCACGGTCAGCAAGTGACGATGCTCGGAGTCAACGAAAATATAATGGAGGTGCTCAAGGTCACCCATTTCGACAGGATGTTCATCATAGGATAAAATAGACCTGTAGATTTTTAATCAGCAATATGAGCGTAAAAACTTCCCCAATCACCTGCGCCCAGCAAGGGGTGTATATCGATTGTGTCATCGACCCTGAAAATCTGCGTTACAATAACCCGAAGATAGTGTCTTTTCCAGCCTCCGTCCCACCGGAGGATGTGGCCCGTGCGGTGAAAAGTGTCCTGGAGTGTCATCCTGCACTATTCTCGCATTTTGAAGACAGGGACGGCGTGACGGTGAAGGCGGATGCCTTGCGCGTCAACAGCCACCCCTTCCCGTTTACGATTGCCATCAGCAATATCGATGGCCGACCCGCAATCGTAATCAATTATGATACGGCCAGGTATTCGGCAGATCTGGTGAGCCGTTTCGCCGAGTCTATGGACGCCGTGGTCTCCCGCTTCCTTGAGGATCCGCAGGCCTCTCTGCTGTCCGTCTCTATAATGAGCGGGCGTCAAAGGGAGGAAGTGGCCGCTTTACGTCAGACTTGCCTTGACTCTTCTGCTGTGCGCTTCCCGCTGTTCCACAACAGCATAGAGTATTGGGCCGAGCAAACCCCGGATACCGCGGCGATTATCGCCAGCAACGAAACGCTGACATACCGGGAATTCAACGCAAAGGCGAATATTCTCGCCCATACGCTCATAGCCAGGGGAGTGCGGCCGGGGGACCGTGTCTGCCTGCTGCTTCCGCGCAAGAGCTGGCATCTGATAGCGATGTTCGGTGTGATGAAGGCCGGAGCGGCATACATCCCCTGCGACCCCGATTATCCGTCCGAACGCATCAGACTCATCACGGAGGACAGCCACGCTCGCTATGTCATCACTACGGTCGACAAGATGGCAGATTACGGCGACCGGGCCCTTGATATCGAAGAATTGCTCGCCACAAGCGCGACCTCCGCGAACGTTACGAATCCCGGCATAGAGCAGGGGAGCGACTCCCTTGCTTATCTTATCTATACGTCCGGCTCCACGGGTCGCCCGAAAGGGGTGATGCTCCGCCATATCGGCATCTGCAACTACCTCACTGACCACGAACAGAACAGACATTTCCATGCCTTGGTGAGCCGGTGTAAGAAGATGCTGTGTATCACGACTGTGAGTTTTGACCTCTCGCTCAAGGAGATAGGAGCATCCCTGTTCAATGGGATGACCCTCGTCTTTGCCGACGAGGCTCAGGTGAATGACCCGCAGGCGCTGGCCGATCTTATGCTTGAGACCGGCGTGGACGGCTTCAGCGGCACACCTTCCCGCCTGAAGATGTTTCTCGATCTGCCGGACTTCCGGACGGCTCTCGCAAAATGCCGGTTCATCGTGCTTGGCGGAGAAAAATATCCGCCTGCGCTTCTGCCTCAGGTCAAGGCGTTGGCGCCTGACGCCCGGCTCTTCAATACTTATGGACCGACCGATCTGCCCGACAAGACCGCAGAAGCATTCATCGACTATGATGGCGAACGTTGCTACAAATCCGGCGACTATGCATATTGGAACACTGACGGAGACGTCGTGATACTTGGCCGTAAGGACCATCAAATCAAACTCAATGGTCTGCGCATCGAATTGGGCGAGGTGGAGACAGTACTGAACAGACAACCCCAGGTCAAGGAGTGCGTTGTAATGATCAGGAACGTTGGCGGCCACGACCATCTGGTAGCCTACTTTGTTCCTGAGTCCGGATCTGAGTCCGGCCCCGGGGCTGTTCCTGCGAATTTATCAGTCAAGACTGGTAAATCAAGGTTGCTTTGTTATTTCATACAATATCATTAACTTTCCGATACCTGCAAAGTCATTATAAAAAGAATTGCCTTATATGAATCGAACTCATTGTATCTCTTTTATTTTCCTGTTTATATGTCTTTATGCCGGCGCAACCGAATATCACGTATCCCCTGCCGGCAGCGATGCCGCCGTGGGCACTGCCCAAAATCCGCTGAAGACCATCAACGCTGCGGCGCAGAAAGCTATGCCCGGTGACACCGTGACCGTCCATACCGGCGTATACCGTGAATGGGTGAATCCGTTTTTCGGTGGAATTGACGACTCCCGCCGCATTCTGTACCGCGCCGCAGAAGGAGAAGTTGCACAAATCAAGGGGTCCGAGCCTGTCTCCAATTGGAAAAAGGGGAAGGACGGGGTTTGGACCGCTGTCATTCCGAACACTTGTTTCGGGAATTTCAATCCATTCCTGCAGCTTATCGAAGGCGACTGGTTCGACAACCACGGCAGGGACCATCACACCGCCGAGGTGTATCTCAACGAACTTTCACTTTATGAGGTCACCGGTTATGAGCAGGTGGCCAATCCTGAACCCATAAAAAGCCGGCGCGATCCTGACGGGTCAGTGCTGGTATGGTATGCGGAAGTGGATGCGGACAACACCACCATATACGCCAATTTCGGAGATGCCGACCCCAGAAAGGAAAATGTGGAGGTGACCTTCCGTCCGACGTGCTTCTACCCCACGCGTGAAGGCATCAACTACATAACCATCAGGGGATTCCGGATCAGCCAGGCGGCGACGCAGTGGGGCGCTCCTACCGCAGAGCAGATAGGAATGGTGGGAGCGCATTGGAGCAAGGGATGGATCATCGAGGACAATGTCATCCTCAATTCCCGCTGCAACGGCATTTCCATCGGGAAAGAGGCCGGCACCGGCCACAATCTATGGGGACAGCGCCAGTTCGACGGAGCGACGGAGTACATAGAATGTACCCTGAATGCCATACGGAAGGGGTGGAACAAGGACAATGTCGGCTCCCATATAATCAGGAACAATGAGATATACTATTGTGAACAGACCGGCATATGCGGAAGTATGGGAGGCTCATTTACAGAGATATATGGCAACCATATCCACGATGTCTGGGTCAAATGCCAGTTCAACGGCGCAGAGATCTCCGGAATCAAACTGCATGCGGCCATTGATTCTTATATCCATAACAACCACATCCATAACTGTCAGAAAGGCATCTGGATGGACTGGATGGCCCAAGGTTCCAGAATCTCCTGCAATTTGTTCCATGACAATGTCTATATGGATCTGTTCTATGAAGTGGACCACGGCCCTTATGTGTGTGACAACAATATTATGCTGTCCGAATGTTCACTTTGGGACTGGTCGGAGAGCGGTGCCTATCTTCACAATCTCTTCGGAGGAAGCATCTACACGAAGAGTGATGACAGGTTCACTCCATATCATCTGGCCCATTTGACCGAAATCAAGGGAGTGTATAAAATCACGGGGTCTGACAACCGTTTCGTCAACAATGTTTTTTTCACCGAATACAAAAAAGATAGCGTTTATGGTCTGAAGGGCTACGCTGACGCAGAGTGGCCGATAATGGCCGAAGGAAATATGACCTGTGAAAGACCTGATGTGAAGATTGAAGTGAAAAAGGATGGCGTATGGCTCAGCATAAAAGGATTCAAAGCCGCAAAAGCCGATGCTTTCCTGGACGGGAGCCGCCTCGGGTATGCCAAATTGAGCAACTGGGCATTCGAGAACGCCGACGGCTCTGCTATCTGCATTGACAAGGACTACACCGGAGCGCAGCGGCATCTGGTTACCTTTGCCGGCCCGTTTGACTGCGACACTGTCAGCAGGATTGTCTGGAATTGATTATGAACAAGATGAAAGCTTTCGGGGAGTTCATTTTACTTGCAGTTATCGCAACATCGTGCGCGGGGACTTCTCCGTATAGTGATGACGAGTTCCGGATGCCGGGCATACAGTGGCGCCCCGTCCCGCTCTGGTTCTGGAACAATGCCACGGTGACTGAGGAGCAGGCTCTCGACCAGTTTAAAAGAATGGTTGATACGGACTTCTATGGAGGGTGTGCGATACTCCCGTTCGGCGAGGATTTCCAACCGGGGTATCTGTCCGATGAGTATTTCAGCCTCTACGGAGCAGTCGTCGATTTGGCAAGGGAGAAGGGTGCGCAAATGTCGATATATGATGAGTACGGATTTCCCAGCGGCAGCATGGGCGCAATCAACGGTGACGGAGTGAGGAGATTCGCCGACAACCATCCCGGTCACACCGTCAAGCGTCTGGACAAGTTTGAATATGAGACAAAGCCTTCATCCGCGTTTCGAGTACATCTTGGCTCCGACGGGACGCGTATGGCGACTGTCGCAATGGACAAGAACACCGGAGAAGTCATCTCTCTGTCAGACTACATCTCGGATGACGGTCTGCTCAAGTGGGACACGCCATCTGGCGGTAAATGGACTGTAATGGATTTCCTGTGCGTCGTCTCGGATGACCCCAATGTGGACTACCTGTCCTCCGAGTCGGTCAGGCTCTTTGTGGATGATACACACGAGCAGTACTTCAGACGCTTCGGCAAGGATTTCGGCACGGTAATCACCTCGACCTTTTTTGATGAGCCGACGCTGTACCGCGCAGACGGCAGAATCTGGACTGAAAGTTTCAATGACACATTCCAGCGCAGATACGGATTCTCTCCGGAAACCTTCTATCCCGCACTCTGGTATCCAATAGGAGAGAATACGGCTGCCGCCAGAAATATGATGTTCGGCACCAGAGCTCAGATGTATGCAGAAGGATTTATGAAAACTATATCGGACTGGGCCTCGGAGCACGGGATACTCTCGACCGGGCATCAGGATCAGGAAGAGATTCTGAACACCGTCAGTGTATCCGGAGACCTTCTGCTTGACGGCAAATATATGACAATGCCCGGAATAGACAAGATTGGGGGCGACCGTCCCGCAGAGCATTTCTACAAGGTTGTCTCTTCATCGGCCTGCAACTGGGACCACGACAAAGTGATGTCGGAGACTTTTGGCGCAATGGGCGACATATCTTTCGACACAATGTACAGAATTGCCGTAGAGCAATATACCAAAGGCATCAACAACCTCATACCACACGCCTTCTGGTACAATGACGGCAATGTGACGTTCCTGCCCGAACTGTCCACGCGCAACCCCATCTACCGCGATTCGCTGCCGGCGTTCAATCAATTCCTTTCGCGCCTGAACTACATTCTGGCACGTCCCGGGAGACATATGGCAGACGTTGCCCTCCTGTATCCCATACAAACCCTGCAGGCGGGACATCATCTTGACGGAGAAATGCACTGGTATCTCGGCGGCGTCACGATACCGGGTACCGACTACAGCACGATATCCCACATCCTCACCGATGAACTCGGCACTGACTTCACCTATCTCCATCCGGAAGTGATTGACGGGAAATGCACCGTTCAGGACGGAAAACTTGTCCTGACAAATAAGATCAACACGGAGTCGTACAGTGTCATCGTTCTGCCCGGAGTCAGCGTCATCTCCTCCGGCAATATGGCCAAAATACACGAAGCGTGGGAGCAGGGCGTGCGGGTGATATTCACGACAACGACGCCGCACAAGTGCGCTGACCTGAACGGAAGCGATGATGCCATCTGCTCAACGGTGGAGCGGATGCTGCGTTCGGAGAGCAACCCTGCACTCTTTGTGGCCGAGCCGTCCGCCGAGACTGTCATGGAAGCGTTGCAGGGTCTCCGTCGGGATGTCGCTTTCAACTCCGGAGGAGAACTCAATTACATCCATAAAGTCATCGGAGGGAAGAATGTCTTTCTCTTCGGCAATATTGACAGCGCCGCAAAAGAGTCTGTCATCACGTTTGCAGGGGAACCGGGCAGATGCGTCTGGATGGACCCGCATACCGGTGACATCTCCCCTGCCGTCATCTCGCGTGGCGTTGACGGAATCTTCCGGACCGAACTAACACTTGCTCCTTCACACGGGATGTTCCTTATCTCGCGTTAAATTATTTCCTTGCTTTGTTATTTCATACATCTTCGCCATGTGACGCTTCGACGGGGATTGAAAAAATCCAGTGCCACACTCACACGCGGGTGCTGAATAAGGGCTTTCAAGGATATACACATTTACTAACTATAATTGGGTCGTGTCTATTCTGGTGCCCAAAATATTCAGAAGCAGTTCCTTGTTCCGAAGCTGCTGGTCGGGAGAAAGACTTATGATCCGGAACTTTCCATATGGATTGCCGGTAAGTGCCATTAGCCCTTTGTCATTGATTGCCGCATCGTACGGCCCTGATATCATTACATCGGAGAACCTGGTCACATATGCCATAGCGGCTATTGCATCCCAGCACATGTTCATATCCTCCTTGTCGTGTGTTGTATAGGCAAGAGCAACAGGATGAAGATCGGCCCATTTTGTGTGTTCAAATATTTCCTCGGACAATACAGATATCGTGGTTTCTCCCGGTATGATGCTCATAGCTACGGGGAGTTTTGCGAATACGGTTCTGGCCGAAGGAATGTCGTAGGATACATTGTATTCTGCTTCATTCTGAGACCCGCACATAGCCACGACACTGCAGATCTTTCTCTTTACGAGTTCAATTCCGGTCAATGGAGAATATTCATCCGGCCCGCTTTCAAGAAGCCTTGAAATATTGGTAAGAAATCCTATTGAAAAAATTGTCACGGATTTGTCATCCGACTTTGCCAGTATCTTCCTGTACAGCGCTACCGCGTCGGGCAAAGTCGAATAATCGGATATTGTACGTTTATATGACTCACAGTTGCAGAGCAGTGGAGCATAGTCTTCCCAGATGTGACTGTCCTTAACTCCATCCGTGACCATGCCTATCGGAGTCTGGCCGGCACCGTACCATGTATTGAACACATCCGTCGCCTGCGGAGCAAGAGGCACATCGTGGTTGACCATAACGGCCAGGAGGTTTGTTTTGCCTTTCCGGCAATGGTGATGCAAGATATCAAGGGCAACCAGGTCATCGAGCGAGTTCCCGATGTCGGTGTCCAGAATGACATCCGGTGCAACGGAGAAATCGTAAGATGTCCTTTCAGTTTCTACCGGAGAACAGGAAATAAATAATGCAAGCAGAACAAGTATTTTCGGAACAGCTTTCATAATATCGTGCAAACGCTTGTAAATTTAAGATTTTTCCAATTTATTCTCAAAGATGATGGCTATTTCCTTACTTCACTCACCGAGGCGAATGGATACAGATTCATTCGTATGGACGGATGCGTTTAAGATACTGAGAAAAAGTCGAGCTATCACGATTGAAATTGCAGAGAAAAATCAATCAAATTTTGATAATTCCAAACGCAATACTTATTTTTGTGAGGATTTCACAAAAATCGGAGTTTAACTATGCTTTTAGAGTTTTCATATGAGAATTTCCTGTCATTTAAGAATAAGGTGACTTTTTCTATGGTTGCCACAACATTGCGTGACAGAAAGGTCAAGGCGGAAGAATGCACATTCGCCGTTGGTGACGAGATCAAATTATCTCTATGTAAGGCGGCTGCCGTCTTTGGTGCAAATGCATCTGGAAAATCGAATTTCGTCAAAGCACTGTCCTTTTACAAGTGGTTCATTCTCAATTCATCGAAAGATCTTCAATCCGGTGAAGCGATTCCTGTCAAGCCATTCGCTTTATCAACTGATACGAAAGGCGTACCCAGTATGTTTGAAGCCGTTATTTGCATTGATGACAATTTCTATCGTTTCGGATTCGAGGTGGATGGCACGAATGTCGTATCTGAATGGCTGTATGTCCGGTCCTCAAAGAAGCGTTCCAAAGAAATCGAGCTCTTCTATAGGAATGGTTTGAAATGTGAAATTCATCAGCGTTTCGGTATCGGCAAGGAGTTAACGGATAAGGGGATGCTCAGAAGCAACGCTCTCCTTCTGTCTCTTGCCGGTCAGTTCAATGAGCCTACAGCCGTTTCCATTATGAAATGGCTTGTAGACACTACGATAATTACCGGTTCATCAGAGAAAGAAGCTTGGGACTGGGCTGTGAGCAAACTTGACGATGAGAATGTCCGCAGGAAGATTGTGGCTTTTTCAAGATATGCCGACCTTGGAATGGAAGATATCACCAAGAGCGATGCCGGTGTCCTTTCTTCTCATACCTCGTATGACGAGAATGGTAATCCCACCGGTCACACAGTATTCCCGATGAGAGACGCGGAGTCGGATGGAACAATCAAGTATTTCTCTCTTGCTTTTCCAATTATAGATGCGTTGGAAAATGGAAAACGCCTGATAGTGGATGAATTCGGAGCAAAATTGCACACCTTGCTGATAGAAAGAATCGTATCACTGTTCAATTCTGAGAATGCAAACAGAAACAAGGCCCAGTTGGTTGTGACTCTGCACGACACGAATCTTCTCGGTTCCAATATCCTTCGCAGAGACCAGATATGGTTTACCAAGAAAGACGGTTATGGAGCCTGCTCGATGTATGCTCTATCAGATTATAAAGTTAGGAATGATGCCTCATACGAGAAGGATTATCTCCTCGGGAAATATGGCGCTACTCCGATAATGGATGACCTTTCAAAAGTGTTAGAAAAAGATGAGCGCAAGATATAATCCAAGAAAAGAACATCCCATACGGAGACGAGCCGGGTTCAAGCCGGTGAAGAAGACTTTCCTCATTGTTTGTGAAGGAGTGAACACGGAGCCTGAATACTTCAATGCGTTCCGCCTTACATCCGCTACCGTCAAGGCAATAGGGAAAGGTTTGGGTACAATGTCTCTCGTACGTGAAGCGATTTCTGTCAGAGAACAAGAGAAACATAAGGGGAAAAGCTTCAACTTCTGTTGGGTGGTCTTTGACAAAGATGACTATCCGGATTTTGATGAAGCGATTGAGCTTGCAAAAAAGAACGGCTTTGAAGTCGCGTACAGCAACCAGGCGTTCGAACTTTGGTTTCTCCTGCATTTCAAGAAATATTCAGGCAAGTTGCATCGCAGGGAATATCCGAAACTGCTTGAAAAACATCTCGGCTTTCCTTTCTCAAAACAGGAAGGGTTTGCCAAAATGTTGTTTCCGATTCTGCTTCCTTTTCAAAGCAAAGCTATCACCAATGCAGATACAATCATTGCAGAGACTCAAGGAATTAAGCCTTCTCTCGCTGAATCATCCACGACGGTACATAATCTTGTGAAGAAACTGAACGAGTATTCTGACTAATATGCCAATCCGATAATTGACGGTCTGCTAAACAATAAAAGCAGGCCGTCAATTTTATTGCGGAAGGATTCTCAGTATGTAAAAATCATATGTCTGCACAGGTGAATCCGTATATGTAATAGCCTAATGATGTATGTTTTGTAGCTCCAGAGAGAGAACTTATTGAGACACATTTTTATACTCCAGTACATCCCCAAAGGTACGGACTTCAGCACACTGACAGATGAATTCATTGCCGAGGTCGAATGGAAGCTGAATAATCGACCGAGAAAATCACTCAGATATCTGACACTGCTGGAGTATTTCAAAGAAATGTATAACTTTACACCAGATAGTGCTGTTGCACTGTCAAATTATATTCGGTACAACTAAGTCATTATTAAAAAATAACTCGGTAATCTTTATGAATCTTGTTTCGTCTTTTGCATATGTCATTCAGTCGAGTAGCCCGCTACACTCCTTCATTCCATATCCAAAATCCATAAACAATCTTTCATAAATCTTTACCAACTTATTTTTTAACCATTCCTAACTTTGATGTCAGAAAATTTTCTTCACTTATGAAATTCGGATTCTTCATTACATTGCTAGCTGTCGCGGCCATTTCCGTCTGCTGTGCAAATGCCTCCGGGAATACTCAGACTTTTGGTGACTTTCGTGACTATGCCCTGACACCGCCTATGGGCTGGAACAGCTGGGACTGCTATGGCCCTACGGTCGTCGAGCAAGAGGTCAAAGACGCCGCGGACTACATGGCCGCAAACCTTCACCAGCACGGTTGGGAGTACATTGTGGTCGATATCCGCTGGTTTGTCGAGAATGACCATGCCGGCGGCTACAACGTCGATGACCAAATATATGTAATGGACGAGTGGGGACGATACACTCCCGCCGTCAACCGTTTTCCTTCGGCAGCTGACGGGGCCGGTTTCAAGCCTCTCGCGGACTATGTGCACGACAAGAACCTGAAGTTCGGAATCCACCTTATGCGAGGCATACCCAAGATTGCCGTAGAGGCTGACTGCCCCGTGAAGGGTACCGACGGTATCACTGCATCCCAGATATACAATGAAGACCGTCTGTGTGACTGGCTGCCGGATAATTATTCAGTCGATTTTGCCAAGCCCGGCGCACAGGAATATTACAACTCGCTATTTGAACTCTATGCTTCCTGGGGCGTTGACTTCGTGAAGATAGACGACCTATCCAGACCTTACCACAAGGAGGAGATAGAGATGATACGCAAGGCCATCGATGGCTGCGGACGCGCAATCGTCCTCAGCGCATCTCCGGGCGAGACCCCCGTCGCCGAAGCCGGTCACATCAGCGCCCACGCCAACATGTGGAGAATGGTCGGCGACGTTTGGGATATCTGGGGCGACGTCACGCACCTGATGGACGTGGCCGATTCCTGGTATCCCTACATCAAGCCCGGCACCTGGCCCGACTGCGACATGATTCCCCTTGGACATCTGGCAATCCGCGGCGAGCGTGGCGAGGACCGCAAAACCCGCCTGACCGAATCTGAACAGTACAGCCTGATGAACTTGTTCCTTATCCTCCGCTCGCCCCTGATGTTCGGAGGCGATCTGCCCACGATGGACGACGCAACCTTGAGGCTGCTCACCAACGAAGCGGCTCTGGAGGCCCACCGCTATGGCATCGGTGTGCGCCCTCTCTTCCACGAGGATGGCAGGCTCGCGGTAATGTCTGACGACTCGCGCGGCAAAGGATGCTGGCTGGCTATGTTCAATGCTTCCGACGAGGAGCAGACCATTGTCGCCAATCTGGCCGAAGCCGGTGTCAAGGGCCGCACGGCCGAGGATGTCTGGACAGGGGAGCGCGTGAGCGTCAAGGGTGGTTGCATCAGCGTGAGCCTCGCTCCGCATGCATCAATGATGGTCAGAATCAAATAGTATAGTTTAAAAAGGCAATCACAAAAAAACGACTTCGTCTATTTGGTACACTTCCTGCATTTTTTCTTTTCTGGTAGTACTCTCTTTTTCTAATGCATGCTGAAACACCTCATCCTTTTCAAGTTCCTCCTAATGGAAAGCCTCAGCATCCTTTGTATCTCAACTGAAGGCGATACTGACCGTAACAACTACCGTAGGATAGTTTGGGACGGGCTGTACCCAAGTT
>JAZUIV010000037.1:0-3925 GCA_045642485.1 Bacteroidales bacterium | reverse complement strand
GCCTGTTTCACAGCATCTGTCACAATTGGGGTTATCAGTTCCTTGAAAAAGGCCCTGACGGGAGCGAGATTATCCATACTTTTTTCCTGTTAAGAATTGAACAAAACAGGAATGGCCATTCACTGTATCAGACAACCGTCTGACAGTGCAAATCTATGTTGAAGAATATTGCAAAACAAAGGTTGGAAATTGCAGGTCGAGGCCCACACATCAAGCAAAACGGCAACAGGATTCCTCCCATTGCCGCTTTTCTTAAAATCTTCTGCAGGTTTGTTGCAGGTTATTTCCTCTTGAGCTGAAATCTCACTCGCTCATTTCTCCATTTTTCTGCAGGTCCTTGTATCTCCGGATGCATTTCCAGATTGAATAAAGTTCCTTGTTGTTCGTCGGCGTATCACCGGATAGATTCAAATCCCTATGGCCGCCGCTCCTGGACGGAATGATGAAAGACCGGTTCATATCCTTGGCCGTCAGTCCGAACTCCTCGGCGAATATCACGGCCTCCGCACGGCTGCCGAGCCACTTCACACGAGGCGATATCGGCTGCGTGAATCTGATGAAGTAGTCCAGGGCCTCATCATTCACATCAACGAAATACCTTTCAAAGACTCTTGCCTTCTTTCCGCTACCGGGTGCGCTGCCATATTGAGGCAGACAACCCTTGGCCGCAGCCTGGTGAGTGTCTTTATGCTTCTGCAGGGACTCGTGACACAGCACCACGTATTTGCGGGCCCGCCATTCATCGTTGAACATCTGGAAAGCGGATTCCTCATTCTCATTCCAAGCCTTCTCAAACTCCACGCACTTGCCGAAGAAATCCCTGCAAGCATTCGTCAATCTTCGGACGCTCAGGCGCTGCATATCGTTCACGATGATATCATTCCAGGCATCCTCCACATATTCCCGTACTTGGGGCTCCAAATCGCGCAGAACAGCATAATTCGAATCGATGAAGTCCACGGCGTTCCGGATTCCGGCCTCGTTGCCTGCAGTAGGAGAGTTGCCCGCCCAAAAATCAAGAAGCGCATCCATCGCCGTAGCAATGGAGCGCATCAGTTCATTCGCGGAGTTGATTGGTGATTCCGTCATCATAGGCTGCTAATCGAAATAGTCATACTTGTCCGTAATCTTCTCGACCACCGTAAGATTCTCAGCCTTGATGTACTTCCTCAACATAGCCGGGGATGTGTGGCCGGTAATCTTCATAATGTCATAGATGTCCATTCCGGAAAGGTACATCAGTGTGGCTCCGGTTCTGCGGGCGGTATGCGTATGAACCAACTCATATTTTGGTTTCCAGACCTTCTTCGGAGTGCCGCCATTCGTCACCTCAATCTGCACAAGCTGGTCGATTCCGGCATCCTTGCAAATCTCCTTCAGATAGCGGTTGATGACCTGGTCTTCAAGATGCGGCATCTGGAAATCGTATTTCTTCAGTATCTCCAGCAGCTGGGAAGAGCAAGGGATTGCGACCTGTGCACCGGTCTTCTGCTGCTTGATGTCGATATAGGTGATGTCCTTCTCGACAACCACAGGCTTCGTCTTGCCGGGATTCTCAGGGTCCGGAACGTCAGCGATTGTCCTCTTCGTGTATGTGTGAATGGAATCCTTCGACAGATTGTTGTAGTCAGAGACGCGCTGCGCAGTCCAGACACCGACCATAAAAATGTCGCGCGCGATGCCATGACCGGAATGGATACCCTCGTATTTCAGAGCCATAATCTTATCCAGCTCCTCACGCGTCAGATACACATTGTCAACCTCGATTCTGGTACCCTTGAACTTCTTGTCTTTCCACAGATCATTATGATGATATCCCTCGATTTGAGCAGTGTAGAGAATCGCCTTGAGCTCCTTGACACACTTGCCGACCGAATTGATGCTGTACCCGTCAAACACCTGCTTACCGTCCACAACCTTCGTCTTATTCATCAGGAAGGACGTGTAATCATAGTAGCACTGCATATCGATATCATCGAAGTCATAGACCTTCTTGACCTTTTTCTGGAAAGCCTTCCACTGATTCATCGCAGTCACAATGGCACGGATGGTTGAAGGCGCATATTTGCGGCTCTTGTCGGTCATACGGGCCCCGGACTTGATCTGCGAGATATACATATCGATATACTTCGCCAGAGTCATCCTGTTTGCCTCAGCTTCCTTGCGGGCTGCTTCTTCCTCCGCAGCCTTCTGCTGATCGTGAATCTCACGATAAACCACACCTTCAACAATCTCGTGAACATCCTGTGCACCGAGAGACTTGCCGGTAGAGAGAAGACCATCGATGATTGACCGGATTTCATCCGTATCATCAAAAATCTTCTTGACATCGGGATTCTGCTTCAGTTTCTCAAACTTCGGGTCATTCTTGTCGAAGTTCCAGACTGAGGGTTTAACACGGATTGGAGTCTTTTGCTTGACGTCAACTTTGGGCACTCGATTCTGTACCCTGATGCGGATGATGGAGAGTCCATCTTTGTCCGGAGCATCCAAAAAATACTTAACTGCCATACGTTTTCAATGTTTTAAAAGTCGTATTACAAATGTAGGAAAGATTTGGAGACTTTCCTACAATTTTCCTACAAATCGTCAAAAACATTGAAATTTATTGGAAACAACTTTCTATCTTTGTATTGGTAATCAAGCACTTAAATTCTAATGCCCTCTAAAGGTTTCTATAAAAAAGGTCCGCTACGCACCTCTTTCTTAACTATCAAAACGCCTCTACAACGCATTGTAGGGGCATTTTTGTTTTGAATTTGTCCCATTTTTGTCCCAAGGGTATAAAAAAGAAGCTCGATTCTTAACTATAAGAACCGAACTCTTTGCATTGTTTAACGCCTACTATTGTCTGCGCTGATACAAATGTAGTGAATCCACCCGACAATAACAAATCCATCGAAGGAATCACTATGAAAATAAGTCTGGGGTGAAACTTCCCATATAGGGACGGATAAAAGAAAACCCTATCAATCAATGACTTCCGCGAAAATGTATGTCGGAATGTACCCGGAAGAATCTGGAAACTCCTGACAGAAGGGTGACGGAAGGAGGACTGAAAACAAATAGAGGGGGCATACCCCCCCCTATATCATAATGAAGTCAACCCCCATTACAGGCACTAAAAATTTTTTTTTGAATTTTTCAGTTTTCCAGAATCTTCAAAAGTGCATCCCTGCTTAATTCTTTTTCCGGGGATGCCACTAAAGCGTCAGCGACCTTTTGAACAAGATGAAAGTTGTCTCTTATCAGTTTTTCCGTCTTTGGAGTAGCGGCCTCAACTAATGCGTCAATCGTCTCGTCTGGGCCAATCACAAGACCAAGGAAACTATATAATGATTCCATATCTTCATCCGAATTGCTCCACGGTATATGGTCTAAATTGCCCTGTATCTTGTCAGCAATACATCCTGCTATTGAGTAACAACATTCTTTATAAGCATACCCTCCCACTTCCTCAAAGTTATCCTCATTATCGTATGCTATCCCCATTTCCTTGCTTTTTTTGCCGCTATCCTCATAGTTGCGGCCTAATTGCCTATTAGTCTCTATGATATCCACGCTTTTGATTATGTCGATATTGCCGAACATTAAGTATCTCACAACAAGATGTCCGGCTTCGTGAATAGCGACCAGATGAAGTTTTTTGTTTTCTGTCATAATAATTGCCATTGTTATAGTCGCAAAGTTACGGAGGCTATTCCATATATGCAAGAAAAATTTTCTCTAACTGCTTGATATACAAATACTTACATTATCCTATTTTCATAGGATAAACAGACTTCGTAACTACTCAGGTACCCCTGACCTGACTATAAACTGAGGGAAGCGCGGGGCTTTCGCCGCCCTGATATAACTTTTTTCAAAATTTTTCATTGCATCGCACATTCGGATTTCAATCCGTTGAAAATCAGCTGATTATTGC
>JAZUIV010000036.1:0-3852 GCA_045642485.1 Bacteroidales bacterium | reverse complement strand
TCAACAGAACAGCCGCCATGCCGCCTGGTTCCGGAGCTGAAGCATACCGGAACCTCCTCCCAGACAGATGGAATAAAGAATAGCAGGGCATCACACCCTGCTTTCTTTATATGGCGGTTACGTCAACGCGGAGACGGTTACCATTTAATACACAAACAATGAGAAAATTATTCTTAACAGCTTCAATGCTGGTCAGCATGGCATTAGGCCTGGGTCTGACAAGCTGTTCCGATGATGACAAACAGTCGGATGAAAAACAGAAAGCCATGGTTGCAATCCTTAACCTGAATTATTCATGAAGAAAGTAAAGGAATCCTCATAATTATTTGGTAATCAGAGGATTAAATGTTATATTTGTAGTACGAAAAAAACATTTTTTTCCTTTACTTCATGAGCAAAATAACCTCTTCTTCCGCAGATTACCAAACTTTTCCGACATTGTTTGAACTCGAGCCAGTGGCGGGCAAGAAAGTGACCCTCGATTTCACCGCACCCGAACTCTCCTCGCTTGGTGGACTGACACTTGTTCGCGAATATGAAAAGTCATCAAGCCGCATCATAGAACGCATCGAGAGAATACTGCTATATGCCCCTCCTGCTATTCGAAGGCCGCAGCGGAAAGCTCATCCTTCCCATCCTCAGGCCAGGCCGGGGAAACAAGGCAATAAACATTGCAGGTCTTCTCAAGAGGCTCATACTCAAACTCCGCAAGAAATGGAAACATACTCAGGTTATATTCCGGGGCGACTCCCACTTCTGTTCCCATGACTTCATGGACTGGGTTACAGACCGTCAGGATGGCATCCACTTCATTACGGGGCTTGCCGGAAACGTGAAACTCAAAAGCATATCCGAAAGATGGCTGCAATCGGCAACCGACTCCTACGAAGCCACCGGCGAGGAGGTGCGAACGTTCCATTCGTTCATGTACAAAGCCGGTTCCTGTTCCGAATGCTATTGCGACCGCGGGCGCATGGAACAGATGATAGCCGAGCTCAAGAACGGACTCAAGGCCGACAGGATGAGTTGCAACAAGTTCTCCGCGAGGCCAGTTCAGGCTCTATCTGCACTGTGCGGCATATGTAATCCTGCATTCGTTCCAGACCGATATGCTTGTGGGAACCGGACTTGAGTGCAGCACCATATATCCGTTACGTAACCTCGTGAGGGGAAGCATTGCTGCGCTCCGCGCTAGCAAAAATGCGCAATGATGCGCTTTCAAACCCTCTTCGAACCCTGTTTTCATGCGCATCAGGCGGCTTTCGCTGAAAAATCTGTGTGGCTCCGGGAAAATCCGAGATAATCCGAGCCCGATGACGGAAGATGAGAGCAGGGGCTATGAATAATGCAGGTTAACGATAAACGGGGATTTTGCCGGTGCTCTCAACTGAAATTTTATCGTATCGTTTATCGTATCACTTTCCAAATATGGGACTAATTTGTCAAAATATTTGCGCGAGTTAAGTAAAATCCATATATTTGCATCAATACTTGTTGAACTTGAGCAAATATTATTGCAATAATATGGTGATAGATAGCTTTTTAATAGAGGGAATATCCAATATAGGCAGCCTGAGATTGGATCTTGGTCAGTTGAATGCACTCATAGCTCCCAACGGCTATGGCAAAAGCAATGTGCTGAGCGCCGTTGAATTCGGAATGAAATTTCTTTCAGCGACTACGCAGGAGAAGTTGCAAATGATGAGAAGCCGCTTCGTGCCGATTAACAGTGGAATGCTCGGAAAAGACTTCTGCTTTGAAATCTCCGGCCAGTTTGACGGAGAGGAGCAAGATGTTCAATTCCAATACGGTTATCGTTTTAAATGGGCATCGGGCGATAATGACGGAATTATCTTGTCCGAGTGGCTGAAGGTCAAGAAAAGTACAGACCAGCGTTACAGGCAGATGCTCAGCAGGACATCGGCAGATGGATGCCTGATTGTGCCCTCAGCCACCGGAAGATGCACAAAAGCTTTTGATGTGGCATCCTCGCAGTTGGCGCTGAATTCGATTGCTCTGTCTGCCGGAATGTTCCTCAGCAATATGGCGTCACGCATATGTGGAACACTCGTTCCCAATCTCGAGACTCTTGACAATCCCGAATCCTATTTCTCTGTCGATGGGGAGAAAGGAATCCGTATGCTCGACGGTGACACTCTCAGCGCCTATCTGTATAAATTGAAAGAATCGGACGAAGACAACTATTTGATTCTTGAAGACGGGCTGCTGCAATTGCTTCCGGGTATAGAGGAATTTTCTCCCAAGGTCATAACACTTGCTGACGGGCAGAGCAAAATCTACGATATAAAGGTTAAGGAGAAGTTCAATTCACAGCCTACGAGCATCCGCCAATTGTCAAGCGGCAGCAAGCGCATCATCTTCCTCTTTACACTGTGCCTTGCCGCACGCCGGAAAAACATTCCGCTCATAATGCTTGAGGAACCGGAGAATTCCGTTCACCCTCACCTTATGGAGAATCTCATTCTGGCAATGCAGAATTACGCATCCGGCACCAAGATTCTGATTACCAGCCATTCGCCGTATCTGATGCGTCACCTGTTGCCTCAGCAGATGTATTTCGGTCTTCCTTCCAAAGATGGCACAGCCCATTTTGCAAGAGTCACCCCATCAAAGGTAAAATCTCTATACCGGTATGCAGGAGATATGGAGCTGACATTCGGCGAGTTTATGTTTGACTTTATGCTCGAGCTCGAAGGCGACTCCAACAAGGTTAAAAACTTCTTCACGGAAAATTGATTATGAAGAAAATCAGCGGCTGCCCGTCAAAGCAGATCATAATTTTCGTGGAGGGAGACACTGATGAGGTGTTCTTCAAGGCCTTGCTCGATTATTACAAATCTTCAAGTCAGGCACCTCTGACACCTTGCGGGGTGATTAACCTCAAGGGTGTCACACGTTATACGAGTAAGCTCCTGGCAAAACTCCGGAATGAGATTCTGCCAGAGGCCAAAAGAAAGAATACCAGCATCCAAACAATCTGCTGCACTTATGATACGGATGCGTTCGAAGTGCGTAACCCTTTGATCGTCAATTGGGATTCCATACGGAGCAAGATAAAGAGAATGGGAGTGGAAAGTTTCATCAGAATCGGAGTAAGCTGTTCCATAGAGGATTGGATATTGGATGATATCGAAGGCATCTGCACCTATCTCAAGCTGAAACAGATTCCCAAATCGCTTAAAGGCCCGAACGGAAATGCAAGACTGTGTGACCTCTACTCGAAGGCAAGGAGGATCTACAGTAAAGGCTACTCGGCACGGGATATGATTTCTTCTCTGAATTTTTCTCTGATAAGAGACAAGCGTCAACCCTCATTGCAGGAGCTCGAAAAGGCTCTTGGTGTACGACAGAATCCACTATAATATGCAGAGTTCAGGGCCAAATGTGGTGAAAAATTATATGATTTGGCCCCAAAGTCTGCATTTTTCCGAAAATTATTCCTTCTCTATACTGAACTCATACTGCGAAAATTCGCTGACCATACCTCACTCTTTGACAAGTCGGTCAAACTCCTCGAAGGTGTAGACAGACACCTTCAAGTTCGGCCGCCTTATCATTCTGTCAGCCGTCACAGGTGCAAGTTATGAGGTGCCGTTCATCATCACGACAAAAGACAATGTCGATTTGCCCGAACGGGAAAAGTATCTGTAAATACCTCTACTTCTACATACAAGAAAAAGCCCCGGATTATGATGTGACCCCCAAAAGTTGGACGGTTTAACATTAAAAGCTTATTGGTAAAGAGTTCGGTATTGCACCGGACTCTTTCCTTTTAGTTTCAACTTTATACGGTCGTGGTTGTAGTAGTGGATGTAGGCGCGGAGCGCCTTC
>JAZUIV010000035.1:0-3050 GCA_045642485.1 Bacteroidales bacterium | reverse complement strand
TTCTTTTGGGCGGCCACCAGGCTCTTGAGTTGGGCATGACGGGCCTTAAGCGTCTGCAGCTCTTCTTCACAGGTCCTTATCTTGGACTCAAGGGTCCTGATATCGGGATAGTGCGTATCATTCTCATAAAGTTCCGTTATCTCCGCAAGAGAGAATCCGAGCTGTTTGAGCTGGACGATTGAGAGAAGTTTCTGCAACTGGTCAGGGCTGTAGTAACGGTACCCGGTCCACATATCCACTATGCCGGGCTTCAGCAGCCCGATTTTCTCATAATGTCGCAATGTCTTGACCGTGACCCTTCCAAGCCTGGAAAACTCGCCGATTTTATACTTTGTCTGTGCCATCATTAAAGCGCTTTTGATGTTTACGGATGCAAAGATAATACAAGACCTAAGGTACGAGTCAAGAGGTCAAAGCATTTTTTTTATAGGAATTGATGAAATTAGTGCCAATTATGAAGACTATCAAAAGGATGATATGGTACATATAGATTTTCCGATCATTTTTTTGATGTACGGAATAATGTACATATATTTGTGGCGAAAGGAGATATATTGTAATGACAACTACAACAGCAACAAACTTCAGGTCCAATGTCAAGAGATATCTTGATCTTGTGATAAATGATAGCCAGGAAGTTATTATCAGTCGAGGAAGCGATTCGGCTGTACTCATTCCGTTAGATCAGTACAACTCAATTAAGGAGACCGAGTATTTGATGTCGTCCAAGGAGATGGAAGAAGTTATCCTGAAAGGGATGGAAGATGTGAAGAATGGAAACTTCAAAGAGATCGACATCGATGAGCTATAAGATTGCGTTCACGCCTCAGGCCGGTGAAGACTTTGAATTCTGGAAGGTGGCAAACTCGAAGACGGCAGAGAAGATTAAAAGTATGCTCAGAGAACTTCAAGAGCATCCTTTTGTCGGGACTGGAAAACCTGAACCCTTAAAGTATCAGTTCGCGGGTGTCTGGTCGAGAAGGATCAACCATAAGGACAGACTGATATATCAAGTGAATGGAGAAATAATAACAGTCATTGTCTTTGCAATGCGATTCCATTATAAAGACAAGTAGTCGTTGGAACCGTCTCTACAGCAAATACATTTATCAAGATTCCTGATACAAATTGAATACTTGAACATAAATTTACAGGACTCTCTTTACTCCGGGTATCAGGCGGAGCAGCCAGGTGAGGCCAAACGACAAGATACACGTCAGTGTGCCAAGGAACAGGAATTTACCTACATTGCCCATCCACACTTTGTCAAAGGTATACTGCAGGCCCAGAAGTATCAGAATATGGAACACAAACGCACCGTAGCTTTGAGCTGCGCCCCACTTCAGCACCCTGTTGGTGTGGTTGCAGAAACGACTGAACAGCCATAGCAGCCCGACATTCATCGTGATGCAGATAATTGAGTCATAGAATCCGTACCAGCGGTTGACGAAGTCATACCACCACCAACCGTAACGGGTATATTCGAGGACGGTAAGTGCAAGGGCTATACTGAGGCAGGTTATTCCGGTCGAATTCTTAATCGTATCCAGCCATTTGCCTCTATAAGCCAGCACACCGGCAATGAACATCATCACATACTGCAGATAATGTGCGGGCTCGATATGAATGAAACCGAGCAGGTCGATCCAATTGTCCTGCGGGCTCACCTGTCTGATGAGATGGCTGCCGAGCCCCATTACAAGAGCAGCGCCTGCCAATGCCAACAGACCGGGGCTCCTGCGCTGGCCAGTCTGCACGGGCTTGAACAATAGCCTTATGACTGCATACAAAAGACAAAAAACCAGAAGGCTCTCGACAAACCACATATGCCCCACTTCGTACTTGCCCACCACCATTGACAGAAGTATGGTCATAATCACCAGAGGGATTCCTAGTCGTAGAAGCTTCTTTTTGATGAATGTGGCAGGTCCCTGTCTGTCGTAACTTGCAGGAACAAAAAATCCCGAGATAAAGAAGAACAGCCCCATAAAGAAAGCAGCATTGACATTGAAGAAATGCCAGATATTCGGCAGGAGTTCATCGGGATTCGACATAACATACGGCCAGTTGCCACCGCCATAAGTATATGCCTGACCGGAATGATGGAATATAACCAGAACCGTCAGGAATAGCTTCAGGTTATCAAGATACAGACTGCGAGAATTCTCATTCATACTCATTGCGTTTTGATGTAAAAGCGTATGTCTTGGAGTGAGTTCTACAGAGCGAGTACAGCCTGGTCTAGGGATGTGCTTATCAATGAATTCAGAGAAACACCTTTTTGTTTTGCGTACAGAGCCAGCCGACTATGTGTCTCAGGATTAATCCGGATATTCAGATTACCGCTGTAACTTTTATGAAGAGGGAGTCCTTCTTCCGTGCAGTAAGCGATATAATCCTCGACAGCATCGTGAAAGGCGCTTGTAAGTTCGGTAACACTTTCGCCTTCAAAATTGACCAGACCGTCAATTCCTTCAATCTTCCCGAAAAAAACACTATCCTTCTCGGAAAAATTTACAGTTCCAATAAAACCTTTGTAACTCAATGTATTCATATTAACTCCTTATTTTTCAGTTCATCCATCACCTGTCTTAGCGCATATGTTTTGACAATATTGCCAGGATGCGGTTTATGCAACATAATCGGTGTTCCCGATTGGTTCTTGAAAACGACTCTTGAACCGGATGTCTTCCCTTTATTTGAGCGCTCAAATCCATAAATTGCCAATAATCGCTCCAATTCATCGAACGTGAAATCCGACGGGATTGCTTTGAATCTCTCTATTAATTTCTCCTTTGTTCCCATATCAACCGCAAATGTAACTAAATATTAGTTGCAAACCAAATACTCTGTGAAAATAATTTGTTGGCCATACTTAAAACTTACATCGGTATTTGGATGTTTTAGACTACGTTTCGTTTAGCGTCTTCAACTGGTTAGCGCGGTAAATAGAATATGTTTGCGCAAAAATGCGAATGACATGCGTCTGTACAACATTGATGTAGCGGACTCCGAACCGGAATCGGGGGAATTCAAGCCAGATATTCCTC
>JAZUIV010000034.1:0-14857 GCA_045642485.1 Bacteroidales bacterium | reverse complement strand
TTCAGCTCCTTGGGCATCCGTTCCAGTCGGTGCATATAACGGAAACAAAAATACCATTTATCTTTATTTGTAACAAGTTCCTTCTCCGTTTTTTTGAACTTCCCGATTTCAATGAACACGAAATGAAGGACGTCCGTCAACAGAGCTCCCGTTCTGTCCTCGCGGATCGAGTATCGGTACTCGTATGTCTCCTCTTCTCCTTCCGGATGCCTGTCTATCTCGAAGTCGAGCAGAGCCACCACATAGACAGGCACCATCCTGTAGTCATCACCGCTCTTCAGACTGTCAAGTATAGGGAGGCTGGCGTAGTAAAGCGCCCTCTCCGCAAAGTTGTACTGGTTCTTCACCTGCACTTCTACTACTACCTTCGTCCCATCGTCCGTCGTGCAGTAGACGTCGAAGGTCGAGTTCTTGCTCTCAAGCGCAAGACCCTGCTGCTCCGTGTTGATGAAGGTCAGATCCCGAATCTTCAGTTCAGGCAGAATCTCGTTCAGAAGGTTGATCAGAAGGTCCTTGTTGCTCTCTTTCCCGAAAATGCGTTTGAACCCCTTGTCAAACATCAGGTCAACGTACGTCCCCACGTATGGAAGTCCGTCCCTGTAAAAACTCTTTCCTTGTTCCATAGTTCTTTCATTTTTGTTTTGACAGAACAAGGATAGGAAATCCTGCTTACAAGAAAATGTAAATCGTGCGGTCGGGTGAAGATTTACGATTTGTTGGAAAAATCAACCGTGATGGCCATCGTTGATGTTGCGCGGACGCGAGTCACTCGCGTTTTGCGCAAGTCAAAGGGTCGAGGCCAGTTCTATGAAGTCCTCGACGGAAAGTTGTTCGGGGCGGAGGGAAGCGTATTTCTCCTGAAGTTTCATCCCATCTGTTGACAGAAGGGATTTAAGCGAGTTTTTCAAAGTTTTGCGACGCTGATTGAAAGCGGTTTTCACTACATTTTTGAACTTCTCGTCAGAAATGACAGAGCCGTTGGCATTCTTCAATTCCTTCCTGTCATTCCTCTTGATCCGTATGACGGCACTCTTGACTTTCGGAGGGGGTAGGAACGCCCCTTCAGAGACAGTGAAAAGGTATTCTATGTCATACCAAGCCTGGAGAAGGACAGAGAGAATGCCGTATGTCTTGGTCCCTGGACCGGCGGCAATCCTTTCCGCCACCTCTTTCTGTACCATACAGACAACTTGCCCGATGTTAGGTCGATATTCGAGGATGTGGAAAAAAATCTGTGAGGATATGTTGTATGGGAAATTGCCGATGATACTGAAATTCCCTTCAAACAGTTTTTCAAGGCGGAGTTTGAGAAAATCCGCTTCGTATAGGTTTTTCGCAAGAGAAGGATAATGAGACAACAGATATTGCACCGACTCCGCATCGACCTCTACAGCTTTCAGTAATATATCTTCTTTCTCAAGAAGATACTGAGTCAGAACCCCCATTCCAGGGCCAATTTCAAGAACCTGTCCTCCCTCTTGAAGGGCCTCTACGATTGAACGCGCAATCCTCTGGTCAGTGAGAAAATGCTGGCCAAGAGCCTTTTTCGGGCGGACATATGAAGATTGATTTTTCATTTGCGCTATGACAGGGCAAATATAGATAAAAACCGTTATATTTGTGTGTATGAAACAGTATCTTGATTTGCTGCGTTATATTCAGGACGAGGGGGTCCTGAAGGCAGACCGCACCGGCACCGGTACAAAGAGTGTTTTCGGGTATCAGATGAAATTCAACCTTGAAGAAGGGTTTCCTCTTCTTACGACCAAGAAAGTTCATTTGAAGTCCATCATCCACGAACTTCTATGGTTCATAGCGGGCGATACCAACATCAAGTACTTGAAAGACAATGGTGTATCCATTTGGGATGAATGGGCTGATGAAAATGGTGACCTCGGACCGGTTTACGGACACCAATGGCGCAGCTGGCCCGCACCGGACGGCCGAAGCATCGACCAGTTGGCGAATGTTGTGGAACAAATCCGCAAAAACCCTGACAGCCGGAGGCTGATTGTAAGCGCCTGGAACCCTGCAGAGGTTGATAAGATGGCCCTCCCCCCCTGCCACAGCCTCTTTCAATTCTATGTGGCGAATGGGAAATTGAGCTGTCAGCTCTATCAGCGCAGTGCTGACACATTTCTTGGGGTTCCTTTCAATATTGCTTCCTATGCGCTTCTCACAATGATGGTGGCACAGTGTTGTGGCCTTACACCTGGCACATTTGTCCACACATTCGGAGACGTGCACATCTACACGAACCACTTCGAACAGGTTGCCCTTCAGTTGACAAGGGAGCCCAGGCCTCTGCCGAAAATGGTAATCAATCCTAAAAAGAAAAATATTTTCGATTTTATTTACGAGGACTTTGAACTGACCGGATATGATCCGTGGCCGACAATCAAAGCGCCTGTTGCCGTGTAATATCATGAAAAATCTCAGCCTCATAGGAGCGGCGGCTCTCAACTGGGCCATAGGATACAAGGGTTGTATCCCCTGGCATATCTCCGCCGATTTCAAGTATTTCAAAAGCGTAACTTCAGGTCACACCGTGATAATGGGGCTGGGGACCTGGATATCCCTTCCCAACAAACCTTTGCCGGGACGACGCAATCTTGTGGTGAGCGACCGTCCGGCTACCGAAGAAGAACTTTCAACCGGTGTGGAATTTTTCTCCAGCCTTGAGGCCGCATTGGAAGCGGCAGGTACGCAGGAAGAGGTTTTCTGCATAGGTGGAGGGATGATGTACCGTCAGACTCTCCCTCTTGCCGGGAAAGTATATTTGACGAGAGTCCATACAAACGTGGAACCGGCGGATACATTTTTTCCTGAAATCTCGGAGGCGCAGTGGAATGAAGATTCCAAGAGCGAACTTCTTCACGATGAGAAAACCGGACTGGACTTTGAATTCCTAGTCTATAGCCGAAAAGTCTGACATAATACCCGAAAAGTATGCACTCCCGCCCTGTCGGGCGAGTTTCTTTCTACTGCTGATCCGTTTATTGCCGTTTATAGCCGTTTATAAACGGCTATAAATGTTTAAAAACGGAAAGATTTCATTCAAAATGACGAATATTGCGGTGATGAAATCTATAGCTCTCATATTTCTTTCGCTAACGGTGATGTTCTGGAACGTCGAGAATTTCTTCGACCCTTTCGACGATCCGGAAAAGGAAGATGAAACATTTACTCCGGCAGGCGACAACCGATGGACCTGGCAACGGTTCCTGAAAAAGCGTAATGACATTGCCAAAACCATAATATCGGTAGGAGACGTATTTGAAACTTCTCCCGCCCTGATTGGTTTGTGCGAGGTGGAGAACAGAATGGTTCTCCGCCAGCTCATCACCAAGTCCCCTCTTGCAGAAGATGATGAATATGGTTTTATTCACCGCGAATCTCCTGACAGGAGAGGGATAGACGTGGCCCTTCTTTACAAAAAGGACATTTTCCGGCCTGTACTGACGGACTCCCTCCGGATAGATGAATTTGCCACGCGGGACATCCTTTATGTTAAGGGTATCCTTTACGGAATCTCTCCATTTCGAACCGGGGACACTCTGCACATATTCATAAACCATTGGCCGTCGAAGCTCGGAGGTGCGAGCCAGACATCAGGCAGAAGGGAAGCCGTTACAAGCTGTTTAGTTCGATTCCTCGATTCCCTTCTGGCAGAGAGTGCCGAAAAAGACATTCTGATCATGGGGGATTTCAATGAAACAGAACCTTTCATAACAACTCCGGGAATCAGTCGGCTATGTCCTCGAAAGGGACTTGGGAACGGATTCTATCCTCCAGGAACCCTGAAATACAAAGGGAAATGGGAGCAAATCGACCATTATTTCATATCCTCGCCGCTGACGAGGTTCAATGTGGAGGAGACCATATATGCTCCTGCTTTTCTTTTGGAAGAGGATAAGGTCTTCCTTGGGCGCAAACCCAGGCGTACCTACGTGGGGCCAAGATACAAAGGGGGTATCTCGGATCATCTCCCTATTATTCTGACAATCAGATAACCGATTTGAATATCCCCGAATTTCTCATTCCTTCAATAAAAACAGATTCCAAAAAATAGTAACTTTGTCTCGATATGAAGGACAAGGAGACACTTTCCCCTCTGCTGAAGCAGTATTTCGAGATAAAAGCGAATTATCCCGATGCGCTGCTACTGTATCGTGTCGGGGATTTTTACGAGACTTTTGGGGAAGATGCCGTCAAGGCGAGCCGGATTCTGGGCATCGTATTGACTCGCAAGGCTGCGGGAGGAGGAAAATATACGGAGTTGGCCGGCGTTCCCTATCACGCGATGGAAGTCTATCTCCCAAAGCTTGTGAGTGCAGGTTGCAAGGTCGCTGTATGTGATCAGCTGGAAGACCCCAAACTTACGAAAAAGATTGTCAAAAGGGGTGTTACTGAACTCGTCACTCCGGGTGTCGCCTACAATGACAACATCCTCACATCAAAGGAGAACAACTATCTGGCGGCTTGCTCTTTCGAAAAAAATCAAGCGGGGGTCGCCTTCCTGGACATTTCGACGGGTACATTCCTTGCTGCTCAAGGCAGTGTGGACTACATAGGAGTCCTGTTGAGCGAATATTCTCCCAAGGAAATCCTGATTGAAAGAAGTTTCGCCGACGGATTCCGAGACAGATTCGGCAATCAAGGGTATATCACGCCTCTGGACGAATGGCCTTTCGTTACAGAGTCGGCGTATATCAAGCTCCGCAAACAATTTGGCACGGAGAATCTCAAAGGTTTCGGAATAGAGAATATGCCACTGGCTATCAGCGCATCAGGCGCGATTCTGTTCTATCTCGAGATGACCTGCCACACCAATCTTGGCCACATCCGCGGAATAGAGAGAATCGATGGGGACGATTTCGTCTGGATGGACAGTTTTACTATTCGTAATCTCGAGATTTTCACCTCATTGGCTGGATCTGCCGGGACATCACTAGTGGATATAATGGACCATTGCTCATCTCCAATGGGAGCCCGTAAACTTAGGCAGTACCTCGCCGCCCCTTTGAGAGACAAACGTACCATCAATGCCCGATACGATGTCGTAGAGGCGTTTGTGAAGAATCCTGACATCCTTGAAGACGTCAGGGAAAGTATGAGAGAGGTGGGGGACCTCGAACGTATCGTGGCAAAAGCCGCTGCCGGCAAATTGCTGCCTAGAGAAGCTTTACAGATAGCCCGTTCCCTGGAAAACTCCTCAAAAATCAGGGAAAGATTGGGAAAAATAAAGGCATTCGGGCATCTTTCCTGCCGGATTGATGACTGCACAGATCTCTATAAATTGTTGACAGAGACTATCCTTCCTGACACGGCAGCGGCAATCGGCAAGGGAGAAGTCATTGCTTCCTCCATAAATGAGGACCTTCGCATTTTGAGGGAATCATTGTCCGGAGGAAAGAACACTTTGCTGGAGATACAGCAGCGGGAAAAGGAAAATACAGGGATTCCATCTCTGAAAGTGGGATACAACAATGTATTCGGGTATTATCTTGAGGTGAGAAACCTCTACAGGGACAAAGTCCCCGCCGAGTGGGTCCGTAAACAGACCCTTGTGGAAGCGGAGCGCTATATAACTGAAGAACTCAAGCGTTACGAGGAAACTATTCTGGGGGCAGAGGAGAAGATTTTGGCCATCGAGACCAGAATTTATGGAGAATTGGTGGCTTCCATTCAGAAACAGATACATACCCTGCAGCGGAATGCAGTGACTCTGGCGGAATTGGATACACTGGCATCCTTCGCCACATTGTCGATAGATTGGGGGTACTGCCGTCCTTCCATCACGGGCGGACTTTCCATTGAGATCTCGCAAGGACGTCACCCTGTAATTGAGCAGCGGATGGCGGAAGGAGAAAAATATATAGCAAACGACCTTTCGCTGGACAACAATAAGCAGCAGATTATTATACTCACAGGACCTAACATGGCGGGCAAATCCGCATTCCTTCGTCAGACAGCCCTGATTGTTCTGATGGCACAGGTGGGATGTTTCGTTCCCGCAGACAAGGCAGAAATAGGTATAGTCGACAAAATTTTCACCAGAGTTGGAGCCTCGGACAATATTTCAAGGGGAGAGTCGACCTTTATGGTGGAGATGACAGAGTCTGCCGCTATTCTCAACAATCTGTCGCAAAGGTCTTTAATTCTTCTCGATGAAATCGGCAGAGGAACGAGCACCTTCGACGGAATGTCAATCGCCTGGGCCATTGTGGAGTATCTGCACGAGAAGGGGCAGGGAGCCAAGACTATTTTTGCCACCCATTATCACGAACTGAATGAATTGGAAGAGAGATTCCCACGTGTCCACAACTACAATATCTCCGTGAAAGAGTCCGACGGAAAGGTGATTTTCCTGAGAAAACTCTGCAAAGGAGGTGTCGCCCACAGTTTTGGAATACAAGTAGCCAGGATTGCAGGTATGCCAAGGGACGTAGTCTATCGCGCAGAGAAAAAACTGGCGCAACTTGAAGCAGGGTCCTCCTCTCCCGGAGCATCCCTCATCCCGCAGAAGAACGAGGGACTGCAACTCTCTCTCTATCAGCTTGACGATCCTTTGCTTGTCGATATAAAGAATGTTATCCAATCTTTGGATATAAATACAATGTCTCCGCTTGATGCCTTTGACTGCTTGCGGGGATTGAAGAAGAAATTGGGACTGTAGGGGGCCTTTTTTATTGAAATGGCCGATAGGGTTCGCACATTCCTCTCTCTGTTGGGGGTGTGCATAGGTATTTTTGCAATAGTCGCGGTATTCACTTTGGTCGATTCCCTTCATTCGACCATACGCGAAAGTTTTGAAGATTATGGCACTGATATTCTGTTCGTGGAGAGCCAGCCACTCGAACCAGACCTGAATGAAGACGGTATTTTTCGATGGTGGGAGTATATTTCGCGTCCGCCGGTGAAATACACCGAATATGAATTCCTTCGAGGGAATCTTTCCCGATATGGGGACATTTCCTGCACGAGGCAGTCTGATGGGACGGTCGGTGTTGAGGGGGATTGGAGAATGGTCATCAAGGAGTCTGTGGAATGCGGTCGCCTTTTCTCCCCTCAGGAGCTGGAAAGAGGTGCGGACGTGGCCATTCTCGGATCGAAGAGAGTTGAATCACTTTTTCCGGGCAGGAGTCCAGAATTCGCTGAGGGAAAGAAAATAAGGATAGGGGATAGGAGTTTAAGGGTGATAGGTGTTTTCAGGGAGACCGGCACGGATATGGTGAGCACGGTTAATGTGGATAACTCCTGTATCATTCCGTTGAGATGCTACAACAGAATCACTTCCCTTTCTGCGGCTTCCCGCACCTCAATAGCGGTTTCAGGCGCAGATTCCGATGAATTGAGGATGCTGATGAGACAGGTTCGCAGGCTGCGTCCGGGCGAGAAGGACAATTTTTCCATCAACACTCTTTCTTTCATCATCGAAGAGTTGGATGACCTGTTCAGGATGTTCAACCGTCTGGGATGGATTGTCGGTTTGTTTTCCTTGCTTGTAGGCTGTTTCGGTATAGCAAACATTGAGTTTGTAAACGTCGAGGAGAGAATTCCTCAAATCGGCTTGCAACGCGCAATCGGGGCGTCCCGCAGGGATATCGTACTTGAATATATGCAGGAAGCAGTTTCCCTCTCTCTGTCCGGCGGTTCAATGGGCATTGCACTGGTATGGTTTCTGACGGTGATAATCCCCACAGAACTTATTTCATTGAAGATGAGTATGTCGAATGTCCTGACCGGATTGACTGTGTCGGCTCTGACAGGCATTGCCGCAGGCGTAGCACCTGCTCTCAAGGCATCCCGCCTGGACCCTATAGAAGCCATCAACCACAAATAAACACGGATTTATTCTCCCGGCCGAAAGATTTTGTAGTAGTGGCGTATCTATCACTAATACAGACGGATGAAATCAGAAGAGAAGGAGTCTGGGTTGATTGTCCAGAGGCGGAATCCTTCCCCATTGCCACCTTGCTCGAAGGAATATCCTGAAGGACCGGTGACGATATTCTCTATGCCCTCGAAAGAATTGGTTTTGTTGTAGTGGAGATGCCCTGCAATCATCGCCTTGACACCGCCTTCCTTGAAGAGATTCCAGTACCTCCTTCTTTTCTCCGGTTGGAAGGAATGGTAGGAAAGTTCTTCGTCAAAACTGTCAACGAAGACGGGACAGTGTGCAAAGACATACACAGGCTCACCCTTCTCTCTTGCGAGAGCCAGTTCGGATGACAACCAGTTGAACTGTTCCTCTTCACGCGTTGTGTTGGAATCACGGATAACACAGGAATTCAGACCTATGAATTTTGAGCCGTTGTATTCAAAACAGAACCTGTCACTACCATATCTGCGGATGAACGCTTCTATCTGAGCCTCGTCGTTTCCATTCCTAATGTCGTGATTTCCCGGAAGATTATAAACCGGGATGGAGGCATCCACCTTGCTGATGATACGGCTGTATGTCTGTAAATCATATTCATTGTTTCTATCGTGAACCAGGTCTCCGGTGACGATGACGAATGCCGGTTTTAGGGCATTGATACGGGCAACAGCCTGTTCCAGATGAATACTGTCCAGTTGGAAATCACTCGTACCGTCAATGCCGGTTTCGCGTGTGAAGCGGAGTTGTGGATCTGTAAGCTGAACGAATTGGAATGTCTTGTTCTTCGGAGAGCATCCTGCAAGCAACAGAATAGCTATGGCTATTTCAAAAAAGATTAACGGTTTCATAGTCTTTATTCTCAGTATGCGGGTTCGAGGTTGACAACGAAGTTAAGAAGTTTATCTCTTTCCTCCAAAATCATCGATTGCGCAAAACGCGAGTCACTCGCGTCCGCGCAACATCAACGATGGCCATCACGGTTGATTTTTCCAACAAATCGTAAATCTTCACCCGACCGCACGATTTACATTTTCTTGTAAGCAGGATTTCCTATCCTTGTTCTGTCACAACAAAAATGAAAGAACTATGGAACAAGGAAAGAGTTTTTACAGGGACGGACTTCCATACGTGGGGACGTACGTTGACCTGATGTTTGACAAGGGATTCAAACGCATTTTCGGGAAAGAGAGCAACAAGGACCTGCTGATCAACCTTCTGAACGAGATTCTACCTGAGCTGAAGATTCAGGACCTGACCTTCCTCAACACTGAGCAGCAGGGGCTGGCGCTCGAGAGCAAGAACTCCACCTTCGACGTCTACTGTACGACGGACGACGGGACGAAGGTAGTAGTAGAAGTGCAGGTGAAGAACCAGCACAACTTTGCGGAGAGGGCGCTCTATTACGCCTGCATTCCGATACTGGACAGCCTGAACAGCGGCGATGACTACAGGATGGTGCCGGTCTATGTGGTGGCGCTGCTCGACTTCGAGATAGACAAACATCCGGAAGGAGAGGAGGAGACATATGAGTACCGATACTCAATCCGCGAGGACAGAACGGGGGCTTTGTTGACGGATGTCCTTCATTTCGTGTTCATTGAAATCGGGAAGTTCAAGAAAACGGAGAAAGAACTTGTTACAAACAAAGATAAATGGTACTTTTGTTTTCGCGATATGCACCGTCTGGAGAGAATGCCTAAGGAGCTGAAATCAAAACTCTTCGAGAGGCTGTTCCACGTGACGGAGATAGAATCGCTGCCCAAGGAGGAACGAATCAAATACATCAAGGAAATGACGACGGAAAGAGACATCAGGAATCAATTGGTATATGCCCGGGATATGGGCATTCTTGAAGGCGAGGCAAGAGGAGAAGCGAAAGGCAGGGCTGAGGGAAAAGCAGAAGGCAAATCTGAAACAGCGCTGGCTATGCTCGAAAACGGCCTCGACATTGCCCTTATCTCCAAATGCACCGGCCTGTCCGAACAGCAGATTCTGGAACTGCAAGAACCTTAAGAAAAGCCATACCAACTCCAAAAACGATGTCCATCCTTCTTTTTTCTTGGGGGATGGCCATCACGTAGTAAATATCACGACTGACAATCAACGAGTTGCCCCTTTGCTGGATGGCTATCCCCCTCCCTCTAAAATGAGGTTGGACATCGTGGGGCGGAGGCGCGGGGTTGCTCGGGCGCGAGTGACTCGCGTCGCGCAATGGTGGCGATTTGGGGCTCAATTACCTGTGAACGTGCAGTTTGCGCAAAACGCGAGTGACTCGCGTATTGCGCAAACATAAAAAAGAGGGACATCCGTTTGGGTGTCCCTCTTGGTCTGTATCGTTACTTCTTGGATTAGAAGCGGAAGCCGAACTTGAGTTGCGGGTACTTGAAAGCCGAGATGTTGTGGTTGTACACGTTGTAGGTGTCCTGCCCCATTACCTGGAGCTGAACGAGGTTGTACTGATACAACACCGGTGCGACGTTGATGCCGAGGATGAGGTTTTCGGTGACTGAGAAGTCCACTCCGAAGTTCACTCCAACTGCGAAGCCCATTGCGTTGCCCGCACGGTTGGTGCGGTAAATGTCGAGCTCCTCATACTTGAGGTCCTGATCCTTGTACTGGTCTTCAATGACTGCGTCAATGTCGTCCCTTATCATCTGTCCCGTATAGGGATAGTAGCTGTCGATGCGCGCTATCTTGAACTGACCGATCAGTCCCACATAAGGCGTCACCCTGGGGGCGCGTTTGATGTGGAAATACCAGTCAAGTCCGAGGTTCGCTATGGCGCTGTTCGAGGTCACTCCGAGGACGGCCTTCTGACCGTAGATGTCACTGGGTGCCACCTTCCCGTCAATGACGCTCACGTCATAGGATTCCTTGCCGAAGTCAGAGGGAACTACTGCCCTCTCGCCCTCGATGTAGTCCTTGCCGGGCTGCATGTTCATATTGTAGGCGCCACCGAAGCTGATGGCCAGGTTGTCCGTGAAGAAGTACTTCGCCTGGATGCCCGCAATGTTGATTATGCTGTTGGCGTTGAGACTGCCGGTATTGAGGACGAAGGTCGCGATGTCCGCGCTGATGTGGTCGTTGCCCAATCCGCCTGCCACGTCAAGGTCAGACGTGTTCTGCCCGATGCCGATTGCTGTACCGTCCTCTGCCGGAAGCAGATAGTACAGCCCCTTCGCGTCGTTGAAGAACTGGCCCCTTCCCAGGTTCAGCGAGATCTCCCACTGTCCCTTCTTCGGTCCGAAAGCACACTCACAACTCTCCTTTGGCTGTGCCGTTGCCGGCACAACCATAAGGATTGTCAATGCAATTATGCTTAATCTTTTCAACATACTTTTCGTTGTTTCGATTAATCTGTTCGTTTGTCAGACTTTTGTCTATTCTTTATTTTACTCCGTAGGCTGCGATTACCTCATCGTATTCCTTCTGAGCGCGTGCAAGAGCCTCTTCTGCCTGTTTCAGGAGACGTTCAGCTTCTGCAAGTTTCGCCTTAGCATAGGCTAACTCAACCTCTGCAGGTGAGTAACCGGCCTCACATTTAGCTACAGCTTCCTTAAGAATAACGATCTTGCCCTCAGCGGTGGTAATTTTGCCTTCTTCGATATCGATCAAACTATCGAAGTAAGCAATGATGTTTGCAAGATTGCCTGCTCCAGCAAGATCAGGATCATCCAACTTAGCCCATGCTACGTAAGCTGTTTCAAGTGCAGTGATAAATCCTTCGATGTCACCAAGCTTCTGATCTACTTTGGCAACTGTATCATTGTACTCCTTAACAATCTTAGCATATTCGGGAGCGAGTTCATTTGCCCATTCGAGCAGGTATCCACCAAATGTCCATTCGCCTTTTGAAACGAAAGCTTCAGTGAGTTGAGGATTTACTACAACATTGGGTTCACCGTCTTCGTCAACACCGTAGTATCTTGCGGCAATAGCTTTTACGTCTGCCTGGCTTTCTTCGAATTCAGCGATAGCGGCTTCTACGTCTTCCCTGATCTTAGCAACCTGTGCAGTGATCTTCTCAAGACGAGCCTTGTTGGGAACATATTCACCAAGATCTTCTACCAACTGAGCTTTGTAGAGAGCCTGTGCAAATTCGGTCAGATTCAGATTAGCAGGGTTGTTGAAAATTCTATGGAAACCAGTTTCATCGTCATATCCATCTGGATCAACATTGTCGAGAATAGTTCTAAGAGCAGAATTGAAGTGTACTGACAATATATCTCCACTTTCACTCCAGTAATACACGAAATCTACGCAATTTGAAGGCTCAAGGAAGGTCTTCTTTGTCCAAGTGAACTTGATGCCTTTGTTGATGGCTGCAGTATCTGCTGCAGGAACAGTTCCTCTTGTGATACCATTGAAGTCTGCATAGACATTGATGTAATCAACCTGAGCGTTTTTATCACCGTCAAAGTTTTCTACAAGGGCTTTCTTGGCGTTAAATTTAGTCAACGCAGCCTCTTTAACCTCGAAGAGGGAATCAGCTACAGCTTTGTCGGCTGTAAGAGCTGCGATTTCAGCAACGGCGGCGACGGTGTACTTCTTTGCGAAAACAACTGTATCCTGAAGACCTGTGGTAGATTTTTTATAAGCAACCTTGCTATCTTTATCGTAACTATAGTTGTTGTCTGCAAGAGCTTTTGTAATTATAGCTACTTGGCCTTCAGAAATATTGCTATCCCACGCCCATTCAGAGTTTCCTATTACTGTCTGGATGATACGAGCAAATGCATCAGGTCCTTTGGGTACATTATTCCATATATAATAGGCTTTCTCCTTGAGCTCCTGACTCATTGTCTGATTTGCAAATGCACCATAACCTTCGCCACCATACAGAGATGTTGCACAAAAGCTTTCGGTTCCTTTGCCAGTTTCCTTTGCAACAAAACCTGCAGGTACAAGATCAGAGAAAGCTATTTTTGATGATACAACGTTAAGATTGTTTACAGAATATTGTAAAATGGAATCCTGCTTGCCAAAATATTTAGCCTGCGCTTTACCAAGAGCAACAACAGCATCTATGAAAGAGGTAGAGTCAGAGTTATCGAAATTTCCACCAGCCTGGTGAGGCATAATGTCATTTACAACAGCGGCAAACTTCTTATTTGCTGCGATGTATTCAGCGGCAGCAGCCTTGAGAGCAGCCTTGACAGAATCTTCGTCAGCCTTTACCTGCTCATCAGCTGTTTCCCAAGCCTCAACGGCTACGTCCAAAGTGTCAGCCTTGAAATCAACAGTGTCCTTTACAAGAGCTTCGAGGACTTTGAGAGAATCCTTATAAGGTCCGAATTCAGCGAGACCTTTCTCGAGGATATCACGGTGTGTATCGAATATAGAATCAGCAACGTGAGCGGCTTTCTTGGCATCTTCTATTGTAGTAGAATCCTTGATGTTGTCAACGACAACAAGTTCACGGTTGAGAGTTTCAACGATTTCGTCCAGTATATCAAGACCATCGGTAAGGCTCTTGGAGTCAGCGGGAGACCAAGATTCGGGATCTTTATAATTCCAATCTGTATAACCCCAATCATCCACGAAATGGAAAGTATCTCTTTTCAGACCGACCTCAATTGTATTGTCCCGATAGTTATATTTAAATCCTTTAATGTTCAGGATGGGATCTTCTACATCGGCGCGATAATACCAAGCATTATTGATCAAAGACGCAAACTTCCAGTCAATTCCTTCACCGTCAGTCAGTTCGTATGCCTTTGCAACATCATTGCCGTCTTCATCCTCATCAACGAACTTGAACACACCAGCGCCGGCAAGTGAATCCGCTTCGAAAGCAGCGACTCTTTTTTCGAATTCTCTCTTAGCCTCTACGAGTACAGAAGCTTCATACAGAGACTTTTCATTTACAGCAATCTGCTTTTCAATTTTAAGATCCTCCTGTTTTGCTTTGAGAGCATCAATGGTATCCTTCACTGCTGAAGGGGTCTTCTTGAGAGCCTCCAAAGTAGCAATGTTTGCCTCTGCTTCAGCAATTTTATCTTCTTCATCTGCAATCTTAGCTTTGTACGACTCAGCTGTTTCAAAGTTGGTCTTTCCAGCAGCCACATTGTACTCAACCTGCCAAAGTGCCTGTGCCGCAGCGTTTTTAGTAGCAAGAGCAGTGTTGTACTTAGTGTATGCGGTATTGAGCGCATTTGTTTTTGTTTCGATTGCAATACCTTCGTCCGAAGTGAGTCCGATAGCTTCAGCGGCAATCTTTCTCAAAGCTTTTTCGAGATCAGCCTGCTTCTCTGCAAGGGTTTTCTGTGCATCTACAGCATCCTGTTCGGCCTTTGCTTTGATAGAGTCAATCTTGGCCTTCAGAACCTCAGCCTCTTTCTCATTTCTTGCTTTCTGAATTTCGTTTTCAATCTGCTGTGCTTCTGCATTTGCCTGCGCAAGAGCAGCATTTGCCTGCTTAACAGCAGCTATGGCCTGCTGAACAGCAGCTTCTGCCTTCACTTTCTCAGCATCAGCCTCGCGAAGTTTACTGAGGGAAGCAAGGTAGTCAGCCTTCGCCTCGCGGAGATCTTTGACGCCCTGAGGCTCAGTGTTCTCCACACAAGAAGTGAAAAGACTGCCGGCAGCAATCATAAATATAAATTTAAACAGATTCTAAAATCAGGTGATGGCGATGTGCCTCTGAGGACCTTCTGGGGAGGGGGTGTCGTCACTTGAGGCCGAAAAACCAGCCGCAGGTGATGTAAAAGCATCCGAGAGCGCGATTTCCGTCACCTGCTTTTCGCCGCCACTCCCCGACACCGCGCTACGCCGCCGCATCCAGCCATCAGCGCCACTCCCCGCCGCCGCATCCCAACTCTTTACCGATGTTTAGAAGCTGTTTAAATTTAATTACTCTCATTTCTTATGCATCTTTTTCGCGTCTTTGCACTTTCAATTCGGTCACATACCAACCGGTATGCTCCCTCATTTCAAGCACAAATCCATCAAAAAATCTGTTATTATAAATTT
>JAZUIV010000033.1:0-4825 GCA_045642485.1 Bacteroidales bacterium | reverse complement strand
CAATCTACCATAACACCGAAATTATGGGCTGCGTCCTCAAGATATATTTTATCGTAAGCGTTCATCGTCATTTTTCCATTCCTGTCTGAGAATATCCAATATGTAGATGGAGTCTTTATCGCGGGCTGACAAACTGAGCAGTTTCAGATATTCTTCTCTTGCTTTTGTATCTCTTGCCGTCCGTTTGATATAGTATTCCTGCCCGCCCACATGTGTAGCATCGATATATCGGAGCCTGCTGAAAGCGGCCTTGCTCCTGACGCAGATTTGTTCCCCAAGTTTTCCAAGTTTCATTGCCTCCGCCAGTGCCTTAAGCGGAATTCCTCCATTCAGAAACGCCTTCGCATACGAGAAATACGAATCATCAGCTCTATAGCCTATGATAATGTCCCTGCTCTTATAATCCGGCAGAAAAGTTTGGAGGATATACTCTTTCGCATCTTTGGCAACAGGATTACCTATTTCAAAACTTCTGTTCTCCAGCAGGATTGCAAGCCAATTCAGAATGTGCCAATCTCCTGATGTCAGATTCAGAATGTCAAGACCTGTTTTATCAATGGAGTACTTGTTGGCAAAACCATCTTTGGGCATCTTGCAAGCCCATTCTTTTGCTAGCTCAATATCCTCCGTACAATAAAATCCAAGTCCGTAATCATTCATTGGATTTCCCTTCCCAAATTCGGGAACTTCTATTATCAGAGGTGATCCGTGATATATATCCATAAAACTAACATTATAATGTCAGTGCAAAGATAAGATTATTTTTGAAATAAATTCTGTTTTAAGAGCAAAGTTATTTGGATAGAGGAATGATATAGCGTACGTTGTGATTCATCCGTCTGAACGGATGAACAGAACCAAAAGGACTTGTTTGGTTGGTAAACAGCATAGAAAGCAGACATTGCTCACATCCTGCTACAGTTGAAAAGATTGCATTAATTCTTCTAATGACAGACCTTGCCCACTCCACATAAGTTCTGCAAGAGCATAGATTCTTGGGAACAAACGGCTGTCCAGCATATCCTCTGTCAAGCCGTAATCGGTCCATAGAGCACATTCCATCCCCAAGGTCAGAGGATTGTTTTCTGACAGAACGTAATCTGCCGGATTCCTCAAGTAGGCATCTTCAAGGCAGAAGGTCCTGTCCTTACCATACCCTCTCCAGAGTTGTTCGGGGAAGTTAAGGTATGTATAGTAATTGGGACTGCAAATGACGGGATAACCGCTTTCCAGAGCTTTCCGGCAGTTTTTGTCTTTCTTTCCACGATAGTTCCACCACTGAATCACGACATTTTCAGGAAGTTGGTAGTCTGCGTTGTCGATAATATCCTCCCAGAATATAGCTTTCCGCCCTTTATCCTTCAGATATGATGCCATCTGTGCGGAGAGCCATAGCTGGAGTTCGTGAGAATCTCCAAGGCCGTTCTCCTCTATTCTTTTCCCGCAGTCCGGGCACCTGTCCCAATTGCCTTTCGGGGCTTCATCCCCTCCGAGATGGATATACTCTGAAGGGAAGAGTTCGCAGACTTCATCAAGTATGTCCTTGAGAAATTTCAATGTGGTGTCTTTGCCGGCACAGAAAATACAGTCCGAAAATCCTGTTTCCGGAATCTTTGCCCTCTCTCCGAAACACCCATACTCGGGATATGAGTACAATGCCGCCTCCGCATGGCCGGGAATGTCGATTTCGGGGACAATGGCGATATTCCTTTCGGCAGCATAACGGACAAGGTCTCGAACCTGCTCCTGCGTATAGTATCCCTGCTGCTCCGGCCCCTTACCCACATAGGCTCCGGTCTTCGTCAACTCCGGATATTTCTTGATTTCAAGCCTCCATCCCAGTCCTTCCGTCAGATGCCAGTGAAATACGTTCATCTTGAGGGAGAACAAAAGGTCGAGTTTTGACTTTATCACTTCGACACTCTGATACTGCCGCCCGGAATCCAGAAGCAGGCCTCTCCATCGGCATCTGGGAAAATCATTGATAATGCAGCAGGGTGTCTCTGCCACAACTTCCCCATTCTCCTTCACGGTGACAGTCCGCAAGGAATTCAGCGTCTGCTCCGCATAGAGTTTCCCGCCCGTCGAAGAACACCTCACTGTGATATTCCGCTTTGTGACTTCTATGCTATATCCGTCAACGGGAACAGTGCCATCATCAAGATATGTGATGTCGGTGCATTGGGAGTGTCCATCCTTGTATTCCAATTGCTGCGGTGTGGGAAATACCTCAGTTGAAACGGCGGGAATACAAATCAAGGCAAGAATGGCAGATAGAAGTGTCGCTTTACCATACATAATTGAGAATCTGTTTTGAAATGGTTCACGAAAATTATTATAGTTTATTTTTCGATGGATTTTTTGATAATTTTCAGCCGCAATGGGGTTCCATTGAGGATGAAAAGTATCGGAAAATACGCGGAAAAGAAGCATAAGAATTGAAGTTAATCATTTCAAAACAGATTCTAAATACGTTCATTCGTTGAAAGAAGCTGACCTCCACCTAATCCGCATTGGCTACGCCCTGACTCGTCAGCGGACGATGTGCTTTTCTCGTCCCAAATGGAGCGCTTTCAAAATGTCGACTTCAGGTGAAGTTACTTTGAAGTTGCGAGCGCAATGCCGCGCTCTCCCTTTTCATTCACTGCACAATAGAAGTGGTATGTCACATCATTCCAGCGAATGACGTAACTTTTGTGTGCAAACAGATTGTCGTAATATTTTGACGGATATATCAGGTCTGCGCCTTTCCACTCGACCCAAAGAGTGAGGTCGCGGCTGCAGGCAAAACTGTTATATGCCTGATATGCCCGGTCAGGATCGAATGCGCGGAAGTAGAACATCACGTAGATGTCGCCAATCTTCTGAATCTGCGGATCTCCTGTGATGGTACCCGGATCTTCGAATCCGTAAATAGGGTTGCCGCTGTGCCGCTCCCAGTTCTGGAGATCGTCGGAGACTGCCATTCCTATGCGCTCGGCTTTGTATCTGTTGGTCGGATTGGTCCCGCAGGCGTTGTAGAACATCACGAATCTGTGACCGGTAAGGTTCTCCTTGTCCTCGATAATGCAACTTTTGTACTGGCTGTAGTCCTCGAACCACTGGCATTTTTCATCATTTGGGGAGAGTATGGGCTCATTGCCGCATTCCCATTCCACTGCCTCTCCCAGAGTTTCGCTGGAAGCCAGTCCTATGGAAAGGGGTGCGGTCTCATAGCCTGGATTGCTGCCGCCCAGATAACTCATCCAGTATTTTCCCTGATACTGCTCCATTTCGTAGCTGCCGCCCCATTGAATATCCTGAAGCGCCACGTATCCTGCTTTCTGGAATTTGTCCCAGCCATTTCCGCCGATGCTCATAATTTTACCAAGGGTGTTCCAATGGATGAGGTCATCGCTGTCTGACAGCCAGGTTTCATATCCCTTGCCGTCAAATTGAATCCAGGTCATATACCACTTGCCGTTGTGCCTGAAAACGCTCGGGCTGTCGGCCAGATATTCCGGATTTGAAGGGCGCAAAACGAATCCGTGCTTTATCGGAGTGGCCACCTGTTCATAGATTTTCGCCATTTCATCCGGAGTGACCCGCTGATGCTTCTTTTTAAGACGGAGCTTTCTCACGGCTTTTTTGAACTTGCACTCGTTTCTGGTGGTAATAACCTGTCTGATGGTGCCGTCGGGATTGTAGTAGAGTTTGTCTGCGCACATGCTGCGACGGTGGAACGCTTCTTCCCCCGCCCCTGCGGCGATGCTGACATAGGGGTTGTGGTAGAACACCCACCACTGGCCCTTGAATTCCACGATGGTGTGTTCGTTGGTGTAGTTGTCCATTGATTCCATAAACTTGCCCTTGTATTCATAAGGCCCGAGGGGGTTGTCACCCATACAATAGTGAAGTTCGTATGCAGGATAGTCCAGATAGGAGGTTGCGTATGAGAGATAGTACTTGCCGTTGTACTTGTGGCAGCATATTCCCTCGAAGAAATGGGGTGCGTCTATGTGGTAAACTCCGGTCTCGTTGCCGTTCCCGTCGAGCACGCCGCCACTGTGGTCATAGGATATCATGTCATCGTTCAACTTGACGACATTCACTATGTTCTGCCCCATGAAGAGGTATGCCTGCCCGTCGTCATCGATAAAGCAATGGGGGTCTATGAAATCGCGGTTCATGGCTATGCCGGGGGTTTCCGGCGTAAACATGGGCTTATCAAGAGGGTCCTTGAAGGGGCCGAAGGGGGAGTCGCTGACCGCAACGCCTATCTGATTTGTGTTGGCCGAATAATAGAAGAAATACCTCATCACCATGGTGGAGTCCGATTCACTCTTCGGTACCATCTTTCTCACACACTGAGGCCCCCAGGCATTTGCCTTGGCCCAGGTTGTCTGCTCGAGTGGCCTGAAAATCACTCCGCCATCCTTGAAATGCTTCATGTCGGTGGTGTAGTAACAGTGATAATCCTTCATGTCGAAACCGTGACTGGCTGTCTGGTCGTGACTGGGATAGACAAACAGTGTGTCACCGAACACAATTGCCGAAGGGTCAGCAGCGTAGCTGTCTGTGAGTATTGGGTTTATGCTTTCGCTGCATCCTGCAAGCACCGAGAGCATCGCCATCAAAAATATTGCCTGTTTTTTCATAAAATGATTTGATTTGGATGTAAAGTTAATCATTTCAAAACAGCTTCTTAGGAATGGTTAAAAAATAAGTTGGTAAAGATTTATGAAAGATTGTTTATGGATTTTGGATATGGAAAGAAGGAGTGTAGCGGGCTACTCGACTGAATGACATATGCAAAAGACGAAACAAGATTCATAAAGATTACCAA
>JAZUIV010000032.1:0-2345 GCA_045642485.1 Bacteroidales bacterium | reverse complement strand
AATAAATCCGGACGACCAACTTACACACGCCGAAACTGTCGCTGACGGGAAATGAAATCCATATCGGCAAGATACCATTAAGTTAGACGCGCTACTAAATGTAATATACTGATTTTCAAAGTCTTCTCCAGTGTATTAAAGAGAGCTGAGTTTTTAAGAAAACAATTATCCGCCTGCTATATGAACAAGTCATCCAATGTAATTGTCCTTGTAAACACACTGGAATTCTTACCGGGCATCAGCCCGAACGTTGTCACGAGCGTCGGTTGTATTGACGACCGTTTGCTGACGTGATCCTTAATTGCATTGACACGGCTTCTGATAGTCATTGCGTATTCTGCGGTGACGGCGAATTCATCATTATAGCATTTCATCTCGCACAGATTGACAACCCTGTCGGCACGGTCAATAACTAGGTCAATCTGATGTCCCTTCGTTCTGTCATCCCCGGGAATCAACCAATTCGACTGTGTCGAGGCCACCTGGCCTACACCAAGGGCGCACTTGATTTGATACGTATGCAGTAGGCATAGCTCTTCGAACGCGATACCTCTCCACGAGTTGAGTCCAGGATGGTTCTGGTGATTCTGCCAATAATGTTCTTCACGCATTTTCCCATCCACCTGCTGAAGCCAGAACCAGCAGAACGGATCTATGAGTCTGTATTGCAGATGACGTTTGTCATTGCCGAGGGGCTGATATAGCTCAATGAAATCGGCAGCCGCAAGGGAACGCAGCAGCCTGCTCATTTCTTTCCCGTCAGGCAGCCCTGTCTTTTTGATTATATCCTCCCTGCTGTATCCACCGCGACGGGTGGAAAGTAAACGTATGACGGCTCTTGATGCTTCTCCTTTGACAAAGATTGAGTTGAACAACCTGTTGAACTCGTCGTCCAGTTTGGACTTCTTCTTGAAAAACAGGCGGTCAATAGTCTGCGCCACGCTATCTCCAGGAGCTGTCAGGTTCAGATAATACGGTATACCTCCCACTGCCATATACAGTTCGGCAATGTCATAACGGCTCAGCTGAATATCGTGATATTCCAACAATTGTTCAGACTCCTGAAGGGTGAAGGGAGAAAGGTGGATGTCAGTGTTCGATCTGCCGTAAAAACCGCCAGGCGAATCTATGAAATGATCCTGTATCCACCCACTGGCACTTCCGCAGGCAATTAGCATGATATTGTCCTGCCCGCTGGCCCATCCGTTCCAGAAGTGCTCGAATGCCGTGACGAAATTGCTGCGGGGAGTATCCATCCACGGCATCTCATCAATGAATACCACCAGCCTTTCATCTTCCGGTTTTTGTTTCAGCAAATCCTTCAGCCATAGAAAAGCTTCGGTCCAGTCAGCGGGACGCCTCTTGTGCGGATCTCCGTATTCTCTCAACGAGACACCAAACGCCTTGAGTTCTTCTTTAAGCAGACTCTTTCCTTTGAGTTCAAGAGGACTCAAGCCAGTATGGTAGAAGGCAAACTTGTTCTTGAAAGTCTCCCTTATAAGGAATGTCTTGCCTACACGCCTACGTCCGCGCACCGTAACTAGTTGGTTTTCAGGATGATTATAAAGCCTTAAAAGCTCTTCAACCTCTTGTTTTCTTCCTATTATCTTTGCCATAATCTCTGCTGAATTATCAAAACACCTCTTTAGCCGGAGAATAAACAGCATAAAAGTACAACTATTTCTTGTATTGTCAAGAATCTAAATCAAAAATTTCCACCATGTATTTCAATCAATTGATGAAAAGAGAGCGAGCGTTCTAATGTCCAAACTCGGTTGCAGCAAGATTCCTGCGCAGAGGCGTCTCGACATCGAACGCTCTCTAAGGGTTAAAGATGCTGTCGATGTCCTCGACACTCTGGAAGATGCGTATTACAACAAAGTCAAGTTTATTGACGGTATCGTCCCTCCTGCAAGTTATGCGGCATTCATAGACGCAATCCCCAGATATCTTTCAACGTCTCACCAGTGCGACTTGAACAAGCAGCTTCGGATAATACGGGGAGGCTGCTCGACCAGATTACCAGGCTATGACCCCATCGAATGTTACCGCTATCTGCTTGAGTACAAGATGGCTCTTGAGAGTGCCAAATACTCCGAATCCGAAATTATGAAAGACCTTGTCGAGAACGTTTCCCAGCTCGACAAGGCCTCTCATTCCTTCGATGAGTGGAAGAACGCAATGGACCGCCACCGCTCTCAGATGCTTTCATCGAAATTGGCAAAGCACTGAAAACTTATGCACATTTCACGAAAAACAACTAAATTTGAATCCGAAGATTCAATCAATCTCGACCGCACCATATGAAGGCATTGACAATAAAAGAAATAGAATCCATCATTCGA
>JAZUIV010000031.1:0-10168 GCA_045642485.1 Bacteroidales bacterium | reverse complement strand
AAGCATATCAAGCTTTCGAGTCTTACCTGCGATGATAAGCTGCTTCTGCCTACCCATGTATGCGAATCCGGTTCCGAGTTCGAGAAGGAAGCGGGTAAGCTGCTTCTCAAGTTCGGTTTCGAGGGCCTCTTCTTTGTATCCATCCTCCAACGAAATGAAGCCGAAGTCGTATGTATCCTTAGTGATGGCTTGCGCCAGTTCACTCTGTGGTGATGGAAGTTTGTCCGCAAAGTTTGTGATTGCTCCTCCGAGATTCTCGTAGTAATGGCCCTTGATGCAATTCATCAATGTATTGCGGCTCCAGCCTTCTTTGACAGTCATCTTCAAATAGAAGAGTGCCTCATCGAAGGACTTACAGTTGGAGATGATTTGAATATGATGTCCCCACGGAACGAGTCCAAGAATTATGGGAAAGTCTACTTCTCCAACATGTTGTTGGAGTATTATTCCTGCCTGAGATTCAACTGTTTGCATTTCTCCAACAAGTTGTTGGAGTTTTTGGCAGCTGCTTTCTGAGGAGTAGAACTCGTACCATTGTTTCATATACCAGAGATTCGTGGTACTGAAACCCTTTGATTCCGGGAAGGCTGCCTGAAGATCCATGCTAAGTTGCTCGACAACTCCGGCGCCCCATTGTTCTTCAGCCTTACGAGTCACAAGATCCCTTCCCAACTGCCAGTTGAAAAGCAACTGCTCGGCATTTACCTTTACTGCTGCCTTAATCTGGGCGCTACGATAACGTGACTTAATTTCATTAAGCCACTGAGCGTAATCGCTGTCAATCTGCACATCGTGAATTTTCACGACTCTTGGTTTTTCGTTTTTCATAATGCGAATATAGAGAGTTCTTTGGTATTTTGTTAAATTTTCGGCACAAGGTTTACCGCCTTCCGTTTGTTCTCATCAACTATCTTCGCATAGATCTGAGTTGTGCGGATATTGCAGTGGCCGAGAAGTTTGGAGACGGTGTAGAGGTCGGCTCCGTATGTCAGCGTAAGGGTTGCGAAGGTATGGCGGCCGACGTGGAATGAGACTTTCTTGTCGATGCCTGCATGACGGATGAGGGTCTTGAGTCTGGCATCAGCATTGCCTGGCTGGTCAGGAAGGTTGGGAAATACGCGGTCACTGTCCTTTGCTTCGCCTCGTTCCGGCAGGAATGACAGCGCGTTTTCGGAAAGAGGGACTGAGACGCTATGCTTGGTCTTCTTCATCATCGTCTCAATCTGGTACTGCCCGTCAGCGGTCTGCTTGATTTCTCCCCAGGTTAATTTCAACAGATCTGAATGGCGGAGACCACTGAAGCAGCAGAAAAGGAATGCCGGCTTAACATCGTTCTTGGGCCAATATGGTGTGTCGATGATTTTCTTGACCTCTTCGAGAGTGAGATAGCATCGGGTTGATTCCTTTGCGTGAGGCTTAAGTTTATGGTCGATGTCTTTGCCTGGATTCTTGATAATGATACCTTCGCGCTCGGCCTTGTTAAGAGCTACCATCACTCTGGCGAAAAGAGCTTCCTTGTAGACATCGCTGAGGGGCTTCTGCACTCGCCCCTGATCCGCCTTTCGAGTATCGAAATCGTTGGTCTCGTGGTTGAGGTAATCAATGAAGCCGATGAGATATTCTTTATCAACCTGATTGAAGTTGATGTTCTTGCCTTTGTAGCGGATGAGTCGTTTGATGGCGCTCTCCATCAGAGTATGACAGGCCTTCTGTCCGAACTTCGCGTAATCATCCGACATCCTCTGCAGGAAATCAATGAAGTTGAGCTTACGGGTGCGGTTGAGGTCCTTGAATCCGTACACTCCATTCTGGATATCCACAATGTACTGGGATTTAATGGCAGTGGCGAGTTCCATCTGAGACTTGTTCCACTCTTTGTCCTCCCTCGATTTGCCCGGGCGGAGATATAGGTTGAGGAACTTGTATTCCCGCTGCCCGTTGCCGAGATAGCAGTCAAGGTATATTGACTGGTTCCCGTTCTTGAGTGCCTTGTATCGTATGGTTACAGGGCTTTTCTCTTTGTCTTCTTTCACTTTCATTGTTCGTACAACCTAAATAAATATAGGTAAAGATAGACAAATATAACGATATTTGCAATAGCATTTTACTTACACTTTTTCAGTAAATACCTCATTATAAGTGCATAAAGTTGCTATTTTAGGCCATTTTTGAGTAACAAAATAGTAACAAAAGTGTAGTTGAAAACGAGTTTTAAGCATAGGTAAGCATTAGAGGATAAAAATGAAAAACGGCCTTGGAAGGCCGTAATTCAATGTTTTTGTATTTTTCGCTATGGTTGAAAATCATAGCATTGTGACGTAGTCTATGAAATTGCTGTCTGCCATAACTCCGCAAAGATAGTGAAATTTTTCGGGGGAATTCTTGGACTCCAGTTGGAGTCTATGTTGATTTTTCTATGGATGGTTGTATTGTGAATTGAAGAAATCTTCGTACTATTGAAAAATATATAGAAGCTATGGCAAAACCTATCAGAGAAACACCGGTCCTTACCGGAGAAGATGCCTTCAAGTTTGAGGTGGCATCGCAGAATGTTTCGCCGGCCTCTAAAGAAGAGAAGGAGGAGGCGAAACGTGCATATGAATTTTTCCAGTCTGTTGCAACATTTGCTTTGTGATGGAAATAAGATTCAAGCGTTTCAATCCCCTTACAGATACAATTAAGCCATTCGATTGCACAGATGCCGATTTGAATGGCTTTTTGTTGGAATCAAATGATGACGTCCCGAATGCCACACAGCACGCAAAGCAGCTGCTGGCAGTCACCTATCTGATTGAAGACATCGAATCCGGGAAAACTGTTGCATATTTCAGTCTGCTGCACGACCGCATCGAGCGGGACTTTGCTGATAAAACCACTTGGTCTCGTCAAACAATGGTACTCTACCGACAACAGGGCTGGATGCCGATACATTACCGTCGATGCTCTCCGCTCGGCAGTTGAGTTCTATCAGAGAAATCATTTCGAGCAGCTTCTCTCAAGCGATGACGAAGAAGATACCGTGCTGATGTACTACGACTTGAAACGATTCTCGGAGTAAACCTGCCTTTTACAATTTCGGTATCAGATTTACTGCCTTGCGCTGCTATTCGCCGATTCTGGCGGCAAAACCGCCGTTGCGTTCCATATGAATCGAAATGGTCCGGGAACCATCCACTTCCGATTCATTGCGACGGTAATCCATAGCTATCTCGTCGGCCACGGGGCCATCGACGAAGGATGTCATATTCCACTTTTTATCATTGCCCAGGAAACTCAAATCAAACGTGACATCACGTGGAGTGGAATTGTTGATGCCGGCCAGATACCAGGTGTCTCCGCTTCTCTTGGCCACGACGTAATACTCGCCAAGTTCTCCGGCAAGGACCTTCGTGTCATCCCACTCCACCGGGACACCGCACATAAAGTCGCGACAGTCCGGATACATATCATAGCGGCAGGGATTGTCGGCAAGCATCTGTATTCCCGACTCGAATGCCACTATCTGAGCCAGCTGCGAAGCCTTGGTCCCCACTGCAGGCGTTTCGGGACGTCCGCCGCAATAGTGCTCGGGTTGACGGCATTCCATCATTCCGGGAGTGAAATCCATAGGACCCGCGGCATTGCGGATGAAAGGCTGGAAAACAGTGTTGTCAGGCGTACAGCTTCCGCAAGCTTCCAGACCTCTCACACCCTCATAGGAAAGGACGTTGGGATAGCGGTATTCCAGCCCGCCGGGATGGAATGCGCCGTGGAAGAGAACCAGGATATGGTGCTTGGCAGCTTCGGCGGCCACTCTTTCGTAATAATTCACCATCCACTGGTCCAGACGGTTCATAAAATCGATTTTAACCCCTTTGACACCCCACTGTTCGAAAGTCTCGAACATCTTGTCCATATTTTTCTCGACTGTGAGCCAGGGCAGCCAGAGAAAGACTCCGACACCTTTGGAACCCGCATAACTAATCAGTTCGGGAAGATGTAGTTCGGGAGTGGTGTCATACGGATTTTCGGTGTCGAGAGCCCATCCTTCGTCAAGAAGAATGTAGCTGACTCCGTTCTTCCGGGCGAAATCAGTATAATACTTGTAAGTATCCAGATTGATTCCGCCGACGAAGTCGATGCCAGGCCCGAACGGTGTACCGTTGAGCCAGTCCCAGGTAGTCTGTCCGCGCTTTATCCACGAAACGTCGATTCTCGACTTGGGAGCCAGCCTCATAGGCATACTGTTCTCCGGAATACGGCGGTCATCCTGAGTTATGAGCATATATCGCCAAGGGAATGTCCGGGCACCTGAGGTCTGAGCGATTCCCTTGCAGTATTCGACAACTTTCAGAGTCCTGTCGTCATCAGCGGCATATTTCTTCGGATTGAGGGAATGATAGGCCTTGACTGAATTTTCACCACAGGGCTTCACAAAAAGAGCCGGATAGTCCTCCAGGTCAAATTCGCTTACCAGTATCTTCTGTTTGGGATATGTGGCGATGAATGGGACTTCCCATATCTGTTCAACAGAAAGCTCGGAAACATTCACAGTGCTGTAAAGTTCTTCACAGGCAGTCTCGATGCCGTCGGCTATCTGCCCGATGATGGCCTCCGCCCCGGTCATATTGAACTCGGCCGTTTCATCGAGCACTTCGATTTCTCCGGGCAGGCCCGTCTCGAAGCGGTAAGCCACGCCATCATCATAAACTCTCCAGAGAATCCTGTAGTCACCCTTGAATGAAACGGTGAGAAGATTGTAATGGTTCTTCACCTCTGCGAACTTCAGCTTGAAGTCGGGACGGACGGTCTCCCTGACCTCAGCGATTTTATAGGTCCGGACCGACGCCGGCTCGCCGAGGGTGCGGTCAGCCAGACACAGCGCGACCTTGTTCCCCTTCATAAGGGTTTCACCCTTGCTAATAATGTCATACCTGACATCACCGGCGACGGTTACGACCACTTCGGTCTGTCCGTCGGGGGATTTGACGGTTATTGTCTTTGATTTGCCGGGAGCCGCGGAGGCTGTCTCTCCGAAGATTGCCGCAAGCAGTACGACTGCGGCGGAAAAGGAAAGGATATTGATAAAATGTTTCATGGAATTAACGTTATTTACGCAAATATAGCGATTCTTTTTCCGGTGCCCGAGCGGTTCCGGAAATTTTTGTATCTTGGGAAAAATATTCCCATCTTTTCAATGAAAAGAGAATTATTCTTTCTGTCAACACTGTGCGCCGGATGCCTCGTACCGGCTCAGGCCGGAGCTCAAAAACCGAATGTCATTGTCATCCTTGCGGATGACCTCGGTTACGGAGACCTTCAATGCTACGGAGCAAAGAACGTGAAGACGCCGAACGTGGACAGGTTGGCCAAGTCCGGAATCAGATTCACCAATGCCCACGCAGTGGCGGCAACCAGCACCCCGTCGAGGTATTCCCTTCTCACGGGAATGTACTCCTGGCGAAGGAACGACACGGACATAGCCAAAGGCGATGCCTCTATGATAATCCGCCCCGGGCAATATACGATGGCTGATCTGTTCAAGGATTCCGGCTATGCCACCTGCGCTGTCGGCAAGTGGCATCTGGGACTTGGGGACGAAGGCGGCAACCAGGATTGGAACGCGCCGCTGCCCTCCGCTCTGAGAGACATAGGGTTCGACTATTCATACATAATGGCGGCCACTGCCGACAGGGTTCCCTGCGTCTTCATCGAAAACGGCAAAGTGGCGGATTATGACTCTTCCGCCCCGATATATGTCAGCTACGAAAAGAATTTTGAAGGAGAGCCGACAGGAAATTCCAATCCGGAAATGCTGTACAACCTCAAGCCGAGCCACGGACACGATATGTCAATTGTCAACGGCATCAGCCGCATCGGTTATATGAAAGGGGGAGGCAAGGCTCTATGGAAAGACGAGAACATTGCAGACTCCATCACCGTCCACGCGATCGATTTCATAAAGTCCCATAAGGACACTCCGTTCTTTATGTATTTCGCAACAAATGACGTTCACGTCCCGCGTTTTCCCCACGAGAGATTCCGTGGACAGAGCGGAATGGGCCTCAGGGGCGATGCGATTGTCCAGTTCGACTGGTGTGTGGGAGAACTGATGCGCACTCTCCGGGAGCAGGGCATTGCGGAGAATACGATAGTGGTCCTGACAAGCGACAACGGTCCTGTGGTGGATGACGGATATGCCGACCGGGCGGAGGAGCTACTCAACGGACATTGCCCGACCGGACCATGGAGAGGCGGAAAATACAGTGCCTTCGAGGGAGGTACGGCTGTGCCTTTCATCGTAAGCTGGCCGGGAACCGTCGGAGGAGGAAGGGAGTCCGACGCCCTTGTTTCCCACATAGACCTTTTCGCATCATTCGCCTCCCTGCTGGATGCGGTCGTCCCGAAAGGAAATGCAACGGACAGCCGGGATCATCTGGACACTTTCCTGGGGGAGAACAGTAATGACAGGGAGTATGTCATAGAGCAGTCCGCAGCTCACGTTCTCTCGGTAAGGACCAAAGAGTGGAAATACATCGAGCCGAATGACGGCGTCAAAAGGATCTGGGGGCCCCTCATCGAGACAGGCAACGACCCCGCCCCTCAACTGTACGATATGAAAGAATCAACAGGAGAACAGGAAAACGTCGCGGACAAGCATCCCGGCGTACTGTTCAAACTTATGTCCTGTCTGAGAAAAGAACGTAACATCAATCACTGACCGAAAGAAAATGAAAAAGATTATCAGCATTATTCTGTGTGTCTCCATATGCGCCGGCGTATCGGGACAAACTTTTAAATCCCATTGGAACGGATGTACAGTTGCCTATCTCGGTGACTCGATAACGGATGCCAACCAGATCGGAAACACGAATGACACCTACTGGAACATCCTGGTTGATATGATGGGTATCAAACCCCTTGTCTATGGTATCAACGGACACCAGATGAACCAGATTGTGGGACAAGCGGAGAAACTGACTGAAGAACACGGACAGGATTTTGATGCCATTATGGTCTTTGTCGGTACGAATGATTTCAATGCTTCCGTCCCCATCGGACACTGGTTTGACTTCGACACACGGGAAGTGAGCAGGGACGGTGAAATGAAAATGCTCGCGCACCGCACACACAACTTTGATCCCGAGACTTTCTGCGGGCGCACAAACACCGTGATGAGTTATCTCAAACACGAATTTCCGGCCAAACAGATAATTCTTGTATCACCGATACACCGTGCCTATGCCAGATTCAGCAAACACAACGAACAGCCCGATGAATCCTACGCCAACGAGGCGGGTGAATACATAGACGCATACGTGGAGTGCATAAAGCAGGCAGGCAATATCTGGTCTGTCCCTGTAATAGACCTCAATGCAGATTGCGGGCTATATCCTCTGGACCCCGTCTATTCACGTTACTTCCGTGACAGTGAACGCGATATGCTGCATCCGAATACGGATGGGCACCGCCGTATGGCCCTTGCAATCGCCTGCCGTCTGGCAGGAATTCCTGTCTTTTGACAAGTTGTCATATTAGAAGCTGCATATCAGGACACGATCGTATTGAGCGTGATTTTGCAGATAAAACGATTTGGAATCGTCTTTCCAGGCAGATTCCCAATGCAAAGCGCAGACGCTCATATCCAGCCATCAAAATAGGCCGTCTTGCCGTGAGTGAAGAATATAAGTGTCATGGATTCGGTTCCAAAATTCTCGGTCTTGTGAAGCAGTGGTATTCTTCTGACAACAGAGCCGGATGCCGATATATCACCGTTGATGCTCTTCGTTCAGCAGTCGATTTCTATCAGCAGAATCATTTTGAAAGACTCGTGTCAAGCGATGCTCAGGAAGACACAGTGCTGATGTACTACGATTTGAAGAGATTTTCAGAATAAGCAGATTTAAATTTTCGGCACGAGGTTGACAGCCTTCCGCTTGTTCTCATCGACAATCTTCGCATAGATCTGAGTTGTGCGGATATTGCAGTGGCCGAGAAGTTTGGAGACGGTGTAGAGGTCTGCCCCGTAGGTCAGTGTGAGGGTGGCGAAGGTGTGGCGGCCGACGTGGAATGAGACTTTCTTGTCGATGCCTGCGTGGCGGATGAGGGTCTTGAGCCGGGCATCTGCATTACCAGGTTGGTCGGGAAGGTTGGGAAACACGCGGTCACTGTCTGCCTATTGTCTTTATTTTTGAGTTCTGTTTCCACAATACAATGATTCTTTCTGCTAATCCGCTTACGTTCCACGAACACCGGCATACTGCAAACGCCATCAGACGTATTCTTCCCACGCTCTTTTGGCCATATCGAGCCATGCCTTCTTTGATTTCTCGATGATCTCATCGTATGCAAACAAATTCCGCACTTCTTCCGGCGTAGAATCATCGATTACCTTCTGTTCCATACACATATCATTGGCACCCAAGATAATTATACAGCACAGTTGTACTTTATCAGAGGATTTGATTGAGGGCCTGAATTGGTATCCAAAATTCAGCCAACAGCCATCAGCCCCAAAAGGACCAGCGATACCTCCTGTTTTGGGGGCAATAGAAGATATACCTTCATTCAAGCACTTCAGTGTAACCTCATTTATGTATTGTTTCAACGATGCAATGACTTCCTGCTTGGAAAAACCTTTTTCTAATCCCAACCTAATACGATTCCATTTGGAGCCATATTCATTCTGATTTTCAGAAATCTGATGAACACTCGGGAGAGGCACGGGTTCCTTTTGTATGTCAACGGATCCACCTGTCTTTTTCTTTCTCTTAGAGAACAAATTCAAAAGTATTTTCATAGCATTCGGTTATCCTTTCCTGATTTATTCCGCCAATTTAGTCAAATTTTTACTATAAATTCAAATCAACAATGAATCCGGAGTACCGCGAGAAGTAGTGTTTATGTTTTTATGTTTTTGAGATTTATCCTCCAGGTGAAAAGAATCAAATCGGTAAGCCCTTCTTCTTCCGCAAAAGTTCCGTCAAAAAAAGCTTGGTCCCGTCCGGCAGACACCGTGCAGTTCGAGGGTATAACGACGCAAAAATGTATTCTGCAAATCATCTGCTCAAGCATAGTGGCCCACAGTAGCCTATAGCAAAGGTTTCCTGTGCAGATTCCTCAAACCAGGCTCCGTCTGCGCAACGAACCCTGCTCACACGTGCATAAAACGCACACTCCGTACGCAGACGATTTGCAGAACGGCATCAAAGCAGCCAGACCTCGGCAGTCAGGTGTGCAGTTTAGTTTCGGGTTCTTATAATGCGAAGCACATCCCGTGCCCTCTTCAAGTAATCGGCAGCCGTTTCCTCAGCATTCTTGGCATACCTCATCTGAGTCTGGTAATTGTCTCGCGCACCCCGTGCATACCTGCTCTGCGTATTTGCATTGTAGATATCGCCCTTTTTTGTGTAATACGCAGCCTCGCGCTCGTATGACTCCGCCTTCTTCAGATAGTATTCTGCCTCCCGGTAATAACCTTGGGCCTTTTTCTGATAATACTCCGCCTCCCTGGTATATTCCGCAGCCTTCTTGACATAGTAGTCATCCTGCGCAAAAACTTCAGAAGGACTGCAAAGGCAGAAAGCAAATATTGCCATAATGGCAACAATCAAATATCCTCGATTTTTCATAGCCCTATCACTTGCGATTTCCCCTTGCTTTCACAGCAGTTTCCGCCTCGGCCTGCATCTGTTTGAGCAAATCCCAATTCTTGTGAATATGACGGAACTTTGACACCACCTTGCCCTCACGGTCAATGAAGCCATAGATTTCCACCTCTTCATCGTCCGACATCCCGAAGCCGTCCTCGTCCATATAGTACATACCATCCGGATTAAGTTGCCAGCGCACCTCTGCCACACCATTATGGAAACATGAGATGATGGTCGGGAAATGAATATCCAGACTTCTTGCCCTTTTGATGCAGTCATCATCCAAAGAAGCCAGGGAGTTCCAGTCGATATCATTCTGAGTCACCGTGCAGAAACACTCATCCGCACTCATAAATTCAATCCGTTTGTTCTTCCGTTTGTCCACCAGATAACGCGGCTTCCAATACCCAAAGAGAGAAACGTTGACAAGTTCCATCCCTTCTCCAAGATCTTCTCTGTTCTCGCGAGGAGCGGAAACCTCCTTGGGTTTCCTGCTTCCAAAAAGATCAAAAATTCCCATAGCGTTACATTTTTGA
>JAZUIV010000030.1:0-20200 GCA_045642485.1 Bacteroidales bacterium | reverse complement strand
GACAACCTCGTGTTCCGCAATGCCACAGCGGTGTTGGAGATAAAGACGGCAGCAGATGTCGTGGGCGTGGACGTCACGGCAGCCAACAACATCGCTGGCGCTGTCACCGCATCCTTCGAAGACACTGCGTTAAGCCTCACGACCACATCTCTTGACAAGAGCTATGTTTCCGCAGTCGGCACAACCGCTCCTACCGACAAGGTATTCTACCTTGCGGTAGCTCCCGGAGAAACAGGCGCTGCCACGGTCAACTGCTACAAGACAGACAAGAAGGGTTCAGAAGACAAGACCAGCAAGGAACTCAAGAGGAACGTCATCTATTCGATGGACCTTTCTGGGATAACATTTGCCGATAGCGACCTCACCGGCCACCGTGGCATATTGAACGGCCACGAGTACGTCATCATCAAGGCAAAATATGACGGCACGAATGACTCATATCTCAAATGGGCGACTATGAACATCGGAGCAACAACGCGAACCGGTACCGGCGACTATTTTATGTGGGGAGCTGTGGAAAAGCCTTATTCCAGCCTTTCAGGCAATACGTTCACATTCTATAGCCAAAAGCCTTCAAGTTACATTAACAATACTTGGAATGCCGACAAAGGTTTCTCTGATCTGAATTGCCAATTTACAAAAGACATAGGTGAGTATTCCGCAACATTAAGCGAATATGCCTATGGTAAGCAAGATGTTTTAACAAAATATTCGGCAGGTAAAGATGGTAACTCCGCAAGCGGTACGGCTGACGGCAAGACCGTCCTTGAACCTGAAGACGATGCGGCAACCTATAATTGGGGTTCAACCTGGAGGATGCCGGAAGGAGGAAACGCATCGGAGTTCATAGCGCTGTACAATGCAACATATTGGTCGTGGGATGACACGGACAAGGGATATTACGTCTATGCTCCTAATCCGTCAACAGATGCCGGAAAATGTAAAGATGGTGAAGGTACTTACAACAAGTCCGGTGCATTGTTGTTTTTCCCTGCCGGTGGCATGGGTATAGACAGAAACATCAGTAATGGCGGCACACCCGGAGTGAAATTAGGCGGATATTGGACAAGAACGCTTAATTCAGAAAAACCTTTTCAAGCTCATCACTTTAACTTTGCCAGTGATTCGGGAGTCAATACTGACGTAACATCATCAAATTTACGTTGTAATGGTTATCTTATTCGCCCTGTTTCAGATTGATAAAAACAACTTTCCTAAAATACTCAAAAGCATTCGCGCGCTGCTCCACCCGGGCAGCGCGTGGTGTATTTGGGCGGTTGGGTGGCCACGAAACTGAGTTCGTTTACGCCCCTTAGCATATCAGGAGCCACTTCCAGCAAGGAATAATCTCAATTGTCCCATATTCATCCTCAATTGTCTGTGCTTCGTCATATGTGAGGATGAGCCTTTTCTTGCAAGGGAGAGCTTTAGGCAGTTTCTGAAGTGCTCCTACTTCTCTATTCCAAGTGTCTTTGTCTTTTGAAATGGAATACGACACTTGTATTGCGATCTCATCCTCCGGTATGTAAAAGTCTACTTCCACATTGTTGTTATAGAAGAATACCCGTTCGTTATCCGGGTCATGTCCGTAGACACGGAACAACTGAAGAGCCACTAGATTTTCCAGAAGTGTGGTTTCAGGATCAATCAGAAGGATACTTAAAATGCCGTTGTCCACGAAGTAGTACTTGCAGTTTGTCTCTTTCTCGGCAAAGGCGGATGCGATATTATGCAGTCTGAGAATCAGCCAAGCGACTTCGCTATACTCGATGTAACTGCTTGTGGTGGGAACCGTGATTTTACCTCCCGCACTGGACAGTACCTGTGCGAGACGTGTGTAGGAAACCGGTTGTTTGACTCCTTCCGCTATTTTCTTTATCAGAAGGCGAAGAAGATTCGGGTTGCTTATTTTATTCCTGGTGCAGATATCGCCCAGATATATCTTCTGGTATACAGAACTGATGTAGTTTCTCTTTACGGGAAGACCGAGACTTTCGGGAAGGCCTCCCCATTTGAAATATTCTTCATAAGCTTGCTTCAATTTCACACGGGTTCCGATACTTAGCAGACTCTGATCGTCAAATGGGATAACAGCCCAGCGTAAGTACTCAATAAAAGAGAAAGGATAAACCTCTATCGGGATGTACCGACCGCCAAGAGTTGTCATCATCTCTTTAGATAGCATCTTGGCATTTGATCCTGTTATCCAGACCATATATTTGCTGTCAGCTACTCTTCTGGCAAACTTTTCCCATCCGTCAATATTCTGTATTTCGTCAAGAAACAGTGCAGGTTTCGAGGCTCCCCCCATCTCCATATGGCATTCAAGGATGGTATCCATGTCATTTATATCCAGTCCGGCGAGGCGGTCATCTTCAAAGTTCAAGTATAGGATTTCATCCCAGGAGTGTCCTTCGCTGAGCATCTGCTGAATCTTCTCATAGAGGACAAACGATTTGCCGCCCCTGCGGACGCCAACGAATATACAACAATTAAAGCCGTCTGACCGTACGTCTCTGTGAACTATCTGATACTGTTCAATTTCTTCCCGGTTATTCAGAATTATTTGTTTGAGAACTAATTTGTCCACCATCTTTTAAAGTTTTATTTTATATTCTGGTGCAAATATATAAAATGTCGCTTTAAATACAAAAATACTAGCTCAACATACGCAAATGATTCGTGTTTGTACGAAAATCATCCGTACATACGAGTGAATCAAACTACAAAGCTGGATCTTATTCGAAGCGAAGCATTCTTTCTTCTGCCATATGCTCATATTTTGTGCCGGGGATACCGTAGTTCGCGAACGGATGGATTGAAATGCCGCCGCGTGGAGTGAAGAGACCGACAACCTCAATATATTTTGGTTCCATCAGCTTCTTGAGGTCCTTCATGATAATGTTTACGCAGTCCTCGTGGAAATCGCCGTGGTTACGGAATGAGAAGAGATATAACTTGAGAGACTTGCTCTCAACCATCTTTTCTGCCGGGATGTAACGGATAACGATTTCTGCAAAGTCCGGCTGGCCGGTAATGGGACACAGTGAGGTGAACTCCGGACAGTTGAACTTTACCCAGTAGTCGTTTTCGGGATGTTTATTGGAGAATGTCTCCAATACCTCCGGAGCATAATCCCTGCGATATTCCGTCTTCTTGCCCAGACTTTTGAGGCCTTCTGTTTCGCGAGTCATATATTCTACAAATCAAAGAGTTTCCAGATGCTGTACGAGATATCATTGTCATAGACATCCGTCTGCTCGTGCTTCTTCACCCAGGCCACGATGCGTATTGTCAGAGGGAGAACGATTATTTCATACGCGGTCTTGAGCAATACCTGGACGAACATAAGCCAAGGCAATTCCTCGGCAGGAACGACTCCCAGAAAGGCTAGGGGAAAGAAGATTATGGAATCCGCGGTCTCCCCGAAGATCGTGCTCAGGATTGCACGCAGGGAGAAACGATTCTGCCCGTCACGGACCTTCATCTTGGACATAACGTATGCATTCACGAAACTTCCGCAGAGGAATGCTGTGAACACCCTCGCGACCGGCGGGCTAAAGCCCTGCTGCTCGGGTCGCGAGCATAAAAATGCTCGCTGTGAACACCCTCGCGACCGGCGGGCTAAAGCCCTGCTGCTCGGGTCGCGAGCATAAAAATGCTCGCTGTGAACACCCTCACGGCCGGCGGGCTAAAGCCCTGCTGCTCGGGTCGCGAGCATAAAAATGCTCGCTGTAAACACCCTCGCGACCCTGCCGGCTCCCGACCTTGCCGTATTTGCCTGCGGCAAATACACGGTCTTCGCCAGACGTCTGATGACGTCTTTTTATCGCTAGAACCAGCACTCGATTTCGACAAGCCAGGTCGGACGGCAGACGGGGCCGTGGACCATTATGTAGGGGAGGCCGGGCGTAAGTTCGGAAAGAGCTTCCCTGACAATCGGGGCGTCTTCATCATTTCGCAGGTAGACTATTGCCTGAGTGGCATCTTCGAGCCTTATGGGGAATGGGGCATCGTCCAGCAACGCCCGTATGTTCCCGACAGCCCTTTCCGTCTGCTTCCGGACATCATCTATGTAAAGTACGTTGCCCTTGTAGTCTATGCTGGCGGTGCCGCTGATGAAGATGTGGCTGTGCCCGTTATGGGTGAATGCCGTGCCTCTTTCGAAAGTGACGCCGTATTCGTGCGTCGGGTTGAGGCGGTCCAGCGCCTGAAGATATTTCACATTCCGGCTGTCGATGCCGCGGACCGCGAAGGCATCCATAGTGACGAGCACTGACGGGTCGGAGGCATTGCCCTCGATGCCGGTGCTGGCGATGTAGTGTGTCTCCTTCGTCAGTCCGATGCCGTCGAAATAGTCTTTCCTCCCTTTGACGACACCCGAGTAGTTGTTGTCGATATCTCTTACGAATATCCAGGTCCTCAGGCAGTTGTCTCTGATGTTCAGCCCTTTGCCCGCAAGAATCGACTCGTATTTTTCCAGAATCTGGCGCATCTGCCCCTCGGAATCGGCGGAGGTATCATCCGGAACCAGGCCGGCTGTCCAAAGAAAATCATCATCCTCGAACGGAACGTTCCAAACGGCGGTCCGCCTCCCGTCAAGAGGTTTCTGCCCTATGACCGACACGGCACCTCTCCCGTCAGCGGGACGGTCGCCTGCGACAGAAAAATCGCTTCCTGTAAAATATCTCGTGAAGGCATACATACGCTACAAAGATACGAATCTACTTGGATATATTTCGACAAAAACGTAACTTTGTTAGAGTACTCGTTGAGTGAAATCAATTAATACCACGATTATATGAACAGAAGACAATTTCTTGGAGCAGCCGCCTCTCTGGGCGTTGGAGCTGCGATGAACCCTTATGTATCGCGGGCCTCGGGGCTCAAGGTGAGCGCGAATGACAAGATTCACGTGGGCCTTATCGGAGCGAACGGTCAGGGATTCTCGAACCTTTCCGCATTTCTCAACAATCCCGAAGTGGAATGTACCGCAATCTGCGACGTCGATCAGGGCGTTCTTGCAAGGCGTGTGGCTGAGGCCGCAAAGATTCAGGGCAGGAAAGTAGCCGGCGTCTATTCCGACTGGCGCAAACTGATTGATGACAAGAGCGTTGATGTAGTCATCGTGGGTACTCCCGACCACTGGCACTGCCTTCAGGAAGTTGCAGCCTGCCAGGCCGGCAAGGATGTTTACTGCGAGAAGCCTCTTGGCCACAGCATCGAGGAGTGCAACGTGATGGTCCGCGCCGCGCAGAAATACAACCGCGTCGTTCAGGTTGGCCAGTGGCAGAGGAGCGACCCGCACTGGCAGGACGCTGTGAATTTCGTCCGCAGCGGCAAGCTCGGCAAGATCCGCACTGTCAGAGTCTTCTCATATCAGGGCTGGTGTCCTTCGATTCCGGTCCAGCCGGATTGCGCGAACGCTCCCGAAGGGGTGGATTATGATATGTGGCTCGGCCCTGCGGCCAAGCGCCCGTTCAACCCCAACCGTTTCCATTTCACTTTCCGCTGGTTCTGGGATTATGCCGGCGGTCTGATGACCGACTGGGGAGTGCATCTGCTTGACTATGCACTTTACGGAATGGACGTCACCACTCCCAAGTCAATTATGGCCACGGGCGGCAAATACGGCTATCCTGATGATGCCTGCGAGACTCCCGACCTTCTTCAGACAATATATGATTTCGGAGATTTCACAGTTCTGTGGGATCACGCAATCGGCATAAATGACGGAGCTTACGGCCGTACCCACGGCGTGGCATTCGTCGGTGAGAACGGTACTCTTGTCGTTGACCGCGGCGGATGGGAGGTGATTCCCGAGAACGTCAACGGGAAACAGAGAATGGAGGCTGTTCCTTTGCACGAGGCATACGGCGGAGGCGGACTCAATCTTCACGTGAAGAATCATCTTGACTGCATCAAGCGCCGCGACCGCAACTGCAACGCCAGCATTGAGATAGGCTCACATATCTGCAAGTTCTCCGAACTGGGCAACATCGCTTACAAGACAGGAAAGCGCCTCTCCTGGGACGGAACTTCATTCCACGATGCGGAAGCTGACGCATATCTCTGCGCATCTTACCGCGCCCCCTGGGAACTGCCCAAAATTTAGATTCAGTTTTTAAACTTCAAGTAATATGAAACGTATTGTTCTTTCTTTAGCGTTTATGGGCATAACACTTCTTTCCTATGCCCAGAGTTCAATTCCTGTCGGTTACCAGCATCCCGACACGAAGGGAATGTCACCTCAGATGTCTGAGTTTTATGCTCCGGTTCCGGCAAAGGTAGCCCCCGGTGATGCCGCTACAAGCAGCGCTCCATCCGATGCAGTCGTACTCTTTGACGGAAAGAATCTGGACAAGTGGTGCAATTCCGAAGGTCAGCCTGCCGGATGGAAGGTCAACGGTGACGGAACTATGACCGTGAACAAACGTGCCGGCGATATCCAGACAAAAGATAATTTCAATGATTTCCAGCTCCATATAGAGTGGTGCGTTCCCGCAGACATTCAGGGCGAGAATCAGGCTCGTGGCAACAGCGGTGTCTATCTTCAGGGCAGATATGAAGTGCAGGTGCTGGACGTATACGAGAACAAGACCTACGTCAACGGTATGGCAGGAAGTATCTACAAGCAGAGCGCTCCGCTTGTAAACCCTTGCCGCAAGCCCGGAGAATGGAACGTATATGACATCATCTATACAGCCCCCACCTTCAAGGAGGACGGAACATACCGTACGCATCCCTACGTGACTGTTTTCTTCAACGGCGTTCTGGTTCAGAACCACACAATGATTCTCGGCAATACCGAGTATATCGGATTCCCTCACTATGAGGCTCACGGTGCCGGCCCCATTGTTCTTCAGAGTCACGGAGACCCTTCAGCTCCAATCAGTTATAGGAATATCTGGATCAGGAATCTGTAAGATGCCCAAGCTCTGGAACAGCAATTACGTGAAAGTGTGGATCGGAAATTTTCTGATCCACTTTTCCTTTACGCTCATCGTTCCTCTGCTTCCGCTCTATCTGAGCGAGACATTCGGGGCAAACAAGCAGGTGATAGGACTCTGCCTTGCCGGTTATACGGTGATGGCTCTTCTGAGTCGTCCTTTCAGCGGTTATATAGTGGACAGTTTCCCGAGAAAGATGGTCTTGATAGTATGCAACTTCCTGTTTTTCCTGCTGTTCGGAGGGTATCTGGTTGCAGGCAGCCTCGCTATGTTCACTATTTTCAGAACCCTTCACGGCGCTCCGTTCGGATCGGCGACAGTCGCTGCCAGTACGGTGGCCATCGACGTTCTTCCTTCGGAGCGCAGGGCGGAAGGAATGGGCTACTACGGCCTTTCCAACAATCTTGCAACCGTAATCGGTCCTGCAATGGCCATCTATGTGCTCCAGCTGTGCAGCGGGGATTTCAAGGTCCTTTTCGCAATTTCGATGCTGTTCTCTTTTCTGGGCCTTGTGCTGGATGCGACAATCAAGCTTCCGAAACGTGATTTCGTGCCTGAAAAGAAGGTGATTTCCCTGGACCGTTTCTTTCTGCTGAAAGGGTGGCCCGAGGCTCTCTCGATGATGTGTTTCTCCTGTTCTTACGGAGTTGTCTCAACCTATGTCGCAATCTACGGTAAGGAGGAACTCGGCATTATCAGCGGGGCCGGGGTGTTTTTCACTCTTCTGGCCATAGGCCTTATAGTATCCCGCCTGACCGGCGCTCACGCGCTGAAGGAGAATAGGGTAAGCCGCAATGCCACTGTCGGGGTTCTGATATCAATTTTCGGATATCTTTTATTTGCCGCGGTCCATTCTCCCGTGGGATACTATGGAGCGGCCCTGATTATCGGTCTGGGGAACGGACATATGTATCCCGCTTTCTTGAATATGTTCATCAATCTGGCCCCCAACAGCCAGAGGGGGACTGCCAACTCCTCGATTCTCACGGCCTGGGATGCCGGGGTAGGGCTGGGTATTCTTTTCGGAGGTTTTCTTGCGGAACACATCGGTTACCACAGCGCTTTCTGGATGGCGTTCGCCGTAAATGCAGCCGGCGTGCTGCATTATTTCCTGCAGACACGCCGGCACTTCGAAACAAACAAGTTGAGATAGGCCCCGGGGTCAATAGGTCTTGACGTAGAAATTGGCCACTACCTCCATCGTGTAGATTGCGTTCACGGTGAAGGTACATTTCTTCTCAGGCTTGAAGCCTTGTGCGGTAATCTGCTCTTCCGCCTTGTGGCAGGCTTCCAGAATCAATTTGTCAAGATCCCCGTATCGGCCGTTTATATAGACGTATCCGCCTTTGACTTCGGCATTGTCCAATAAATTGAACTGTCCGGTATAGATATCGGTGATGAATTGAGCGTCCGCTTCGCTTCCTCCCTCTTCAGTCTGTGTGTAGTAGTTGTATCCCACGTTGCCGTGGCGGTCTTCGAGTTTTTCGCAACCGCAGACAAGGACAATAGCGCATAAGGCGAGCAGGGCGGAAAATTTTTTCATATCCAAAGGTTTAAGGGCAGCAAAGTTACAACAATCCGGGGATTATTCAAGGACGAATTTTGCGTTGATATTGGCGGAAACCTTGATGCTGCTGAATTCGATGCTCTCTTCTTCGCTTATACCCAATCCGTTGGCCGCATCCAACATTACTGCTTTCGTCATTCTGGGCTGGGCGTAGAGAATTGCATTTCCGCTCTGTCCGACATACATATAGAAACATTTGCCTACCGTCTGGCCTATGGCACCCGCCATTGACTGAGCCTGTTCCCTGGCATTCCTGACCGCTTTGCTCTTCACTTCGTTGCGAAGGCTGTCCATTCCGCTGTATTCGGCTTTTGTGAAGGCGATGTCGGAAAGAGCGAGATTGTCAAGTGCGCTCCATACCCTGGAAACATCTTCAGCCCTGTTCAGTTTGAGCTGATAGGTTCCGGAAGCAAGGTTTGATTTTCTCTTGTAGTATGAACTTGAGAGGGAAAGGCGCTTGAGTTGGCTGTCAGTGTCGATTCCGATGGCCTGCAGGGCGGATATCATTGCTTTTTGCTGGCTCTCCAGGGAGTTTTTCCCTTTGCTGTCCATCTCGTCAATCACGATTCTCATATAGAAGACGTCGGGATCAACTTCCTGCTCGGCGTATCCGGAGACTTCTATGTAACTGTTGTAGTTTTCGCCGGTTGTCTGGGCTGCCGCCCCGAATGAAACAGCCATTCCCAGAACGGCCGCCATATAAATGATTCGCGTTTTCATATTTGTCATATTTTGTTGTTCCCTGCTCCTTGAATCATATTCTGTGCCAACTTTGCCGGACAGTGCAAATGAATGCCCTGTTTGCACAACTATGGAAACAGATTCTTATCTTTGCAATTATGGAGACACAATATGTTCGGGAAAAAGGGAATCTTGCCCGCGATTTTTTCCTCAAGGGATACAACTGCTGCCAGTCTGTGGTGATGGCTTTCGCCGATATTACGGGTCTTGACGCTGACATACTTGCGCGGGCCGGTACGGGGTTCGGAGGAGGAATGGGACGTATGCGGGAAGTGTGCGGTACGGTCAGCGGGATGACATTTCTTGCTGGATTCATCTCTCCGGTCTCAGACCCTTCCGATCTGGCGGCGAGAAAGGCAAATTATGCTCTTGTCCAGTATTTTGCCGGAAAATTCAAGGAAGAGACCGGCAGTATAATCTGCAGGGAACTTCTCGGTCTGCCTTCAGGCGGGGCTTCCGATCCGGCTCCGTCTGCGCGTACGGGTGAGTATTACAGAAAGCGCCCCTGTGCCGATATGGTTGCACTGGCCGCTGAAATAGTGGCGGAATATCTTCAGGAGAAAAAGACGCTCAATCAGAACAACCCGTAGAGGCGGGCGTCTATCTTGTCGGTGATTGAAGAAAAATCTTCAGGATTGTGCTCGAAATCCAGCCGGTCTGCGTCTATTGTCAGAACCTGGCCCGGGTACTGCTCCTTTACGAACTTTTCATATCTCTCGTTCAGGCCTGTCAGATATTCCAGGCTGATGCCTTGCTCATATCTTCTCCCGCGTTTCTGAATCTGTCCCACCAGATGCGGGACCGAGCATCTGAGATATATCAGAAGGTCGGGCGTTTTTATGGAGTGCATCATCACGTTGAACAGGTCCATATAGGCGTCGAAATCACGCTTGGATAGATTCCCGAGGGCATAGTTGTTGGCCACGAAGATATAGACTCCCTCAAAAATCGTGCGGTCCTGTATGACAGTGCCTTCGCATTGGGAGATTGCGATAGCGTCCTTGAGTCTCTGCGTCAGGAAATAGACTTCCAGATTGAAAGACCAGCGCGGTATGTCCGTGTAGTAATCCTCCAGAAAAGGATTGTAGGTCACTGCCTCGTATTTCGGGGTCCATCCGTAATGTCCGGACAGCATCCTCGTGAGGGTGGTCTTGCCGCTGCCGATGTTACCTGCTACTCCGATATGCATATATTGAATTTTCCGCAAATTTAGCAAAAAGAAACTTTTTTTGTAAATTCGCGAGATAAAACAGTTTGGGTATGGACTACAACACAGAGAGAGAAAAATTGATTCTGCCGGAATACGGCAGGAATGTGCAGAAGATGATTCAGCAGGTCAAGGGGATAGGGGACAGAAAGAAGAGAAGCGAACAGGCCGCTGCAGTCGTGCAGACTATGGGGATACTGAATCCTCAGATAAGGGATCTGAACGATTTCAAGCATAAGTTGTGGGATCACGCCTATGTGGTTGCCGACTTTGACCTCGACATAGATGCTCCTTTCCCGGCTCCCACAAAGCAGCAGTTCGATGCAAGGCCGGAGATGCTGACCTTGCCTTCAAAGCCGCCAAAAGCCGCCTGTTACGGGCGCAACATAGAGAATATGATAGCACTCATTGCAGACAGGGAAGATGATGACGTGAAAAAAGAGATGATACGCACTCTGGCTCTCTATATGCGGCAGCAATATCTGATATGGAACAAGGACAACGTGGCTGAGGAGACGATTTTCGCAGATATTGAAAAATTGTCGGACGGTAAACTCAAAGTCCCTTCCGACGTTCATTTGGGTGCGATAGCTCATAATGAAGTATTCTCCCGTCCCGGGATGGGCTTCAAGAATCAGAATCGTGGAAATTTCAAGCGCAACAGAAACAGAAAGAAGTAAATGATTATGTCTTCATCCGGGAAAAAGAAAAGCTCAGAAAAGCAGGAAAGCAAGCCGCAAGTCCGTAATCTGGCGATGATTTCCAGGGTCGCTCTTGGGATTTTTTTCGCTTTCCTCACCCTCTATACCATCTATGCCCTCTTTTCGCTGTTTTTCACTTGGGACAAGGACCAGAGCCTTGTCTTCAGTCCGTCGTTCCTGTCCAATGACGTGACTGCCGCCAATGGTGCCGGCAAGTTGGGGTGGAAATGGGCGGATTTTCTGTTCTCCAAAGTTTTCGGGTTGGGGGCGTTCGTCCTCCCGGTATTCTTCGGAGCCGTTTCTGTCTTCTGTTTCAGAATCAAACGCGTCAATCTGCTGCGTATATTCATCGTGACAATGCTCGGAGCCATAATTTGCTCAGTAGTGGCCGATTATATCCATTCCTTGCTGAATGTCAGCCCGATGCTCGGTGTCGGTGCAGGGGGCTCCTATGGCTGTGCCGCCGATACTTTCGTGTGCGGGATGCTGGGATATATGGGGGCCGGTCTGCTGTATTTGCTGGTGGTCTTTCTTTATGCCTGTCTGATCACCCCCAAGGTGGCCAAGTGGATAGATGATGCGATGTATGGAGTTTCACACAGGCAGAAGAATGTTCCGAAAGAGCCGGTTGCCGAACAGCCGGACGGTGATGTACCCTCCGAGGACGGACAGACGCAGGAATCCGGTGAAAAGGATATTGATGATATTTTTTCAGAAGAACCTTTCATTAAGGAGTCCGCTGAAGATTCTTTACAGGAACCGGAACTTCCTGTGGAGCCGGCACATTCCGAACCATTGGAGGCTGGCGGAAATGGTGATGACGTTCTGCTTACCATCGAAGAGGGTTCGACCGTTGATACCCTGTCCGACGACCAATGGCGCAATCTTTATGATCCCAGACTAGACCTGGCCTCGTTCAAGACCCCTCCGATGTCGATTTTGAACGACTATCAGGACAAGATTTATAACGTTTCACGGGAAGAGCTTGAACGCAATAAACAGAGAATAGTCAGCGCCCTGGCGAGTTACAAGATAAAAGTGGTCTCCATCTCTGCAAAGATGGGCCCTACCGTCACCCTTTACAAGATTCACCTGGCAGACGGAGTGAAAGTGGCGCAGGTCCGCAATCTTGAGGAAGATATTGCCATCTCACTGGGAGCCAAAGGAGTACGTGTTGTTACGCTGTTGGATGCAGTTGGCATTGAGGTTGCCAATGAGCGCCCGAGCGTAGTCGCATTCAAGTCCATCCTCAATACCCAGCAGTTCCACAGCCTGAAGATGGAACTGCCGCTTGCCCTTGGCGTCACTGTCACGAACGAGCCTTTCTTCATCGATCTTGCGAAGATGCCCCACCTGCTGGTGGCCGGTGCTACCGGTATGGGTAAATCTGTCGGACTCAACGTGATTCTGGCATCCCTCCTCTTCACTAAGCACCCCGCCGAGATGAAACTTGTCCTTGTTGACCCCAAGAAGGTTGAACTCTCGCTTTATGAGAAGTTGGACAAACACTATCTGGCAATGCTCCCGGATGGAGACGAGGCCATCATCACAGACACCAAGAAGGTTGTCAATACTCTCAAGTCCCTCTGCATCGAGATGGAGGACAGATACGCACTGCTCAAGACTGCGGGAGTGCGTCAGATAAAGGAATACAACGAGAAGTTCCTGCAGAGGAGGCTTAACCCCAACAAGGGACACAAGTTCCTGCCTTATATAGTGGTAGCTATCGACGAGTTCGCGGATTTGCTTATGACTGCAGGCCGTGAGATAGAAGAGCCTATCGCCAGGTTGGCGCAGAAGGCGCGTGCAGTGGGTATCCATCTTGTCATCGCCACCCAGCGTCCTTCCACCAACATCATTACCGGTACAATCAAGGCGAATTTCAACTCCCGCATAGCTTTCAAGGTGAGCAGCAGTGTCGATTCGAAGGTTATCATCGACTCTGCCGGCGCAAACCGTCTGATAGGCCGTGGGGATATGCTAGTCTCATATCCCGGAGCCGACTTGACCCGTGTTCAGTGTGCGTTGATAGACACCCCTGAAATTGAGGCGATGGTCAAGTTCATCAGCGATCAGACCGGTTATGACTGTGTTTTCACGCTGCCCGAGTATGTGGATGAAAACGATGCTGAAGCCAATGATTCGATAGACCTTCGCCGTCGTGACCAGCTGTTCGAGGAGTGCGCCAAGATGGTAGTCCAGTTCCAGCAGGGCTCAACTTCAATGATCCAGCGCAAGTTGGGCATAGGCTACGCAAGGGCCGGCCGTATAATGGACCAGCTTGAGGCGGCAGGAATCGTTGGGCCTCAGGAAGGCAGCAAGGCACGAAATGTGCTTATTACCGATTTTGATTCTCTGGACCATATTCTGGAGTCGTTGAATCATATACAGGGATAAGCCGGAATACGCTTCCACGGGGGTCAAGCCTTGAAGATGAAAAGAACATTTTTGACAGTATCGTTTCTTGCTCTGTGCTTTCTATGCGCAGCGCAGACACGGTTCACCTGCAATTTCAAGGTGACCGTTGCCGATTCGGGTGAGCTTGTGGTTTCCGGAAAGGCTTTTGTACAGGACAGTTGCTACAGGTTTGAAAGTCCCGGTGGAGTTCTCTACTGCAATGGCAGGGACAGGTGGCTGCATGATGTTGCGGCTCAGGAATTGGTTATCCAGAAAAATGACCTTTCGATGCTGGCGGGGATGGATTTGAGCGCTCTCAAAGGTGACTCCTGTACTTTCGACTATGCCTCTTTCAAGATACAGCTTTCGGACATCAGGCCGATAAGCGATCCCTGGCCGTGGGAATTCTTCATCATCGACCCGGAATCATTCGGCGACGATACCATCATCACAGATTTGCGGTAGGCTTGAGCTGGTGGAGTGACAGCCCGGAGCCAGCTCAATACGCACAATTAAGAATCTGTTTTTTGATGCGTCGGGGTGATGGATGCAGATTGTTGGAGCGACGGCCGAGATTTTTCACGAATCCGAGGGCGATGTCCTTGTATGTGAGTAGAATCAGTCCTACCGGCTGGTCCTCGAACACCAGCGGCTCTTTTGCCAGAAACTTCAGCGCATCTTCCCGCGAAAGCTCCACAACAGGATATTTGCCTCTGTCGAGAGAAACCGACAGTGCCTCGTCCGCCTGAGGGAACAGCGACTCGTATGTTCTGTATGCCGGTCTGGTCTGCTTCCTGTCGCGCTGCGGACGGAAATTCCCGTTTTTACGCAGAAGTGCGGCGAAAAATCCCTCACCCTTGTCCTCTCCGGGATAGAAATGCCTCTGCTTAAGGCACTCCGCACCCAGTTCGCCACAGATCCATTCCACGTTGTCCTCGTCCTCATATCTGTTGAAGGTGCAGGTGGAATAGAGCAGAAAACCTCCCTCCCGCAAAGCGGGCCATACGTCGCTTACTATGCGTTTCTGCCTTGCGGCGCAGAGCATCACGTTGTTGACGGACCAGTTGTCCTGCGCCTGTTCTCCTTTTCTGAACATCCCTTCCCCGGAGCAGGGTACGTCGGTGACGATTATGTCGTATGACTGACCTCCGCGTCCGCCTGCAGACTTTCCGAAACAGGAGGCATCGCTATTGGCGACTGTGACGTTGCCGCATCCCCATTTGGCCACATTCTCGGCAAGGATGGGGACCCGGGAACCGATAACCTCGTTTGCCACCAGATGCCCGCGTCCATTGAGGTGGCTCAGTATCTGCGTTGTCTTTCCTCCGGGAGCGGCGCAAAGGTCGAGCACGTTCAGATTCTCTTCTCCAAGTTCCCGCGCGGCAGCGTCAAGGAACTGTCCCACGAACATTGAGGATGCTTCCTGCACATAGTATGCTCCGGCGTGGAAAAGAGGGTCGAGGGTGAACGAGGGCCGTTCCGTCAGATAGAAAGCTTCGTCCGCCGCCCAGGGTACTGCCTCTCCTGCAATTGGTCCGAAGTGTTCCCTCAACCGTTCCAACGGAATCTTGAAAGGATTAACCCTGACGGAGATGACGGGATTCTCTTCCAGAGATGCAAGTACCGACGAGGCCCTTCCCTCTCCTAAATTTCCATTCATCATCTTGACAAATTCGGCCGTAAACATTACCTTTGCGCGTTTTTTGCAAAGATACGATTTTTATGAAGATTTACTTTGGTGCGGAGTACGTTGATGTCGAAGAAGATTCATTCGGCGAGTTTGCTTCACGTTACCAGCAGGTGGCTGCCGGAGGCGGGTTGGTCCGCAATTCCGACGGCAAAGTCCTGATGATTCTCCGTCACGGCATCTGGGATCTTCCCAAGGGGAAACAGGAGCCGGATGAGGACATAGAGACCTGTGCCCTGCGTGAAGTGGAGGAAGAGACCGGCCTTACAAACCTCAAACTCGGAAAACTCATATGCATAACCCACCACACATACAAAGTTTTCGGAATATCCTGTCTCAAGAACACATACTGGTACGAGATGCAGTACAATGGCAGCGAAACGCCGGTGCCTCAAGCTGAAGAGGATATCACCCGTGCCGAATGGATAGGACTGGACGCCCTTCCCGGCTGCCTCGAAACCACCTATCCCTCCATAAGGGAAGTGTTTGATAAAAGCATTTAAGTATTTCAGAATTTTCCAAGTCCCTGCCGCGAGTTTTTGAAACTGCAATTTGAGTTTTGCAATTCCCACCGGAATGGCTATATTTGTGTGGTGTAAGACTATGAAGGATATGAGGAGGGAGATTCGTAGATATCGCATCGGCTGGTGCACCGGTTACATTCGTGACCGGTTGAACAAGAAAGAAAATAAGAGTTGACAATTTTGCGGTCAAAATTTTCGACCGCAAATTGAGTGTTTAATTTCTAAACAGATGGATATGAAGAACGAGATTATTGAAATTACTACTCAAGACGTTGAGAGGCGGCTGATTAGCCTGAGAGGACAAAGGGTTTTGCTTGACAGGGATGTGGCGGATCTATATGGCGTGCAGACAAAGGAGATTAATCAGGCAGTGAAGAACAACCCGAAAAAGTTTCGTCAAGGTTACATACTTGAACTTACCGAAGATGAGTCTGCTGCTCTAAGGTCAAATTTTTTGACCATAGAAAATGATGGAATAAAAACAGGACGTTATTCCAAGTATCGATATAAGGCATTTACTGAGAAGGGTCTTTATATGCTTGCGACTATTCTTAAGTCCGATCAGGCTACTGAAACCACCGTTGCCATCATCGAAACATTTGCGTTGGTGCGCCATATGGCTCATATGATGGAACAGCTTCAGGATGCCGCCGATGGCGGAGAGGTGCAGAGGAATCTGCTTCAGAAGACAGGTGAGCTGCTCGCAGAGGTTGTCGGCCGCAATCTCTCCACCGAATCTACCGAGACCGAGATTGAACTCAATTTTGCCGTGGTGAAAATCAAGCACAAAGTCGTCAAGAAGAAATGAGCCACATTTCACTTTTGTCCGCACTCCGGCAGGTGAGTCCATAACTCATACGGTGAATTTTCAGAGCGAAAAGCCTTGATTTTCTCTTTTTTCGCTGAATTTTTCAGAAAATCAGAGAGATTCGGGCCGAATCACTCTTTGTTGGATTCTTGCGAAGTTTTCCGACGAATTCCCGGCAGGGACAGGTTGCGGCGGATGCTGAGCTTCAGTGCCTGAAAGTTGCGCAATACGCGAGTGACTCGCGTATTGCGCAACTTTTTTGCATTTTCGGGAAATAATGGCTTAATTTGAAGTTGTATGCGCGTTTCTGCCAAATATTCCAACTGCTGCGTCCCCGTTTTTCTGACTGGGGGGGGGTACTAATCGTTTAAGTATCAGCGACTTAACTTTTTGCGGCATCCGTTTTTCCGATGGGTGCGTTTCGTCGTGCAAGGTCATTGCGGAGGAATATAAGTGCTTACTGCAATCCTCCCCACTGACGTGGGTCCCCTCCCTCTTCGGGAGCCAAAGTTGCTGTAAGCACTTATATTCCTCCGATAACGGCGGCAACAACAAAGAGAAAGACAAAAACAAACAAATACGAACAACAAATATTAAAAAACAACAATGAAAAAGACACTTTCAATGATTACCCTCGCAGTACTCTCTGTGGGACTCCTGGGTTCCTGCTCGAAAATCAACGAGCGCCTCGACAATCTGGAGAAGAAGGTTGACGGCATCGAAAACGAGCAGATTGCATCGATCAATACCCAAATTACAAACATCAACTCCAGCATCGCTGACCTCGGCCAGATAAGGAGCGACATCACCTCTCTGAAACAGTCAGCCGAGAACCACGGACAGGAGATATTTGACCTGCAGGAGGCCGACGAGGCCATTAAGGACCGGATTCTCAACCTTGAGGACTATCTGGATGATGTCCTTCCGACGTTTGCCGAGAAGGATTGGGTAATTGCCACGTTCTCCACTCTGGAGCAGTATGAGGCGACCTGTGATACCATCGCGAAGATAGAGGCGAAACTCGGCACCACAAGCGAGAAACTCTCGAAGGACATCAAGGCCTGCGCTGACTCGCTGACCAAGTGGGTGAACAAGACGTTCGAAGGCTACTACACCGCAGCACAGATGGACGCGAAGCTGACGGAGATGAAGGCAGCCATCGACTCCGCAAAGTCGGCAGGAGGAATCACCGATGCTAAGGCGGACAGCATTGCCACCGAACTGACGAAGGCAAAGGCCGCAGTCGACACTGCCAAGGCCAACATCCGCAAGGAGTACAGAGCCGCCATCGACACAGCCATCAAGACATCCGAAGGCAAACTGACAAAGGCCCTCACGGACAAAATTGCGACAGTCAACACGGCCATCACCAACCTGACAACAAGGGTGACGAATCTTGAGAAGGCATTGGCCGACCTCACCGGCAGAGTCAAAGCTCTTGAAGAAATGATTCAGTCCGTGACCATCGTCCCGGCATACAGTGACGGAAGCGTCAAAGTTGAGGATGACACACTCTTCATTGATTTGTCTGTCACTCCGAAAGAAGCCGTTGCAACTTTGGGGAAGGACGGCGTCAAGATATTGCTTAACAGGGTGCAGACCAAGGCTGTAGTTCTTGACATGGTCCCCACCGACAGCATCAAGTTCTTCAAGACCTACAAAGAGAACGGTACCGTTTCCATTAAGGCACACATTAAAAAGTTTCTTGCCGAGCTGGGAGAAGAGTCCCTCACCGTAGCCGTCAACGTCAAGAAAGACAAATCTGACTTCACCACGGGGTTCGTGCCGGTGACAGTTGCTGCAGAATACGTTGAAATCGGCGGCGTGAAGTGGGCTACGAAGAACCTCGGTGCCGAAAAGGAGACCGACTATGGATACTATTTCGCTTGGGGTGGCACAGTAGCATATGCCTATTCCGATTCCGATAGCCAATGGAAAAGTGTAAAAGACGGTTCAGTGCTCTCCGACGGTTTCTCACAGGCTAATGCACCATTCTATGAAAGCTCCGCATATACGAAGTACACAAATTCGGATTCAAGGACCGTTCTTGAGCCAGGCGATGACGCAGCCACCGCACTTTTGGGCGACGGCTGGCGTATGCCTACAACAGAAGAGTTCAAGGCTTTGTATGATGCCTGCCTTAACGGCAGTTATGACAAAACAACCAATCCTTCCGGAGCAAGCGCTTCAGTCGGCAAAGGCGTCTACTGGTGTGCCAGTTACGACGGAGTAGCAGGCTGCCTTTTCTGTGACGGCACCAACAAGTTGTTCTTCCCCGCTGCGGGCAACGGCTATGGTACTTCCCTTAAATATGCAGGCTCCAACGGCAACTATTGGTCGAGTTCTCTCTATACAGACGATACAGGCCGCGCGTACTACTTGTACTTCTACAGTGGCGGTGTCACTCCGCAGTACAGCGGCAGCCGTTACCTCGGCTTCCCTGTGCGTCCCGTCTCAGATTAATAAAAGCCAACTTTCCCAAGGCTATCGCGCCGCCCGATTCAAGGACGGCGCGTTTGTTGTTCGTCCAGCACGAACGTACTCTAACGGGTGAAAGTCCCCAAACCGCCCTGATAGTGGGAAGGTTACAGCCAAAGGCAAGGGTGTCCGCCGCGAGACGGAATCTGAAGGAAGCCGGCGGCAAACATCTGGTCTGACGGACAGAAATCCGATACAAGGCCTAAGGATGAGGATAAGACTGCAAACGAAGTCAAAGTCCAATAACTATCCGAATCATCCAAGGTAAATCGGGCAGGCATAAGATGGAAAGAGTGCGTCCATAACTGGAGAGGCCTCGCAGACGAGGCGAGAAAAAAAATCGCCCTGTAGTAACAACGAACTGCGAGGAGTCAGCAGAGGTCATAGTACCTGCCTAATATCGGCACGCAGGGAAGGACCGAACTTTATTGGATAAGTTTGTAGAAAGGAACTTTATGAGAGAACGAGAGCAGAAAATTGCGGCAGGAGCCGCAGACTGCCTGCAAGGGGATAGGCTGGAAGCCGAAAGCCTTGCAGGAGTGCAGACTTTTATGGAGATAACAGAAAACGAACTTGTCGAAGTGCAGATAGATGAGAAGCACTTGATGGAACTCATCGTATCTCCCTATAACATGAACCGAGCATATAGGAAGGTCATGTCGAACGGTGGGAGCGGAGGTGTCGACTCGATGGAATGCAAGGAGTTGCTTCCATACTTGAAACTCCACAAGGATGAGCTAAAGGCATCCATCTTGAACGGGAAATACAAGCCGCAACCCGTGCGGCGCGTGGAAATCCCGAAAGACAACGGAAAGACGCGCAAGCTGGGCATCCCCACCTTGGTAGACCGCGTAATCCAGCAGAGCATAGCGCAGGTGCTATCTCCTATGTATGAACCCCAGTTCAGCGAAGGGAGTTTCGGCTTCCGTCCCGGACGCAGTGCACACGATGCCTTGAAGAAGGCGCAGAGCATCCTCAATGACGGCTACGAGTACGCAGTCGGCATTGACCTCGAACGCTTCTTCGACACGGTGAACCAGAGCTACTTGATAGAGCTTCTCTCTCATACCGTCAAGGATGGCAGGGTGATAAGCCTTATCCATAAGTATCTCTATGCAGGGGTGATGATAGACGGAGTGT
>JAZUIV010000029.1:0-7071 GCA_045642485.1 Bacteroidales bacterium | reverse complement strand
GGACAACTGCATATCTGTCTCACCTTTTTCAAGGGAGGCGATGTACTCACGCTTCTTTCCAATCTTATCTGCAAGTTCCTGTTGAGTAATGCCAGCAGATTTCCTCGCATCCTTGAGAACTTCAGCATAATACCAGGCCTTTGCCTTTGCTTCAAAGGCATCTCTGGTGACAGAACCAAGCTTCCCGTACTTTTCATCCAGCATATCATTTGCTGCAGGAAGGTTCTTAAACTTCTTGAAATCGATATCTTTTCTCATTTTGCAAGTTCGTTTATTATCTTTTCGGCAATCTTTATCTGCGCCTTATAGTCTTTTGTTGATTTTTTCATAAAGCCGTTCAAAAGGAGAACCTCATTCGCCTCAATGAAATTATCGTTGTCAATCTTGAATATAATGACTCTATATTCATTGCCAACCGAAACTCTCATTTCATAGAAATCCGTTCCCTCAAGTTTTTTCACAAACTTTGTGCTTACGACCTTGATTTGTGACATTAGAGTAAGCGCATAGTCAATCTTCTCTTGAACTTTCGGGGCAACGGAATTATAGAATTCATCAAGTTGTTCGTCTCAACGTTCTCATACTGCAAATGTAAGGAATATATTACGCATATCCAAATAACAGGTTAAATTTATTAGAAGACTTATGCGTTTGCATTCAATAACTGATTGTGTTTTACTAAGAAGCTGTTTAGTCATTATTAAAAAATAACTTGGTAATCTTTATGCATCTTTTTCGTGTCTTTGCACTTTCAATTCGGTCACATACCAACCGGCATGCTCCCTCATTTCAAGCGCAAATCCATCAAAAAATCTGCTATAATAAATTTTGGCAATCAAATTTAAACAGCTTCTAAGGTCTTGGCTGGATTTTTTATCTACACAATCTTTATTTAACTTTGGGAAAATCTGTCTACACCAATATTAGGAATTGCAATGAAAAGGCGCTTATCCATCATTTTATCTATTGTTTCAGCGGGTATGATTTTTATGTCATGTGCGCAGGCCGGTGACGATCTTGGAAAAGAAAGGACACAGTCCTTCGCTGACGTGGAAAAAATGTTTGCCGATCCGGGCAAGGACTTCCGCCCCGCACCGCTCTGGACTTGGAATGCAAACGTGACTCACGCCGATATTGACCGTATGCTTGCCGACTTCAAGGAGCAGGGATTCGGAGGCGCATTCATCCATCCGAGACCGGGAATCGAAACGGAGTACCTGTCCGACGAATGGTTCGAATTGTGGCGATACAGCGTAGAGAAGGGCAAGGAACTGGGCTTGGACATATGGATATATGACGAGAATTCATATCCGAGCGGTTTCGCAGGCGGGCACGTGCAGAGAGAAATGCCGGAGTCATATGACCATCCGACAGACCTCCATATGTTCAAGGTAAATGCAGTTCCCACTGAAAATAAGGATTGGGGCGTGTGCCTGAAGAGAGAAGGAGACGAATTTATCGACATCACAGGAACCATCAATGGATATCGTGATGTTCCCGGAACATATTATTTATTCGAGAACAGGTATGCAGAAGCTTCTCCTTGGACGGCCGGGATGCCATATGTCGACCTGCTTTATCCCGGAGTGACCGAGAAATTCATAGAACTTACAATGTCGGGATATGAAAAGGAATTTGGCAGGGAACTTGGCACAGTCGTCAAAGGCACATTCTCCGATGAGCCTCATTTCTTGAATTGGACACCGGGAATGGCAGATGAATTCAAGAAGGATTGGGGTTACGACCTCCTCACTCATCTGCCTATGATGGAAGAGGAGACAGGCACGAATTGGAAGCAGGTACGATATGACTTCCATTACACCAAACATCGTCTGTTTGTGGAGAACTGGGCCCAACCCTGGGACAGATACTGTCGCTCGCACGGACTGCTGTGGACCGGACATTATTGGGATCACGAGTGGCCGAATATCAATAACGTTGCGGACAATATGGCCATGTACGAGTATCATCATCTGCCTGCGGTCGACATGCTGTTCAATAATTTTGATGATAAAAGCCCTAATGCCCAATGGGGTAACGTGCGTATCATAAAGGAACTGCGCAGCGTTGCCAACCAGATGGGATATACCCGGACTCTTTGTGAGAGCTATGGCGGTGCAGGCTGGGATCTGACCTTCGAGGATATGAAGCGTCTTGCAGATTGGGAGTATGCACTCGGCGTGAACTTCATGAACCAGCATTATGCCAATGTCACGATCGAAGGAGCACGCAAACTGGACTATCCTGACTTTTTCACCGGCTATTCCCCTTGGTCCAAAGATTACAAGATGCTCAACGACCATGTGGCCAGGCTGTCGCTTGCACTCAGCCAGGGAGAACAGGTGAACGACATCCTCATTCTCGAGCCTACCTCGACGATATGGATGTACAATACCTGTTACTACAGACAGGATGGAATGGGATATGATATCGGATGCAATTTCCAGGAGTTCATCACAGGACTTGAAAAGAATCAGGTGGAGTATGACCTCGGCAGCGAATCCATAATAGCAAGACATGGCAAAGCGAAGGGAGGAAAATTCATTGTAGGGGAAAGATCCTATTCCACCGTGATAATCCCCGAAATGGTGGAGACACTGTTCCCGGAGACTGCGGATTTGCTGAGCGCATTCGCAAAGCAGGGCGGCACCATCATCGCGCTTTCCAAGCCGGTTCTTGTCAATGCGTGTGAAAGTTCTGTCCTGCCCGAGTTATGGAATTCAGATGCAGATATCAGGGATAATGTGATTCTTGACGAACTCGCATCCGACAAAGTTCAATTTGAAGAAATCCACGGCAACGACCTGTATCATCAGTGCCGTGTGTTCGATGAAGGTACTCTGCTCTATATTACCAATTCCTCCCTGACGGAAAATGAGAGTGTTAAAATCCGAATAAATGGAGCCGGTCTCAAATATCTTGATACTATGACGGGGGAGATATCGGCATATACATGTTCTGTCAATGATGACGGAACAGTAAGTGCCGACATCGTATTATCTCCTGCCGGCGACATCCTTCTGTTCGCTCCGGAGAAGAGCGCTGATATGGCAGGGCTTGAGGTCAAAAGAAAGCTGATTGCCACGGGCAAGGTTCTCACACCCGCTTCAGAGACGGCGGTGGAAAGACTCGGTGACAACTACCTCACTCTGGATTATTGCAGGTATTCGATTGACGGGTGCATATCCGATGAGAAGTATGTCCTCGATGCATGCACCGATCTCTACGAAGAATTCGGATGGTACAATCCGTGGGAAAGGTCCATCCAGTATAAACATGAATTTTTCGACAAGGACACCCTTCAGACAGGCCCTATCACAGTTTCCTACGATTTTGTGGTAGCAGACGATTTTGACTGGTCTGATATGAAATTCATATGTGAGAAACCTCAATTATGGAGTGTCAGCATCAACGGGCACGATGTGGAACCGATGCCGGATGTCCATCCCCTTGATGCCAGGAACGGATGTTACGAAATCGGAAAATTCGTCATCAAGGGTACAAATACCATCCGACTCCGCAGAGAGACAATGAGTCTGTTCGCCGAGATATCCTATGGATTCGTATCCGGAGATTTCTCGCTTGCGCCGACATCTTACGGATGGATGATCAAAGCACCGGTTCCGATGAAGACAGGTCCATGGACTGAGCAGGGGATTCCGTTCTACAGCTGGGATGTAGCATACGGGAACAGTTATGAGATCAATGACCCGACAGAGGGATATCTCGTAAAGCTTGGCGAATGGAACGGAACCGTATGCGAAGTCCTGGTAAACGGCGAGAAAGCAGGGATAATAGGATTCAAGCCATACGAACTCGATATCACTCCTTTCATCAAGGAAGGAACCAATACGGTTGAAGTGATATGCACTGGCAGTCTTTCCAGCCTCTTCGGCCCTCATTTCTCCCCTCGTCACGGCCTTATGGATCCGTTCTCCTGGTACGGTGTGGACAGACGACACGGAGGGGACGAGTATATTTTCGATAAATATGGACTATGCGAGCCGTTCTCTGTAATAATTGCGTCGAATTAGTTTTTTGGTTCCACGTAATTAATTCCAGACAATCCTGCTGACAGTACCGCAGTCAAACGGGCCGGCAAAGGTAACCTGATGCCGCTGCGCTCCGGTGTAGTCCATGTCAATGCAGATAGCAGAGCCGTCGGCGTTCTCGAATGCCCAGTTGCTCAATTTGGCATACCCGAGGCGGCTCCCGTCCAGGAAAGGGCAGGTTATAGCTTTAATCTGGCCATTATCCTTCCTTATAATCAAACGGTTAAGGTAAGTATCTCTCTTTACGATTAACAGCTAATTCGAAATCCACTGCAAATTTACAATAAATTTCTAAAACATATAAGGATTTTCACATAACGCCGACAGTGAGTTTGTGGGCTCGTTACTGTCATTTATACAGGCAGATGAATGTTGCCTACACTTGTCCGTATAGTGAGCGGTGTGATGGAACTTGCTGACTTTCAGCGAACAGAGCGTTTTGGTACGCACTCAAAAATGTGGGGTGTATTTGAATGAGTTTACCGCGGGAAGCAAATCAGATTCTTCCCTTGTTGGAACAATATTACTTTGACAACTGCAGCGTTATGGAATCATCCGGAACCGGAGTGCGGTCGGTCCCGTAATAGTTATGGTAGGCGCTGCTCAGGAAGTCATACAGCATCGATTTCACATCATCCAATCCCTTTCCGAGGAGCGCGGTTACAACGAAATCCACGGATGCCTTTGCTTCTTCGAAAGCTTCTTCATAACTCAATTCTTCATCATCTTCCATCAATTTCCGGGCTATGCCATCAATGACAAGTTCCACGACATCGTCAAGGGCCGCCTTCCCTTCTTCGAAATTTCTGTCAGGATTGTACAGATGTTCGTTGCCGTTGCTTGTGTAGTATGTGAAATGATAGAAGGGAACCTTGACTTTTTCTCCGAGAAGTTTTTCTACGTCCTCACGGCTATGAAGGCCCAACATCTCGGAAAACAGCATCTTGGCAATTTCATTTTCCCAGCACACCCTGGAGGCTTCGTACATATAAAATTCTGAGAGCTTGAACCAATATTTTTTTCCCTCTTCTCTGAGATTGACGCCATTGGAAGGCATCACATCCTGCATATAGCCGGACCGTGTTGTCATAAGTCCATCCTTTGAAATGCTTCCCGTACGATATGCAATTGGAAGATTCACAAGGGAACTCGTGACAATGCTGAAGATTTCCCGTTCACCCCGTTTCTCGGATGTGATGGAATGCATATGTGAATGTCCGCTGAACACCACGTCAATCTCGGCATTGCACAGGTCTGTCACCAACTGTTCGTTGGAGTAGTCTTCATATCTTGCGTTTGCGATATTCGCTCCCCTTATCAGTGATGCATTGTTGTAGAAGTCGAGGAGATTGTGATGCATTCCCATAATGACATATCGGTTGTCGGTATGAGCTTTTTCAACCATATCGGCCACCCACAAGACCTGCTCTTTTGTAAGGCCGCCCTGAACCGCCGCCCGGTTCGGAGTGTTCGGTTCATTGGAATCGACCCCGATAAAGGCGATGCCATCTGCGGGATAATTCATATAGTCAAGTTTCCTCGGGCCACGTGCCACGGCATCAGCATAGCCACACCCGGCATATATCTCTTCGAAATCCGCTTCGGTAGCGCTCGGCTCAGGTGTTGACATAGCCCCGTCATATCTGAATGAATGAGGGTTGGTCAGATCGTGATTTCCGGGAACAACGAGAATTCTGGCCCCAGTCTGTTTCATGAATTCATTGAGTTTTTCAGCAACATACTTATGGGAGATGGTTTCTCCGTCCTTGGTCATATCACCGCAGACAATAAGAAAATCCGGTTTGTACTCCCGTGCCCTTTCGAGTGTGGCCGCAAAGATTTCGGGACTCTCGCGCAGCAGTTTGCATTCTTCCCAGTTGTATTTGTCGAATGCCACCCCTTCGTGTACAAGCAGATCCGGATGCATCAGGTGGATGTCGGAGAGTACGACGAACCTTCTGGACCCGTCATCAATCAGATCTACGTGTTTCGAACCATTGTCAATCTTGGAGCAAGAACCGGCAAACCCGATTGTGAGAATTGCTATTGCAATCGTCAGATGCGTTCTTTTCATTTGTTGAATCTTTGTTGGTGCATATCAATATCAGTGAATAGTCACTTTCTGTTTGGAGAACACCACTGATTTGCAAATATACAAAAAGTCGTAAAATATGGGCTCACCTGCCTAATCATGTCTGTTGTGTCCAAAAACACGCCGTTTTATAGACAAATCAGAATAGCACTTGTTTCATATCGCAATAGGTGCTATATCGATGCAATAAAGCCATTGATTTTATCTTTTTTGACACGCGGAAATAGAAATGGGGAAAGACATCATCATTGAAGAAGAAGGAATCCTGGCTCGATACCGCTACCCCGCACGGCAAGCTCCACGAACGAAAGTCTGCCACTATGGCATAAAGGTTCATTTACAGTGGAGGCATGCAGCAGTCATTCTGACCCTCCAGACGGATCGAGTTAGAACGTATGCTTTTTCATTCCATAGCCGAGTATGTTTTCTGCAGCAACTATCAACGCGTTATCACCTTGCTTTTTTGTACCGGAATAGGGCAGATCCGGTACCAAACAGGCCTTTGAAGCCATTTTGTACAGGAAAAGAACAGTTTCTGTACAAAATGTGGATGAGCCAAACGTAATTTTATCACGCCTGCCTAACCAATCACGTTTCATCCGGCCAGATAGGATATCAAATTCCTAATTGGACTTTTGTATTCAAAATGGTAGCGCTGGATGTCAGTGTGTAAAGTAATATCATTTGTCCGTTGTGACGAACTCTTTATGTGACCTGACTGTCATGGACTCATCGCTGGCTGAGAGGGTGGTGACGGAGAACTTCTCTCCTGAAGGCTCGACGTCAAGCACAATGTGTGAGCCGTCGTAGCAGGAATGGTCGATGATATCTTGCCAGGGCTGGCCGTCATCCCGGGCACGCCGCTCGGGAGGATACACACCTGCGAAAAGAACTCTGTCGCCGTCGTAACTACTGCGGTCGGTCAGG
>JAZUIV010000028.1:0-78407 GCA_045642485.1 Bacteroidales bacterium | reverse complement strand
CTTCAATACTTATGCTTCTTTTTCGCATATTTTCCGATGCTTTTCAGCCGCAATGGAATCCCATTGCGCCATCAAATCATCAAAAAATCTACTGAAAAATAACCTATAATAATTTTCGTGAACCATTTCAAAACAACTTCTTATGGAGAGAATGTACAGTCAGGCATACACTTCGGACAACAAAAAATAAATTGTACTCAATGGCACAGGAAACAAAAGCAACGGGGATATCCAACACGGAAGCCGATAAGTTGGGCATCAGAATAGGAGGCGCCGCCAGTACCGGAGTCAGCGCTGAAGATTTGCAGAAATTGCAGGATTTCCGCGAGACTTTCCAGCGCCCGATTGCGCAAGTGTTTTCCTTCCTTCTGGAAACGGCCAGAAAGATCGACCCGCACTGCGTGGTCACATACCGCATCAAGAGGATAGACACCATCATTGAGAAACTCCAGAGATTTTTCGGCAACGAAAACGGCAAGATGCGTCTGTCCAGAATGTGGGATATCGCCGGCTGCAGGTGCATTCTGTCGGACTGCCTGCCGGAAAAAATGTATCAGGTACTGGATGCCGTCAAAGCCCGATACGGTGAAAACTGCAAAATCAACGACTATGTGGCCACGCCACGCTCTTCCGGCTACCGTTCGATTCACATTTATGTCAAGGATGGAGAGACCGGCAAACCCGTGGAGATTCAAATCAGGAACCGCCAACTTCACAACTGGTCAACACTCGTTGAAATAATAGACGTACTTTTCGGAAGCGCCGTAAAAGGACAGGGAGCGAAAGGGAATCTGGGAGAATTTCTTTTGCTGTTCTCCCGCAGGGAGAGCCTTTCTTCAGAAGAATTTTCACAACTTCTCAACATTGAGAAGGAGATGGGGATATTCGGGAGGATGAGCGACACACTCGCACACAATTATCTGAATGTCAGAATGCAATGGCTGCACAGGCAAATAGGGGGATCGTATTTCGTCATTGATGCCAACAAGGAACGTTCGGTGATTGAGTCCTACCCTACTTTCCCGGAAGCCGAAAAAGTTTACTACGACAAATATCTCAACAACAAGAACAGCAATATAGTGCTCACTCATATCCCCGACCCGTCGTTCGAGGATATCAATATGGCCTATTCCAACTATGTGCTTTCAATGCACGCATTCTTTGACGAATACAGGAATTTCGTCAGCGAAAGAATCCTTCAGCAGATTAACGGAGAGACATATCTTCTGATACAGAGGGATTTCGCCAATTACCTGGAGAATCTGGAATGTCATATGAAGAACCTTCAGCAGGAATATGCCAGTGTACTCGGTCTCAAAGGGGCGGAACACGCCGCCTATGCCGCAGAGGTATTGCAATGGGAAAAGGAATTGAACGAAAAGACGGCGCGCTGGAAGCAGGAAGTGGGAGATTTCGTGATGTCTCTGATAATGACGGCAGACAGGGACCTTTTCAGCGACGAGTTCATAAAGGACCAGCTCAGAAGCATCAACCGTATGATTTCAGAAGTTTAAGAAGTTGTTTTGAAATGATTAACTTCAATACTTATGCTTCTTTTTCGCATATTTTCCGATGCTTTTCAGCCGCTGCCCGGCGGGCTAAAGCCCTGCTGCTCGGGTCGCAGGCATCAAAATGCCTGCTTTTAACCACTCGCGACCCCATTGCGCCATCAAATCATCAAAAAATCTACTGAAAAAATAACCTATAATAATTTTCGTGAACCATTTCAAAACAACTTCTAAGTATCTGAATTTAATTTTGCTTTTGTCCAAAATATCATTACATTTGCGGTCCGAAAAAACAAACCTAATTATATAAAGCAATGAAAAAAGGTATACATCCCGAAACCTACCGTCTTGTAGCTTTCAAGGATATGTCAAATGAGCACGTGTTCATCACCCGTTCCTGCGTCAATACAAAAGAGACTCTCGAAGTGAACGGTGTTGAATATCCGGTTGTCAAGGTCGAAATCTCCAACACTTCCCACCCGTTCTACACAGGTAAGATGAAGCTCGTCGATACCGCCGGTCGCGTTGACAAATTCTACAGCCGCTACGGTCAGAGGAAGAAGTAATCCCCTTCCCCTCTCAGAAATAGACAAGGCAGTCCGATACGGATTGCCTTTTTTCATATTTCAGCCGCTATTCCAGAGGTCTGACCCTTACGTCGGTGATGCTCTTCACACGTTCGACAAGCGCGTCGATGTCGGTCTTGACGTCTGTCCCGCCGAAATGGTAAGGATAGAACACCTTCGGTCTGATTGCCTCCACGACGCGGACACACTGATCCACCGTCATCGTATATGGCTGGTTGACGGGCAGAAATGCCACATCAATATCTCTGATTGACAATACATCCTCGTTATCCTCCGTATCTCCGGCGACATAGATGCGGGAGCCCCCGAATGTCAGTATGTAGCCGGCATCTCCCCTCTCCTTCGGATGGAAGTCCTGATGTCCGGGAGTAATGTTGTATGCAGGAACGGCCTCCACCTCAACTCCTTCGAAAGGGTTGATTTTTTCTCCGGGTTTCAACTTCACGTAATCACCTGTGCCGTTGAGAACCTTCACGGTATTTCTGTCAAGATGGTCGAAATGGTCGTGCGTAATCAGGACAAGGTCGGCCTTGGGCTGTGTCGCCCAGTCAATCGTTTCACCTACCGGGTCGAAATAGATACGGTGTCCACCGGCATCAACCGCTATCGATGCGTGGGTATAAAAGGTGAAAGTAATCTGCGAGCCGTCACGTGCCGGCAGGGTTTCCTGTGTAAACAAATCCGATTTCATTATTATTTTGTTGATAAGTCGGTTGTGAAGTTACAAAAAAAAACGGCAATTCTTTATAACTTTGCGAATATGGAAGATGAATCTGTATATTTGGACGCCTTTGCGCAGCGGCTCGAAACCAATCTTCTGAAAATTTGCAAGGAAAAGGGATTTGCCGGTGACAGGATGCTGGAAAGCGACGATATGGACGGCAAGTTCTCCTCCTGTTTCGCCGAAGGCTATTTCACGGATGCCGTCAAGGAGGTCAATTCCTATCCTGAGGTTTCCCTCGCCTGGGCCGGCTTTCTCGGGATGGGTGCCGCAAAACTGTGGGACACTGACATTAATGCCTTCAATGCAGTGAAATACGAAGATTTCAAGGGGCAGAGGGGGTTTGACGATATGGACGAGAAAATCCTCGGTGAAATTCTCGGATACGGGCCGGGAAGCAGAGAAGCGGACAGCATCACGGATTGCCTGAACTGCTGCGCCACGGCCGCCCTGAATATGATCAGGCACGAAAATATAGAGCCTTCCAGCGCACGGGCATATTATGTCTTTGCGCGCGCCACGGAATCGCTGTATCGGATCGGCGTCTCCGTGGAACTCCATCTGCTCGGATACCGAATGCAAAATATAAAATGATATGAAAAGGACCTATACCCTACTGTTTTCACTGATCCTGGTTTTGTCGGGATGTTGCAAGGAAGAGTCTATGTCCGGCCTTTCCGACAGAGTGTTCAATCTGGCGAAGAAGCAGCTCACGCTTCTGGCGGCAGGAACTCCTTCCGACTGTATGCCAGTCACCTACGAGAATGGCGAGATGGACTACGCCGGACTCCCCGCCTGGACAAGCGGTTTTCTTCCCGGTTCCCTCTGGTATGTCTATGAATACACCGGAGATCCGGAGATAAGGAAACTGGCCGTGGAGCAGACTCTCAAATTGAAGGACCTTCCTTCAATGGAGACCGACCACGACATAGGATTCCAAATCAACAGCAGTTTCGGCAATGCATACCGGCTGACCGGAGACGAGTCATATGTCAGCGTGATGAAGGTGGCGGCTGCAAAACTTGCAGGCAGATCCTCCCCCGTCACAGGAACAATCAAAAGCTGGGAGCACCGCCCCGAATGGCGCTATCCCGTCATAATCGACAATATGATGAATCTGGAACTGCTGACGGCCACATATCATATCGCCGGTGGCGATTCCCTCAGGAACGTGGCAGTCACCCATTCGAACACCACTTTGAAGAATCATTTCCGACCGGACTACAGCACATACCACGTGATTTCCTACAACCCGGAAACCGGTGAGGTTGAGGCACGGCAGACCGCTCAAGGGTATGCCGACGAATCCTGCTGGTCACGCGGTGAAAGCTGGGCATTGTACGGATTCACGATGATGTACAGGGAAACCGGTGAAAAGAGTTATCTCGAGCAGGCACGCAAGGTCGCCGAATATCAGATAGCCCATCTTCCGGAAGACGGCGTTCCCGAATGGGATTACGATGCTCCCGGGGAATCCCTGCAGAGGGACTGCTCCGCAGGCTCGATTACGGCATCCGCCCTGCTGGAACTCAGCACATTCACAACCGGAGATGAAAGTTCCCTGTACAAGGCGACCGCCGAGAAGATTCTCCGCACTCTCGCTTCACCGGAATATCTGGCGGCAGAGGGTGAAAACGGAGGCTTCCTCCTCAAGCACGGCGTGACCGACCTTCACACCGGACACGGAGTGGACATTCCCCTCACCTACGCCGATTACTATTTCCTTGAAGCTCTGATCAGATACAAAAACCTACAATAACATTACACGATATGACCGATTTATTTTCACTGAAAGGCCGCAACGCCTGGATAACGGGTGCATCATACGGCATCGGTTTCAATATTGCGAAGGCATTCGCCGCCGCAGGCATCAATCACATTGTCTTCAACGACATCAATCAGGAACTTGTTGACCGCGGGCTCGCTTCCTATGCCGAGGCCGGAATATCCAACGTGACCGGTTACGTCTGCGACGTGACGAAGGAAAATGAGGTGAAGGCTCTTGTAGAGCGCATCCACAAGGAAATCGGCAACATCGACATCCTTGTCAACAACGCCGGAATCATCAAGCGCATTCCTATGCACGAAATGACGCGCGCCGAGTTCCAGCAGGTAATCGACATCGACCTGGTCGGTCCATACATTGTTTCAAGCGCCGTGATTCCGGAAATGATGGAACGCCGCGAAGGCAAGATCATCAATATGTGTTCGATGATGAGCGAGCTGGGACGTGAGACCGTATCAGCATACGCTGCGGCAAAGGGAGGTCTCAAGATGCTTACCAGAAATATCTGCTCCGAGTACGGCGAGTACAACATCCAGTGCAACGCCATCGGCCCCGGTTATATAGCAACTCCGCAGACAGCACCGCTCCGGGAGAAGCAGCCAGACGGCAGCCGTCATCCGTTCGACTCGTTCATCTGCGCGAAAACCCCTGCCGGAAGGTGGCTTGATCCGAGCGAACTCGGCGGGCCTGCGGTATTCCTGGCGTCACACGCCTCAGACGCAGTGAACGGACACGTCCTCTACGTCGATGGCGGAATCCTCGCATACATAGGCAAACAACCCAAATAATGACACCGATTTCAGTCCGGCAATTGGCTTCTGCCGATCCTCCCCACTGACGTGGGTCCCCTCCCTCTTCGGGAGCCAAAGTCGTCAGAATGCCAACCGCCGGACTGAAAAAAATACAGAGTAAAGATATGGCAAAGATAAACTGCACAGTGCGTCAGGCTTCCAGTAACGTGGACGCAAAACATTATGATACGGCACGCATCCGCCAGGAATACCTCGTTGAGAACGTGATGGTTCCCGGTCAGATAAATATGGTCTATTCAATGTTCGACAGAATCATAGCCGGAGGCGCGGTCCCCACTGATGAGGAACTGGTCTTGGAAGCCCCGGAGATTCTCCGCGCCGAATATTTCACTCAAAGAAGGGAACTCGGAATCATCAACGTCGGAGGAAAGGGATATGTGAAAGTCGGGGACGAAGAATTCGAGATAGACTTCAAGGAGGCTCTGTACGTCGGCCGCGGCAACCGCCACGTCTCCTTCCGCAGCGCAGACCCTGCAAAGCCGGCACACTTCTACTTCAATTCAGCCACGGCCCACCGCGACACCGGAATAAAAAAAGTGACGAAGAAAGATGCTGTCGTGATGCACCTCGGAAGCCTTGAAGAGAGCAACGAAAGAACAATCAACCGGCTTCTGGTAAAGGAAGTGGTCCCCTGCTGCCAGCTTCAGATGGGAATGACCGAACTTGCCCCCGGCAGCACCTGGAACACTATGCCCGCCCACACCCACGACAGACGTATGGAAGTGTACTTCTATTTCGAAGTGCCCGACAACGCCGCAGTCTGCCACTTTATGGGCGAGCCTGACGAGACTCGCCATATCTGGATGCACAATGAACAGGCGGTCATCAGCCCGCAGTGGAGCATCCACAGCGCCTGTGCCACGCACAACTACACTTTCATCTGGGGTATGTGCGGAGAAAACGACGACTACAATGATATGGACTGGTGCGAGGTAAAAGATCTCAGATAATGAAAAGAATATTTTTTGCGTCGCTTCTTCTCCTCTCTCTGGCAGGATGCAGTTCCCCCTCCTCCGACCGGAAGGTGATGGCAAGGCCCGTCCCCGAAAGGGCGGACGACTTCGTGTTCGAGAACAATCTGATATGTGGAAGGATATACGGAAAAGGGCTTGAGGGCGAGACCATCTCCCCCGGCATCGACATCTGGGTCAAGCTGCCCGGCAAACTTGTAGCCGACGAATGGTACAGCCACATCTCCGAAACCGGCTCCGAAGATTACTATCACCACGACCACGGCGGGAAAGACTGTTACAAGGTAAGTTGCAGTCTTGGCGGAGGAGCCTCCGTTCCCCTGGTGAACGGTATCCCCTTCTACCCTCCCACCAATTACAGGAGATCCGAAATTCTGGAGAACACTCCCGAAAAAGTGGTATTCGTCCTGCATTATCCCGAGTGGGAGAAGGACGGAATAAAAATCTCCCTTGACAAGAAAATCACCGTCATCCCCGACACCTATTTCCTCAAGGCGGAAGACACCTGGTACTTCACCGGGGCCGATTCTCTGGCAATTGCCGCCGGAATCAACAGACACACCAGCCAGAATACCTTGGTGGAGGAATACTCAGGGGCTGACAGATACGCATTGTGGGAACAGGCATCCGACCAGGGGCACGAACCCGAGGACGGATTCATCGGAGTCGCGGTCATTATGCCGCAGGCCGATTCAGCAGGCCTTGTCGATGGCGGAAGCCACGGCGCGTGCCTGAAGAAAATATCCTCCGGAGAGACACTCACCTATTATTTCGGCAACTGCTGGAGTAAAGGTGAGATAAAAACCGCCGCACAGTGGTTTGATAAGGTAAATTTTGTTAAATTTGAAGACTAATAAAAATCCAGTCATATATGTCAGACAAAACCATTAGCCGTCGCTCATTCATAAAGAATTCAGCGATAGTTTCAGCAGCCGCTATTGCTGCTCCTTCCGTGATAGTTCACGCATCCGAAAACAAGAAACTGCCGAAAGGAAAGATTGTAAGCCGTGACAAGGTCAACGTCGCCTTCATCGGAATAGGAAACAGAGGATGTGAGGATGCCAACGGAATGTTTGACACCGGTCTGTGCAACGTGGTTGCCCTGTGCGACGTAGATATGGGGGCGGAGCATACCCTCGAAATAATGAACAAATTCAAGGGTGTCCCCACTTTCAAGGACTGGCGCAAGATGTTCGACAAAATGGCGGACAAGATTGACGCCGTGATGATAGCCACGCCGGACCACAGCCATTTCGCCATCACGATGGCGGCGATGAAGCTCGGCAAGCACGTTTACGTGGAAAAGCCCCTTGCACGCACCTTTATGGAATGCGAACTTCTGATGGAGGCCGAGAAGAAATACGGAGTCGTGACACAGATGGGTAACCAAGGACACTCTGAAGGCAACTACTACCAGTTCAAGGCGTGGAAGGAAGCCGGAATCATCAAGGATGTCACGGCCATCACAGCCCATATGAACAACAGCCGCCGCTGGCACGAATGGAATCCGGCAATCACGCAATATCCCGCCGCGGAACCTGTTCCGGAGACTATGGACTGGGACGTATGGCTCGGAGCCGCATATCCAAGAGGATACCACCACGACTACCACAACGGTCAGTGGAGGTGCTGGTACCAGTATGGAATGGGAGCCCTCGGAGACTGGGGAGCCCACCTTCTCGACACTGCACACGAATTCCTGGAACTTGGTCTCCCGGAGGAGGTCAACCCTCTCTACCTGAAGGACCACAACCCCTTCTTCTATCCGATGTCCTCCACCCTCCTCTTCAAGTTCCCGGAAAGAAAAGGAATGCCCGCTGTTGACGTGACCTGGTATGACGGGTTGGACAATCTCCCCGAGGTGCCTCAGGGGTACGGCGAATCCGCCATCGACCCCAATGTGCCCCTTGTGGCCGGCCAGAAAATCAAGCCTGCAGCCCTCAACCCCGGCAAGGAAATCTATACCAAGACTCTTACCTTCAAGGGCGCTTCACACGGCTCCACGCTCGAAATCATCCCCAAGGAAGTCGCCAAGGAAATGGAAGGGAAACTTCCTGAAGTCCCGGAGGCTCCCACCAACCACTATGAAAACTTCCTGCTGGCCTGTATGGGCAAATGCAAGCCCACTTCACCGTTCTCCGTATCAGCACCTCTGAGCCAGGTATTCTGCCTTGGAGTAATCGCTCAGTGGACAGGACGAAGGATTCTGTTCGACCGTAACACCAAGCAGATTACCAATGACACCGTAGCCAACCAGCTGCTGTGGGGTCCTCTGCCGAGGGAAGGATGGAAAGAGTATTATGAACTATAACAGATATCTACCGTGAAAGACACACTGATAACCGCCAGACAGAAAAAATGGGCACTGGGAACCCTTCTGGCCTGTTTCTTTTTCGCGTTCGGACTCAATATTGGCGCAATCATAAGTTACGGAACACCTTGGTATGAAATTTTCAGCCAGATAGGTTTCGTTGTCGTGATAACTGCCGGTCTCTATGTCATCTGCGGCATTGTCGCGGCAATCGTATGCCTGATACGCAAGGCTTGCGGAAAATGCAGGGGCTGAAATTCACACACAGCACCGTAAATCCGGACGCCCCGGTGGCGTTCTGCAGTTTTGCGGCGATGCACACGAAGATGGAGATACTCTTCGTGGAGTCCGACCGCACCAAGGCAGAAAGCCTGAGCAGAAAATCACAGGATACCGTCACGGCTCTTGAGCGCTCGTTGAGCCGGCACATTCCCGGTTCGGACCTTTTCAGGCTTAACAGAAGCACGGGAATGTCCACGGTTGACGACACCCTCTACTTCGCCCTTGAGTTGTGCGAACAGATGAGATGCGCCACGAAAGGCTATTTCGACATAGCCGCGCTCTCCCCTTCCCGATTCCGCCCGGCATACGTTACGGAGCCCTCCACCCACAGCGTCAGGAGGGAGGATAGGGAAATCACTCTCGACCTTGGAGGCTTCGCCAAAGGCTTCGCACTGGAGAAGCTGAGGGAGGCTTTCACGGAAGAGGGAATCACAACAGCGCTCTTCAATTTCGGGGACAGTTCTGTTCTCGGAATCGGACACCATCCTTTCGGAGAGTACTGGAGCATATCACCCGCAAAGGGATGCGGTGAATTCCGCCTCAACGACAGCGCGCTTTCCATTTCGGGGAGGGCACGCGGCGGACGGGACCACATCATTGACCCGGCAACCGGTCAATATGCATCAAAGGCCAGAAGCGTGGCGGTGAGCGGCCGTTCCGCACTCGTGTGCGAGATACTTTCCACCGCACTGTACGCCGCACCTGCGGAAAAATGGGAAGAAATTCTCAGTTCTTTCAAGGATTATCAGACGAGGGAACTGAATCAGTGACAAATCAAATATTTTAAAATACAGTATATGGACAGAAGGTCTTTTATTGAAAAACTTGGCGGGATGGGAGTGGCAGGTGCTTTCCTTGCCAACTTCCCGTGGCTTGAATCGTGCAGCCCCCAGACCAACAAGGCAGTCGCGAAGGAAAAGACGAGAATCGGTCTCATCGGGCCGGGCTCCCGCGGCTGTTACCACCTGGAGCACCTGCAGAGCATTCCGCAGGCAGAAGTGGTGGCCCTGTGCGACAACTATGCTCCGCACCTCGAGGACGGGGCATCCTATTTCCCGCAGGCAAAACTCTACTCCGACTACCGGCAGCTTCTTGAAGACAAGAACGTCGATTCAGTTGTGATTGCCACACCTCTCGACCGCCACTACCGGATGGCGATGGACGCGATGGATGCAGGTAAGCACGTCTTCTGCGAGAAGTCGATGTCATACACCATCGAGCAGTGCCACGATGTCTATATGAAACATCAGCAGACCGGAAAGGTCTTTTTCGTGGGACAACAGCGGCTCTTCGACCCGAAGTATCTCAAGGCTATGGAAGGGATACTGGAAGGGAAATACGGCCCTGTGGTCAACGTGCGCAACTACTGGTTCCGCAACGGAGACTGGAGGCGCGATGTCCCCTCTCCAGAACTTGAAAGACACATCAACTGGAGGCTGTACCGCGAATACTCAAGAGGCCTTATGACGGAACTTGCCTGCCACCAGTTGCAGAACGGCACCTGGGCCATCGGCCAACTTCCGGAAAAGGTCATCGGAAGCGGCAACATCATCTATTGGAAGGACGGCCGCGAGGTATATGACAGCGTATGCGTCATCTACACATTCCCCAACGGTGTGAATATGACATTCGAGTCCGTCATCTCCAACGCTCATTTCGGGATGGGAGAGCAGATACTCTGCAAGGATGCGATGATTGACCTCCCCGGCTCAAGGATATATTTTGAGGAGCCTCCCCGCAAGAGCGGTATCGAAAGCCTGATTGCAGACATCGAGCAGGGAATCTTCTCCAACTCTGCCTTTGCAGGCACCAGTTGGAATGCCGAGAGCGGCTCAAAGGACAAGGGCATTGCCATTATGCCGAATGCGGACGGTGACGGCTCCTTTGAAATAATGCAGGCCTTCTGCAACAGCGCCATCACGGGAAAAATGCCGGAGGCGATAATGGAGGAGGCCTATTATGCTTCTGTATTCAGCATCCTTGGAGATGAAGCGATGCTCCAGGGAAAGGAAATGAGACTTGACGAAAAGTATCTTCTGCCTAGTTATCAAGGCCGAAAATCCTCTTCGCGTATTTGATGTAATCTAGCCAGTCGTCGGCGTACAGAGCGTGTCCGCCGAAACGTATCTTATAAGCTACCTGCCCGTAATCGTCCGTATGGCCGAGAGCGGGCATTTCCTTGCCCGACAGACCCTTGAGGCCGTACAGTTCATATATCGGAGAGGCCTCCTTTGCGGCAAGCCATTCTCCTGCAGGGTCTGCCCAGTCATCTTCATCCGCACTTGCCACATAGACGGCGCGGGGAGCCGACAGGGCAATCAGTTCGTGCTGGTCGGCGGGGAATTCCGATTCCTTTTCATCGACATATTTGCTGAAGGCTGGCACGAACCAGTAAGGGAAATTGCGGTAAATGTCGGCGAAGGTCTCACCGTACATCCTGCGTGATATGGCGGCTCCGCAGCATCCGGAGTTGTTTGAAATCACAAGAGAGAAGCGCTTGTCGTTGGCGCCTGCCCAAAGGGCGGTCTTTCCGAGCCTTGAATGGCCTATGACGGCAAGTCTGTCACAATCCACCTCTTCGAGAGTTTCAAGATAATCGGCCATTCTGCTCAACCCCCACGCCCATACGGAGATGGCGCTGTGGTCATCCTTGGGCCAGAGTTTGCCGCGGAGACGGACGTCTCCCGCACTCTCCTCCCCATCCTTGCAGTCGGCTTCGATGGATTCGTGGAAAGCCACGGCGATTCCGAATCCCTGACGGACAATCATCTCGTAGGGCAATTCGTATCTGGTCCCGTCAAATGAATTTTCAAGAGACCTGAAATTGAGAGCCACGAAGAAAGGAATTTTGCCGCAGGGCTTTGCGGGCTTATGAATCATTATGTCGAAATGGTGTTTTTCCTTGCTATCGAGGAAGATTCTGACATATCTTCTGATTGCGACTCCGTCATAGACGGTCTCATCAGGCTTCAGGAGGCTGAAATGGAGTCCTTCGGGAGCTGCCGGAACGGGGCCGAACATCTGCGTCGCGAAGATTTCCATTATCTCGGGACGGCGGACCTGCTCCCATTGCAGAATGCTTTTGACGGGAGTACCGTCATTGCAGGTCATAAGTGAGGGCAGCGTGTAATTCTCAACAGGCTGCTTTTCATCATTGGGGTCGGTTGTGTAAAATTTCGGGAAGCCCTCTATCTGCGCAAAGGAAGCGGCGGAGAGAAGGCACAGAGCGATTGCAAGTGTAATTCTTTTCATATCTGTCTGGTTTCTGGTTCTTCGGGAATGCAATATACGAAAAAAACAAACGCAATCCATCAGAATAGTCAATGGCCGGGCAGGTTGCACAGACGCGAGTCACTCGCGTCCGCGCAACCGCATTACGATGCGCAATGCAAGTCGCTCATAATCAAGGCTTAAAGCAATCATACCCTACGTTGTTAAGAGTGGGTCAAAACGCTTTACTTGTTGAATATCAAATGGTTCCATTGCACTTTGCGCAATACGCGAGTGACTCGCGTTTTGCGCAAAGTGGCCGCAATTATCAACCCCGAACTTGGTGACGGGATCGAAAATGTCGGTTTTGCAGGCAGGGACAGGGTCATTTCTTCTTGACTACTTTGTGCCTGATTTCAAACGGCTATTTTCATCATTTCCCGACCTGCCAGTTGAGAACGGTGACAGAATGGGGCTCGACCGTAATCATACCCCCTTTCCCGACAGCGAGCCGTTTCTCCCTAGGGACGATATGGTCTTCGGCGCCGACCTCGTTGAAGTCATCGGGGCCGTTGCCGTTCAAAACCGTGGATTTGAGAGACGAAGGTATCTTCCCGCCGAACAGGCCGGCATCCAGACTTACCGTGACAGCGTTCTCCGGGTCCTTGTTGGCAATGACCAGGGCATATCCGCCACCTGCGTCATCCACTGTCAGAACCGCATCTATCTTATCGACGGAATCGTCCTCGAACTCAAGTCTCCCACACTTCACGGCAAGCGGCATCACGTTCTTTTCCAGAAGGTTGACATACATCCAGATGGTATGGTAGGTCGAGCGCTTGAGCAGTCCGTCCCTGTACGCATAGATGGGACCGCGGGTATTGACGCACGGAGATATGCAGGCCATCTTCACATAATCCGCGTGGCGCAGACAGGCATTGAAGAAACAGGCGCTGAAAACGGCGTCAGCCATCGTGTAGGTGGAATTGATGTCATTGTTTTTTCGGGCATCGACGTCAAAGTCCTCCCTGAGCCTGCCGTGTCCGGGGTGATGCCAGCTGCGCAGGTTCCACTCGTCATACGCTATCTTTATGTGGTCGTCACACCCCGCCTCGCGTATGATGTCTATTGTCCGCATTATGGATTGCTCCGGGTCGTCGGTGTACATCATACATTTCAGATACGGCGCGGGATTGTTCCGGTGGGTAAGGAAATCCCAATATCCGTGGATGGAGACGAAGTCCAGCTGCCACCCTGCCTTCCTGAGAAGCGGCAGAGTCCACTCCCTGTCGGAATTGGCCGCAGCGAGCAGTTTGAGGTCCTTTGTAACGCTGCGCATCAGTTTGGATGACTCGCACACGAACGGCCCCCATTCCTCGACGGTCCTTGCCCCGAGCTCCCAGGAACCGTAGTTCTCATTGCCCACACTCCAATATTTGACCCCGTACGGTTCCGGGTGGCCGTTTTCCGCACGAAGCCGCCCGAACTTGCCGGAATTGAGATTGCAGTATTCCACCCAGTCGCTCATCTCCTCGGGAGTGCCTGTTCCAGCATTAGTGCAGATATATGGCTCACACCCCACCTTTCGGCACCACTTGACATATTCGTCCGTTCCGAACGTGTTGGGCTCCTCGACTCCCCACGACTTGTCGAATACGGGAGTCCGGACCGGTCCGACCCCTCCCATCCAGTGATATGTCGAAACGAAGCACCCGCCCGGCCAGCGTACGATCGGAGCCTTGATTTCCCGTAGAGCCTCGATGACGTCCGTGCGGAAGCCGTCCTCATCCGAAAGCGGATTGCCCGGATCGAAGATTCCCCCATACACCTGAGTGCTGAAATGTTCGATGAAATGGCCGAATATCATCGGACTGTATTCCACAGGCGAAGCATTCTCCGCCAATTTGATGCTATTGTCCTGTCCGAATGCGGTGAAAGCAGACAGCCCCGCCACAGCGACAACCATAATGCCGATTCTGAAGATTCTTTCCATAATATATACCTCCCATTATATGTTGTCACGTGCTTTCACAGCAAATTCAGTCATAAAAAAAATTATGCTACAAGGGCGAAGGCACTGAAATCGAGGTGGGGTGGACATTATTTTCCGGCGGACTTTTCCACATAGTCCTCCATTTCTCTCAACTGGCTCTCCATTGAGGTGAGGAGCTTGTACTGGGAGCGGGTGCGGACGAGGTTGTGCTCCGGATATTTTATCTTGTAGTATCTGTCACCGTCGATATAGTCCATCAGGAATCTGAGAACCTGCTCGAAAGTGATGTATATTCCGCTGAAAGCCAGATATTTCTTCTCGATATCGGTCAGCAGGCTTCCCATCTGGAGGAGATATCCGTCCATATAGGCACGGAACATATCCATCGACATCCCCACCTTCGAGAGGTCCGGCTCATCTTCGGCGGCGGTGTTTGTGTAGGAGCGCAGAGCATCCCCGGTATCGTTCAGAAGTGTCGAGGACATAAGGGTGTCCAGGTCTATTGCGCATAGAAGTTTCCTATCAGCCGCATTGAAAAGGAAATTGCTGATTTTCGTGTCGTTATGGGTAACGCGGCTGGGAATCTCCCCTTTCTCGTATCTGCTCCAGAAATCGAGCATCACAAAGCGGCGGCTTTCGACCCAGTCTATCTCCCGCGCAAGGTCCTTGCACCTTCCCGCGGGATCCGCCGCCAATACACTGTCCCACTGGCTGAAGCGGAAACGGATATTGTGGAATCCCTTGATTATTTCAGTGAGAGGTTCGGTAAAATCCGAGACCTGACGGTGGAAGAGTCCGAGTCCATATCCCCCCTGATATGCCAGTTCGGGCGTATCCGCCTGGAAATATGAGACGGTGTCGGAGATGAAGACGCAGACAGCCCAGTAGTTGCCTGCCCCGTCAAGGTAGAAAAGTTTGCCGTCGGAGGCGGGAACGATGGTGAGTGTGCCGCGAAGAGGGTCTTCGACCTTCTTTCTGATATGGTCGGTCACTCTTTTTATATTGTCCATCATCGCCGCCACGTCAGGAAAGACGATGTGATTTTTCCTTTGGAGGATATATGACGGAGCGGTTCCCCCGTCGATGAACACTTTATAGGTATCGTTTATAAATCCCTCCCCGAGAGGTTCCACGGAAGAAGGTGTGCCTTCGATGGCGAAATGATGTATAATATCAAAAGGTGACTCCATATTCCGCTTACTTTTTTTCCTTGTTCAGTTCGTTGAAGCAATGGCGGCAGATTGGCTCGTATGTGGATTTCTCACCCAATTCAACCAGATTTGACCCGGAGGTCAGCCTGTGGGAATGCTGTGCGGGAGCGCCGCATCGAACACAGATTGCGTGGAGTTTGGTTACTGACTCCGCAATGGCCATCAGAGCGGGCATAGGTCCGAAAGGCTTTCCGGTATAGTCCATATCAAGCCCGGCAATGATGACTCTGATGCCTCTGTCCGCCAACATCTGAACAACCTCGACAAGGCTGTCATCGAAAAACTGGGCTTCGTCTATTCCGACAACCTGGACGTATGTCGCAGATTCCAGAATTTCGGCCGGTGAAGCGACAGGAATGGACTCTATGGCGTTCGCGTCGTGGGACACGACCTTGTCCGCCGAATAGCGGGTTTCCATCGCAGGTTTGAAAATCATTACTGACTGGCGGGCCAGAACCGACCTGCGCACTCTGCGGATCAGTTCTTCTGTCTTACCCGAAAACATTGAGCCACAGATGACTTCTATCCATCCCGGCCGTTTTGCACTTTCCTCGAACATATTGTCTGAATAAATATTTAACTTTGCGTGAATTTCAATTGACTTCCGTCAGAAACAAAGATAAGAAAATAATGTCAAAACTCTATATCGTTCCGACCCCGATCGGCAATCTTGAAGACATAACTTTAAGGGCCATAAACACACTGAAAGAAGTGGGGCTGATTCTTGCAGAGGACACACGCACAAGTTCCGTCCTGCTCCGGAAATATGACATTCACACTCCGATGGAATCCCATCACAAATTCAATGAGCACAAAGCCGTGGAAAGCGTGAAGGAGAGGATTCTCGCAGGGCTGGACGTGGCTCTGATAAGCGATGCCGGAACTCCGGGAATCAGCGATCCGGGATTCCTTCTGGTGAGAACCTGCGTAGAGGCGGGCATCGAGGTTGTCACACTCCCCGGCCCCACCGCCTTCGTCCCCGCCCTCGTCAATTCGGGATTCCCCTGCGACAGATTCTATTTCGAGGGCTTCCTTCCCGTCAAGAAAGGCCGCAAGACGAAAATAGAGGAAATTGCGGCACGCGACCACACCACCATAATCTATGAATCGCCCTACAGGCTGGCCCGGACTCTCGAAGAACTCGCAGCCGTCCTGGGCGAACGCAACGCCTCCGTCTCCAGGGAAATATCCAAACTTCACGAAACGACCGTAAGGGGGACGCTCCCCTATCTTGCTGAATATTTCAGGCAGCACGAGCCCAAGGGCGAGATTGTCCTGGTCATTTCAAACTGACACCGGTAACGCCCAACCCGAACAAGGCATAATCCCCAAGCACAGGGTCCTCCGGGAATATTTCTCTGAAAAAACCGGTTATTTCATCTGCCGTACGGAAATCGGTCTGTCTCCGGCAGGTAATCCCCAAATCCACGGCCTGTGTATGAACGTGGGTGTCAAGCGGGATTATCAGGGATGCCGGGTCCGACTGTTTCCATAGTCCCATATCCACCTTACCGTCACGCCGGACCATCCAACGGCGCAGAAGATGAATCTTCTTGTTAGCCGCCCGAAGGTCGCTTTTCTGTCCGAACACTTCTGTGCGGAATCCATCCGGAGAGAGTTTCTCCAGCGTGTCCGCCCTCTCATAAATGGTTTTCAGCCTGGAACATATTGCAGCGAACTCGCTCCACTTGACGGTCCTGTGAAGGGATACCGGATCATCCTTATATCTGCCTTCCATCACATAATCATAAGGCCTCCAGCCCATCTGGTCAAAAGCTCTCTTGCAGTCCCTGACAATCATACACCTTCTGCCCCAGGCGAGATGGGCCGCAAAAACCGCGGCAATCTCCACATCCTGCAGGCACGCCCCGTGTGCGGCAAAGTGTCTCGGGAAAATGACGGGGTCCTCGTTGAAATACGCCATATCGTTGTATTTCGACGCATAAAACTTGATTTCCCTGACAGTGGCTCCCATAGTATCGGCAAAGCTACGTGATTAATCCGCTATTCCCTGACAGTGAACCAATTGCATCCACCGGCAGGGATGGTTACAGTGAGCCGGACAGTGTAGTCGCGTTCAAGGCTGAATATCCGCTCATTTTCGTCCCGTTCGCTGATGCGGACCTTGTCATTCAGTCCCGTATAGTACAGCGGAACAGTGATGGTCCTGGTGATTTCCTCGTCAGTGGGATTGAAGACCATAACGAAACCCTTCTCCTCAAGGCCGGGATTCACGTGCATGAATCCATCCCAGTCAACTCCGTCGGGGCGGCGCAGGTGAATGACGTCGCTACATAGTATGTCGCGGTACTTTTTGTACCAGGCTATCACTTCCTTGACGCATTCCTTCGTGCGCTCGGTGTCGTAGAGACGGAATCCTCGGTAGCAGGCCTGTACACCTGATCCGTAGTTCTGCATCATATGGGCCTTGTAGGCGTCTAGATGCTCGTCCAGAGGCTCCAAAGTGGCCGCCGCCCCACCGCCGTGGTACTGCACGAGCGGAACGAAGGTCCAACTGTTGGTAGCGGTGCGCTTCCACATACCGTCATAGATATTCTGGCGGCCGAGGATAATCTGTCTGTCGCGGGGAAGAGACCAGTTCACTTCCCTATATCCGACAGCACTCTTGTTTGTCCCCACAAAGCGGAATCCGTCATCAGGCACATTCATATATATGCCCTTGGAGCACATCCATCTGTACATATCGTCGATGACACGATGCTGTTTCCACTGGGAATCCTCAAGCCCGGCGTGATGGGCGTGGGTCGTGGAGGCGCAAGGGTCTCCGCTGTATGACCCGTCGTGTTCCAGAACGTCAAAACCCGTCTTCTCGAAGAAGGAGCGTATCTTGCGGAAATAGTCGTAGCCCCATTCACTGCAGATGCAGGGGGAACTGCCGAAAGTCATCCCTCCCCTCTTTCCCGTTGCCGGATTTATCAGATCGACTTCGTCGCTTATCCACCTGCTTGCGTAAAGGGAATAGCCGCCCAACTCGATTCCACGGGAATGGGCATAATCCGCAAGAGCCTTGAACTTTGCGATGTTCTCCTCCGATTCGTCCTCCATATCCAGGCCTGAGCCAAAACTGAGGATTACCATTTCATATCCTGTCTCCACGCATTGGTCAATGGCTGTCCTGACAACTTCCGGATCGGTGGAGGTGCAGTGCATAAATATGGGATTCTCGGTTGTCCACGGGGCGATATGATTACAGAAGCGCTTGAAGAACAAAGACTTGCGCTCCCTATCCTCGGTATCATACGGCATTATCCAATTTCTGAAACTGGTGAAGCTGCCGCCGGCCATAATCGCTTCCTGCGGTCCGCGAGGGAGCCTGACCTGGAGCTGACAGGGGGTGCCAAGGACATAGCTGACCTGAGACGTATATCTGGGATCTTTCTCCCAATGGGTGGTAAAGCCCTCGTCCCAATCGCTTTCGACATAGATATTGCTCTCACGGAAAGGTTTAGGCCCGTCAACGATCGATTCCGGCTCGACCATAGCGAGGTCCTCAAGCAGGAATTCATTCAATATATATGCACAACCTGATTCATTATGAATGTCAAACCATTTGCTGATGATTGGATAGCCGTCATAGACAGCAACGTGCAGGTCAACCCTGATATCTTTGAGAAGTCCTGGACCCACAAGAGTGAAAACAATCTCCTTGCCGGTGGGCTTCCACTCCTTGACCAGGGACCAGCGCCTGTGCTTCCACTCCATACGGGGTTGCAGTTCTCTCACCTCGAAATCCACTACCTGGAATGAATCCGGTATGATTGAGAATCCGTCAATCCACTTCCTGAGAGTGTAACCGTACTCGAACTGCCCGGCAAGACCGCCCAAAGTGTAGCTGTGCCCGTCAATCTTCAAAGAGCCTTCGCTGCTGGGGCAGCGGAGAAGAGCCTCCCCTGTCATTGCATTGAAGATATCTATTGTAGCAAGGTTGGGGATTACGCGGAATGTCCTTGACACCAAGCCATTTCCTATCGAGACACTCTTTCCGTCCACGGTGCCGGACACCGTTGTCCTGAAACCGCTGTTGTCTATGAGCCAGTCTTTTTGAGGTCTGTCGCTTCTTTCCGGAAGTACCGGAAGAGCAGAAATCTTTTTACGGAGAGGTTCCGCTATGCTTTCATCCAATGTCACCCTGTTGCCGGAAGTTTCAAGGTCGGACGGAGCGGGCTTGATTTCAAAATAGTCGAACTCCGCATCAATCCAGTCCGCGTGGTCGCCGCTTACTCCGTCTGCCGCATCATCAACAATGAGTTCAAGCGTCTGCACACCCCTGATTTCCAATTCGGCATCCTTCGCCTGCTCTCCGCCCTTCATCACTCCGCTGTTGAAGAGTTCCTTACCGTCACCGACGATTCTGAACACAACGCTTCCTTTTCCTATGGTACCGTCAGCGCCGCCGACGCCGAGAAACATCTTTCCTTTTTCCACCGGAGAATAGAAGACGACCGTCCCATCGGCAAGGGGAACTTTTATCAGTTCAGGGTCATTATAATCCGTCCCGTTGTCATTGACCCCGACCTTGCATCTGAAAGAGTTGGTATTTCCCATCAGGGAGAACTTCATCCGGCAGGATGCCTGCACCCCCAAGCCTTCGGAATAACTGACACCGCCGACCTTGAGAACCTCACCGGTAACAGCTTTCCCTTTTATCGGCATACCGTATGGCTGGGAAGCCTTTGACAGATCCAAATCCGTGAGTCTGACCTGATTCTGCGCCAGAACAGAAAAAGCGGCACAGAGCAGAATTGAAAGCAAAAACACCTTTTTCATATCCTACAAAATTAGTAAAAACACACTGTCCTCATCTAATATTTGTTAAATTTGTAAAGATAATCCATAGAACCATGAAACGAATTATATCCGTTCTGGCATTTTTCCTGTCGGTGACAGGATTTGCCCAACAAAGAGAACTTATCTGGCCGGAAGGCCGTATGCCGGATCCGCAGGAATTTCAGATTGCGGCGATGACGGACGAGGTGAATTCTCCCGGTTTCAATGCCGATGACCACCGCACGGCATATCTCGACTGGTTTGAAGCACCTTCCAGGCCTAACGGAGGATGTATGATTCTGATATCCGGAGGCGGTTATTACAACTGCTGCGACGTGAACCTCATAAAACTGTGGAAAGAGACCTTCACGGAACTCGGGTTCCAGTGCGTCAACTTCGTCTACCGCACTCCGCGCCCCAAGGGGCTTCCCATCTATGCTTCAGCGTGGGAAGACGGCCAGCGTGCAGTAAGAATGGTCCGCAGCCAGGCCGGAAAGCGAGGCTTCGACCCGGAAAAGATAGGAACAATTTCAATGTCCGCAGGCTCCCACCTCGCCCTTCTGCTTGCCACAAGTTCACAGACTGCGGCGTATGACAGAGTGGATGCCATCGACGACATTCCCTGCCATATCAACTGGGCCATCGCCAACGCCCCCGCTTACGTGACCACGGACGGAGAGAACGGTGAACCCGCCAGCCGGCTCGGGATGGGGCCCGACGTCAAAATATCCGAAGTATTCAAATTTGACGGCAAGACCTGCCCCATCAGCCTGCATCACGGAGGTGAGGACCCCTACACACCGGCCGGTTCGACACTTGTATATCGGGAACTCCGCAAGATGGGTATCCCGGCGGAACTGCATCTCTATCCCAATCGCGGACACGGTGCATTCGGGCTTGAAAGAGGTGTCGAATTCCTGCGCCAGCTGGGTTTCATAGAGCCTCTGGAAGAAGAAGTGGCGCTGATGGACCGGTTCCCCTTTGACAAGGATGTAAAGGAGACTTTCACTGAAGATATATGGCCCGAGGGAGAGATGCCCTATTCGAATGAGAACCAGTGCCATCCCTACCTGAAATGGTACATACCCAAACAGAGAAAGACCGATGCCGTCCAGATAATATGGTCCGGCGGAGCATATATGGGAAACAGTCCTGACGGATTCGAAGTTGACCCGGCAAGGAAATATCTCCTGCACCGTGGAATGACGGTAGTGACGGTCCAGTACCGCACCCCCCGCCCCTCCGCAGAAAGCGGACTGTCCAAGCACACCACAGCCTGGCAGGACATCCAGCGTGCAATCCGTATCGTACGGAAGAATGCCCGCTCACACGACTGCGACCCGAACCAGATAGGCATTATGGGAAGTTCAGCCGGAGGACACCTGACCCTTATGGGCGTCACCTCCTCCAGCCAACCCTCATACAGCAGGATAGATGAAATTGACGACGTTCCCTGCAATGTCCAGTGGGGCATAGGCATATATCCCGCATACGTACTCTCGGACGGGTTCGATGGAGAAAATTCCGACCGGGGCAACAGCGATGAATACTATATCGCTTCCGAATTCAATTTCGATGCGGGCACAGCGCCGATGCTCTTCATCCACGGCGATGCGGACGGCTATTCCTCAATGGGCTCCGTCCGTGTCTGGGAGAAAATGCGTGCAATGGGTATCCAGAGCGAACTTCACACTCTCGCGACCCGATATCACTGTTTTCAGAAGACCGCCTCTCCGGGAACAGGCAGTTACACCTGGCTCGACAGAATCGGAGAATTCCTCGACGAGCGTCTTGACAACTGGTACGGCAATTACATCCCGCCCACGGAAGATGCGGTCCTTGCCAGACTTGACGAGTGGCAGGACCTGAAGTTCGGTGTCATATTCCACTGGGGACTCTATTCCGTTCCCGGCATCGTCGAATCCTGGCCGCTGTGTTCCGAAGATTTCGAATTCGAATACAGGGACCGGAGGGCAAGGAATATGGACATTGACGAGTTCCGCAAGTGGTACTGGGGCCTGAACAGGCAATTCCATCCGACGGATTTCAACCCCGGGAACTGGGCTGACATAATGAAGGATGCAGGTATGAAATATATGGTCTTCACCACCAAACATCACGACGGTTTCTGTATGTACGATACGAAATTCACCGATTTCAAGGCTGACCGCAACTATGCAAAAGATGTTTTCGATGCATTCAGGGACAAGGGCTTTATGGTCGGGGCCTACTTCTCGAAGCCTGACTGGCATCATCACGGCTTCTGGAACCCGGATTTCGCCGCCTCCGACAGAAACAGCAACTATGACCACGCACACTACCCCGAGTTGTGGCGTTCTTACGTTGATTTCACCAGGAACCAGTTGAAGGAAATCAGCACGGACCTCGGGAGAATGGATATCCTCTGGCTTGACGGCGGATGGATAGACGGATCAGAGGTCGGGCTGGGAACCGTGCTTGACGAAGTCCGTCAGACCAATCCCGGACTCATCTGCGTGGATCGTGCAAGAAAAAACAAGTTCGAGAATTATCAGACTCCGGAATGTACGATTCCCCCCTGCCAGATGGACTTCCCCTGGGAAACCTGCGACGTCCTCGCCGGTTGGGGCTGGACGAACAATCCCAATTACAAGAGCGCCGGGAAAGTCATCGCAAACCTCATAGAGATCGTGGCGAAGGGAGGAAACCTTCTGCTCGGAATAGGGCCCAAGCCCGACGGGACCATTGATGAGGGTGCGCAGAAAATCCTTGCAGAGATAGGAAAATGGATGCGCAAGTACGGCAATGCCATCTACAACACCCGCATCACAGAAAATTTCAATGACGGCAAAGTCTGGTTCACAGCATCGAAGGACGGCAGTCTGAACGCCATATATGCCTTCGACGGAGAGGAACTTCCAACCACAATCGAATGGGAAGGAAATGTCCCGACCGGCAAGATGACCCTCGTTTCAAACGGGAAGAGCGTCAGATACAAGGTGTCCGGGGAGAAAGTCACTGTCACCCTTCCCAAGGGTATGCCTGCTGAATCCTTCGCCCTCAATTTCAAGGCAGCTTCATTCTGATTGGAGTTGCGGAAACAGATTTCTAAATTTGCGGGGATATGGCCAGAATGTACATCATATCAGGATGCAACGGGGCGGGCAAGACTACCGCCACGTACACCATTCTGCCCGATATGCTGAACCTCGACGAATATGTCAACGCGGATGAGATTGCGGAAAGGCTCTCTCCCGAACACCCTGAAAAAGAAGCATTGAGGGCAAGCCGCCTGATGATGGACAGAGTGCACGAACTGATTGAGAAAAACGAGGATTTCGGCATAGAGACAACCCTTGCCACCAGAAGCCTCGTAAAGACCATAGTGGATGCTCAGGACAAGGGATATATGGTGATTGTGGTCTTTTTCTGGCTCAGGAACCCTGAACTGGCTATCAAAAGAGTGGCTCTCAGGGTGGCGGCCGGAGGACACGGCATAGAGAGGGAGACAATCCTCAGACGATATCGCCAAGGCATCGAAAACCTGAGGAACACCTACATCCCGCTCTGCAACTACTGGCTGATAGTGGACAATTCCGACTCCAGGGCCATCAAGATAGCCGAAGGCGGCCTTAGCTACCCGGTAAGGATTTATAACAAGAGAATATATAACAAAATAACGGAGTTCAAAGATTATGAAAATTGAAGACAAGAAAGTGGTCTCCCTGACTTACAGGCTTATTGTCGATGGGCAGGTGAAGGATGAGGCCAACAGGGAAAACCCTCTGGAATTCATATTCGGAATGGGCTATCTTCTGCCCAAGTTCGAGGAATACATAAAAGAAAAGGAACCGGGGGACAGTTTCGAATTCACTCTCTCTCCCGAGGAGGGGTACGGCAAGAGTGACCCTTCGGCAATAGTGGACCTTCCTCTGAAGCTATTCGAGCAGGACGGAAAAGTGCGTACCGACATCCTTTTCGAAGGCAGCGTCATCCCTATGATGAACCAGGCCGGCGGCGTGATGCCCGGCAAGGTGATTTCAGTAGGGGCCGATACGGTAAAGATGGATTTCAACCACGAGTTGGCCGACAAAGTCCTGAACTTCACGGGAGAAATCACCGCAGTCAGAGAAGCGACGGAAAAGGAGATTGAGGAAGGATTGCACGGAGAGCGGGCCCACAATTGCGGAGGCGACTGCTCATCCTGCAATGGCGGCTGCCACTGATATTCCGTCCACAGCACTTGAAACGATCCCACCGGCATAACCGGCACCTTCCCCGCAGGGGTAAAGTCCGTCCAAGCCTGTGGCTGTCATCGTCTTTTCATCCCTAAGAATGCGCACAGGAGAAGACGTCCTTGACTCAACTGCAAGGACCAGTGCGTCATTGGTGTAATACCCCCTCATCTTGCGGCCGAATTCGGAAAAAGCCACGCGCAGTCTGGAATAGACAAATTCCGGCAACATTTCGTAAAGAGGAGCGTTAAGTACACCGGGCTGGTAGGACGATGCGGGGAGATTGGCGGAATCCTTTCTCCGGCAGAAATCCATCATCCTCTGCCCGGGGGCCTTTATGGATGATGAGAAATTGAACATCCCCCGTTCCACGGAACGCTGGAACTCCAGCAGGCCGAAAGGACCGTATTTTTCGAACTCGGGGACATCTTCCGGTTCAACGGAACATACAATTCCGGCATTGGCCCAGCGGGAACTGCGGCTTGAGCCCGACATACCGTTCAACACAAGTTCTCCGTCCGAAGTCACGGCAGGCACGAGAATCCCCCCGGGACACATACAGAAACTGAAGACTCCCCTGCCCTCGACCTGCTCGACCAGGGAATATTCCGCGGCAGGCATCCACGGCTGGTACTTACCGTGATACTGGATTCTGTTTATCAGGGACTGCTGGTGCTCCGCCCTCAGGCCGAGAGCGAATCCCTTCGCCTGCAACAGCCATCCCTTCGTATCGAAAAGCTTGTAGATTTCCCTTGAAGAATGGCCTGTGGCAAGGATTACATCGGGAGCGGAATAAACTCCTCCTCCCTGGCAGACAACACGCCATCTGTCCCCCGCAGCCCCTACGAATGGCTCTATGTCAATGACCTTCTCTCCGAAATGATACTCCCCTCCGTGTTCAGTGATGCAGTTGCGTATGTTCTCCACAATCCTCGGAAGCCTGTCACTGCCTATGTGGGGATGCGCTTCGGTCAGAATGCTTTCATCCGCACCGAAACGGACAAGCTGGTACAGCACCTCGCGGATATCCCCCCTTTTGTTGGAACGGGTAAAAAGCTTGCCGTCCGAAAACGTTCCGGCTCCGCCCTCCCCGAAGCAGTAGTTGGAATCGGGGTTGACTCTCCCCTCCCTGTTGAGCAGTGCAAGGTCGGATTTTCTGGAATGGACATCCTTTCCACGTTCCAGAATAACGGGGCGCCTCCCCTCCATCAGGAGTCTCAGCGATGCGAACATCCCGGCAGGGCCGCCCCCGACAACGATTACGGGCGCGGCAGAGGCCACGTTACGGTATTCCGGAAGAGCATAAACCTCCACTTCCTCCCCCAGGGCGGCGGCCTGAATCCTATAGCGGAAAACAATATCGTTGCGGGCATCCAGGGAACGACGGACAATGCGTGCGCAGGCAACCTTCGCCTTGGCAACACCGAGAGCCCTTGCCGCCGCTGAAATCAGCTCTTCATCGGAAGGCGTGTGCTTTATCGGAAATGATATGTCGAATTCTTTCATGCGAGAAAAATGAATACACAGGGACGCTTGCCGATTGTCGGGATGCTCTTTTTCCATCCGGAAACGGTCATAGTCCTGATAAATTGTGTCGGAAGGGTTATGTCAGCCGCAATGCAGAGACGGGTGGAAGGCTTGAGAACGGCAAGCAGGTCCGCCAGAAGGGAATCGTTGCGATAGGGAGTCTCTATTATTATCTGGCTCTGCGACAAACGGGCGGAGACCTTTTCAAGTTCTGCAACTGCGTTTTTTCTGGCATCCTGCTTCACCGGGAGATATCCGGCAAAGGCAAAGCACTGCCCGTTCAGACCCGAAGACATAAGGGCCATCATCAGCGAAGAGGGCCCGACCATCGGGATTACCTCCACGTCCATCGAGTGGGCAATTGACACAAGTTGCGCTCCCGGATCCGCCACGGCCGGAAGGCCGGCTTCTGAGACAAGAGCCGCGTCTCTCTCCCCAAGCAGGCGCCCCAGTGCGGCAATCTGTTCGCTTGTGGAATGCTCATTGATTTCGTGGAATTCAATCTCACCGATATGCCCTTTCAACCCTGCGGCCGAAAGGAAACGTCTCGCAGTCCTCACCTCCTCTGCAAAATAGAGGTTTATTGACGCTATGGTCTCCATCACCGGACGGGGAAGAACCAGCTCCGGTGAATAATCTCCCAATGGTGTGGGAATCAGAAACAATCTGCCTTTTTTCATTTCAACTCCATTTCCTCCTTGATTTTCCGTTCCTCCGCCTCACGGCGTTTCTTGCTCCAGAACATCTTCCTCCACAACTCACGGAACGTGTCGAATTCCTCCTTATAGACGAGTCCGGCGCCGTTTCTCTGGGCCTGGTCCAGATAATTGCTGTACTGGTCCGCCGAATGGCTGAAGAGATTGAGCAGGAGTTTTCCGGTCTTGTTGAGTTTTATCTGCACATCGACATCCCCGACAATGTCACTGGAGTTGGATGTGGTGTTCTTTCTGTTCCCTATGTTGCCGTTGATGATGACACGGTTGTTGAACAACTGGGTGGAGACTGCAACGTCGAACAGACTCCTGCCGTCGGAAGACGGCTGATAGTTGAAACCGAAATCGAGCGGAATCTCAAGTTGCCTGAAGATATTGTTGAACTGGTTGGCCATTATTTCAGTCACGTTGGAATAGAGAACGGTCGAGGTATTGGCGATTCCTCCGTTCTGTTCGGGGACGAAACTGCCTGAAAGCAGGAGAGAGAGGACCTGTTTCATCCTCTTCTCCTCAGTGTTTAGGGCCGCATCCACCTGGCTCATTGAAGTGGGGTCCAGGTCAGGAATATCCACGCTGAACGAGAGTTCCGGATTCGACAGTCTCCCCGTTAGGCCTATGCCGCATTCCACGTTTCTTCTCGGACCCACGGAAGATGTATCCGCAATCAGCGTGGAGAGAGAAGCCTTTGTACGATATTTGGCAATCAAATCGAGCTGGGATTCCATAATGTTTCCGTTCATCGAGATGGTACCTCCCGGCTCTATCACGAAGTCCTTGGAGAGCATTCCCCCCACCAGGGTGAAACGATAACTTCCGTTCTGCACCACATAATCCCCTTTTATGTCAAAACCCTGCCCGGCCCCGGCCCTGATGGTCAGTTTCCCGTCACCGGATGCTTTAAGTATGTCTCCGGTTGAACGGTTTATCTCAAGCTGCACCTTAGCGAGCGGGGTCGCCTCGACTCTCAGCCTGAGGTCCAGACCTTTCCCCGAAGCTTTCTTCCCGGCCGCGGTTCTGATTGCAATCAGTGAGTCGAAGGCACTGATTTTCGTCTTCCGGCTCGGGATGAAAGTCAGAAGAGACTGAACCTCCTTTCCGGATGAACCTACGGGTATGTGAATATCAGTATGTTCCTCAGTACGCGCAGAGATGTCAAGGAGAAGGTTCTTGCTCCCGCCTCCAAGATGGACCGAACCGGAAGCATATGCCTTTCCGTAAAAAGTGGAGTTGTCCTTGAAAGTGGTGTTCAGAGCCATCAGGTTGTCCACCGCTATCCTGGTATTGAGTTTCATCCCCTTCAGATTGTCGAAGAGGATTCCCCCGCTTACCTGTCCGCGGTTCCCTGCCCTGTCATAGATGGACAGACCGTCGAGCCGGATTCCTGAATTGTCCACTGAGAACGGACCGTCGATTATGTATGGCACATTGGTATAGACAAGCGTACACCCCACGCCATCCATCCGGCATCCTTCCCCGGAGAGCGTGAGAGTGTCCCTCGGCCCGGCAAGAGTCAGATTTCCGCTCAAGGCTCCGTCCAGATCCTTAACCACCCCCGCGAGGAACGGCTCGAAAAGGCCCGGATTCAATCTGTCCAGAGCCACATTCAGGTCAATGTTGCCTCCTGATGGGAAATATGAGCCTTTGACAGAAAGGGGTAGTTCACCATCCAGCCTGTTTTCAAGCGAGAGATCCACCTTGCTGTCGATTGTGTTCCAGAGAGCCCGGATTTCCATATCACCGAAAAGGCGTCTGTTCACTGTAAGGGAATCGCCTCTGAGATCTGCCAGAATTCCCCCGTTCTCCCCGAAGAAGTTGACAATACTGCACTCCCCGTTGAACGAACCTCCCAGACTGACCGAGTTGCCGAAAAGGGACTCTAACAGGGACAGGTCGATATCATTCAGTTTCATTGCCATTCTATCAGATAGAATTCCATCCACCGCAATCGAATGGCCGGCATTTGCAAGCACGAGACTGTCCACCCTGACATCCTTTCCGCATACGGTCACCGTATCGGACTGAAAGCCCCATTTATGGCCACCGAAAAGGAATTGCGACCCATTGATTCTCCCCACAAAAGTACGGGAAGTGTCATTGAAGGCATCCAAATCCACTCTTGCGGACTGGAAATCCAGGCTGCCGCACCTGATCAGGTCGGAGAGTATTTTCACGTTCACGTTATCAAGAGAGTCTGAAACCGTCCTTACTGTGAGATCTTTCAGATACGTATTGCCGAAGACGACAAGTTCGGATTGCAGGATGGCGTTGCCAAACTCTTCCGGAGAGTATTCGTATGTCAGGGAACTTCCGCGCTCAATGAAAAGGGAGGGGACAAATACATTGAACAGAGGTTCGGAATTTTTGAAAAGAAGTGAAATCCCGGCTCTCAAGTCAGAATAATCGCGCCGGGACAGGCTGTTGAAGAAATGGGCGAAATCCCTGTCACTGTCGAATCCAAGGTCGGCAAATGAGGAAGACAGATGGAGGGAAGATCCCCTTTCCGGCTCCGATTCGGCGCTCAGAAGGATGTCCCCCAACTGATAGCGGGTGGAGTCCTGGTAGAATTCCAGGGCGTCTATTCCAAGGCTGAGGGCAGTGTTCTCAAGAGAGAGTTTGTCTATCTCAGTCCTCAATCCGAATTTGACCCAGTCGTCATTGCAATTCATATTCAGTTTGAGGCCTCCGTTCGAGAATCTGCCGGCCAGTTCCATATCGTTGAATTCCCGGCCTGACAGAGAGAAGGAATCCACAGACAGGTTGTCCATCAGCACGTCAAGGTTCTTACCCGTGAATACCGTGGCCTGTCCACTGCAGGTAAGAGGGCCCATCGCCTTGCTCTGCAGAAGCAGCCCCAGGTCGAACCGCTCCGTCTCCAGATATCCGTCCACCGTATAGCCCCTCTCTTTGTCGGCACGGCAGATGATATCGACGTCAGCCGTACCGAGGTTCTCCCCTTCCAGGGCTCCGTAAGCCACGAAATCGGTAAAGAGACCGTCAAGTGATCCCCTGAAACTGATTCTTTCCCCGGGCGCGAGACGCGAAATCTTTTTCCTGTTGAAATTCTTGTTTTTTGAAACCTCCGATACCACCTGCGCGATATCAGTGGAGTTGGTTGTTAGGCTAACCTTGACGCTGGCCTTGGTGGACTTGCTCGCCGGGAGGCCGACAATATGAGGGACCAGTCTGAGATGGGTCTGTCGAGTACCGGTATACACATCAAGGCGTTTACTATCCAAGTGACTGACAGGGCCGACGACACGGCCGTTTACATAAAGTTTCAGTTCAAGCCCGTCCTTTACTCCGTAATACCTGAGGGAACGAAAATCCAGGAACGTATTGTCGAAGGTGGCATCAAATGTAACCTTGTTGCAGAAGTCCGAAAAAGCAGTGAAACCGTCGAAAAGCAGGTCGAGACGAGGTGCCACCAGATTGGAATATCCGTCGTTGTAATTGAGCCCGTCGATGTGGATTCCATCCCCTTTCATCACCACTCCGCAGCGGAATGTATTCATATCGAATCCGTGCAATTCCTTTGCGGAAAGATTGCGGATATTGCAGGTTATCGAATCCGAGATGACTATGGAATTCATCTCCAGATTGATGTCCTGAAGATGCAGATCGGCCCAGTCAAGTTTCACGGGCCTCTTGCTTCTGTCCACCGGCTCCTTGTTGAAATTGCGGACTGACAGGTCGAAGTCCCTTATGCGCAGCATATCCAAAGTGAGGGATTTGAACGGCAATCCTTCCTTCTCCCGAAGGGTGTCCGTTTCCGATTGGTCCGCAACAGGTTTGAGAGCCGCGAACCTGGCAAGCAGAGGCTGCAGTTGTTCCAGATGCAGGGTCCCCTTCTCAAGCGCTATACGGTGTATCTGTGGGTTATCTCCGAAACACGACGGGGCGTTTACCTTCAGGAGGAATTTCCCGATATGGGCCACTGTGTCCCTGCCGTCGTTTTGAGTGACAAGGATATCCTTAAGAATCAGGTAATTCGGAGGAGAAAGATAGATTCTCCCGATACTGGCCTGCCCCCCGACCTCCCTGGCCACTCTTCCAGCCACAAAATTGCACAGGGCAGTTTGCACCACAGGCACCTGTATGCAAATAACAACAGCCGCCGGAATCAGAAGCAGCCCAAGAAGTATCGAAAATACTATTTTCCTAACCCGTGGCATATCTTGCAAAGATACGAGAAAAAGTGCTATTTTTGCAACAAATATAAACCGTATGGCAATAACTGTCCTTGGCATAGAATCATCGTGTGACGACACCTCAGCATCGGTGCTCAGAGACGGGTTCCTGCTTTCAAACACAATGGCTTCCCAGGAAGTCCACCGCCGCTACGGAGGCGTGATTCCTGAACTGGCCTCAAGAGCCCACCAGCAGAATATAGTCCCCGTTGTAAGCGAAGCCCTCCGCATCGCCGGCGTTACTATGGATGACATCGACGCGATAGCGTTCACCCGTGGTCCGGGGCTTCTCGGATCTCTGCTTGTAGGCACCTCCTTCGCAAAGGGATTGAGCCTCGCATCATCTAAACCGATGATTGAAGTAAACCACCTTCAAGGCCACATATTATCGCACTTTGTAAAGGTAGAAGGAAAGGAAAACCGATCTCCCGAATTCCCGTTTCTCTGCCTGCTTGTCTCAGGCGGTCACACCCAGATAGTACGTGTTGACAGTCCTCTGTGCTTTGAAATTCTGGGGCATACCATAGACGATGCCGTGGGCGAAGCCTTCGACAAATGCGCCAAGCATATGGGGCTCGGCTATCCCGGTGGCCCGATCATCGACAAGCTTGCAAAAGAGGGGGATGAAAATGCATACCGGTTCGCCAAACCCAATATTCCGGCCCTCGACTACAGCTTCAGCGGCATCAAGACTTCCCTGCTCTATTTCCTGCGGGACCGCCTCAAGGAAGAGCCCGACTTCATCGAAAAGCACAAAGCGGATATCTGCGCCTCATTCCAGAAAGACCTCATCGACATACTTCTCAAGAAGCTCATTCTTGCAGTGAAGCAGACAGGCATAAGGCAGGTCGCAATCTCCGGAGGCGTCTCCGCCAACAGCGGCCTCAGACAGAGAATCCGGGAAGAGGGGCTCAAGCGCGGATGGACCACATTCCTGCCGGAACTGCGATTCACCACAGACAATGCCGCAATGATTGCCATCACAGGCTATTTCAAATATCAGGAGAAGATTTTCACCACGCTTGATGTAGCGCCTCTCTCGAGAGCCGCAGAATATGGAGACTGAGAGATGGTCAGACTGACAGGGATGGAATTCAAGGCTTTTCACGGCTGCCTGGAAAGCGAGAGGACCGAAGGGAACCGCTTCGGTGTGGATGTCGAATACGACTACGATCTATCCGCCGCCGCAATGTCCGACGACATCGCCGATGCTGTGGACTATTCGATGATTTACGACATTGTCAGGCGGGAGATGGAAATTCCCTCAAACCTTCTGGAGAACGTGGCCTACAGGATTTCCGCCGCTGTCAGGAAAACATTTCCCAGTATAACCTCAGGCCGCGTAACAGTCACCAAATACAATCCTCCCGTCGGGGGGAAAACCGAAAGTTCATCCGTTACAATTGATTTCTGATTGAAAGACATAGCCTACATAACATTGGGGTGCAAGCTCAATTACGCCGAAACATCCACCTGGGCCCGCAGATTCTGCAGCCTTGGATACAATACCGTCTCTCCGTACTCGAGAGCCGACATATACCTCATCAACACCTGCTCTGTCACTGAACACGCCGACAAGAAATGCAGGAATCTCATCCGCAGGCTCCACAGGCTGGCGCCGGAAGCCCTCATCGCGGTCACCGGATGCTACGCGCAACTCAAGGCCGATGATATTCTGAACATCGAAGGTGTGGACATCGTAATCGGAGCGCAGTATAAGGACCGCCTTACAGACCTGGTGACGGATCTCAAAAGAGCCGGGGAAAGAAAGGCATACAGATGCCCTACACGAGAGATAGAGTCAGTTTTCCCCGCATACTCGTCCGGAGAGCGGACACGCTCGTTCCTCAAGGTACAGGACGGATGCGACTACTTTTGCGCCTACTGCACAGTCCCCTATGCCCGCGGGAAGAGCCGCAACATAGCAATCGGCAGCCTTGTGCAGCAGGCAGAGGAAGCGGCGGCAGCAGGCATAAAGGAAATCGTCCTCACAGGGGTGAACATCGGGGATTACGGGAAAACCACCGGAGAGAAATTTCTCGACCTGCTGAAAGCCCTGAACGCGGTGAAAGGCATCGAGCGGTACCGCATCTCCTCAATAGAGCCGAATCTTCTCACCGGAGAGATTGTAGAGTGGATTGCCCGGGAAGGGCACAAATTCCTTCCCCATTTCCACATCCCGATTCAGTCGGGTTGCAACAGAACCCTGAGCCAGATGCACCGCCGCTACACCGTGGAGGAATTCGAAGCGAAAATCAATCTTGTACGCAATCTTATGGAGAGCCCTCAGGAACGGGGCACCAGAGTCTTTTTCGGCATTGACGTCATAGTCGGCTTTCCGGGAGAGACCGATGAAGATTTCGAAGAGACGGTCAGGACTCTTGAACGGATCCGCCCGGCCTATCTGCACGTATTTCCCTATTCCCGCAGGGAAGGGACACCGGCCGCATCAAGAAAGGACCAGGTGAGGGAATTCATCAAAAACGAACGGGCCGCAAAACTTCAGGAGTTATGCAGAAGTCTTCATTCTGAATTCATTGCGGCAAACATCGGAAGGGATACTTCAGTATTGTTCGAAAGCACGGAAAAAGGCGGGTTCATCTCCGGATACACCGACAACTACATCAGCGTGAGACGCCCCGCCGACCCTGCACTGATAGGGAAAATCGTCAAGGTGAAACTTTGCGCAGAGGAGATTCAGAACTCCACGGAAAGGCAGTCATAAGCCGGCAGAATTCCATCCGGCAGTTCCGCGGCCAGATCGGCATAACGAGGAAGCAAGTGAGATATATGGGTAAGATACGACTTCTCCGCCCCCACCCTGCGGCATACGTCCACAGCCTCCCCAAGCGAAAAATGGGATATGTGCTTCCCCCTCTTCACGGTGTTAACCACAAACACCTTCACCCCTTCAAGCTTCACGAACTCTGATTCGGGTATGTAATTGGCATCAGTCACGTATGCGAATCCGCCGAATCTGAAGCCAAGGACGGGAAGCCTGTAGTGCATCGCCCTTATGGGGACAATCTCCACACCGTCAATCTCAAACGGATTGGAAGTTATCCGCCTTATGTCGTACATCGGGGCTCCGGGATATCTGGCGGACGCGAATGCATAATAATACTGCTTGCGCAGGGACTGCTCAACAATTTCCTCGCAGTAGATGGGGAATGAGCGTTCTTCAATCTGGTTGAAGGCCCTGATGTCATCCAGACCTCCGGTATGGTCGATGTGATGGTGAGTCAGCAGTATGGCGTCTATAAGGGGAGAACCAGCACGGAGCATCTGCTGGCGGAAGTCGGGCCCGGCATCAACGACGATGCGGAGGTTTTCATATTCGACCAGAACTGATGACCTGAGCCTGCGGTCCCTTTCATCCGAAGAGCCGCACACCGCACAATCGCACCCTATCACAGGGACGCCCTGCGAAGTGCCTGTACCAAGAAATGTTACACGATTTGTCATTTATCCGATCATCAATACAATTTGGTTCCGTGAAATTCAGCAGCCCCTGTCAGCGCGCGCAGCCTCTCCACGTTTCCGGGAGTTACGCCGCCTCCCGGCATCACGATGATTCTTCCGTCCGCCCGCCTGACAAGGGATTCTATGACGGATGCCCCCTCCATAGCGGAAGCCGCGCCCCCTGAAGTCAGGACACGGGTACAACCCAACGCGATAAGCGATTCAATGGCCGACGCTTTGTCAGGGCAGAGATCGAATGCCCTGTGAAAGGTAAATCCGAGACCGAGGTCGGCCGCACGACGGACAAGACGCTCTGTGGTTCGCTCATCCACTCTCCCCTTCCCGTCAAGAGCCCCGGAAACAATGTCGCAGACGCCCAGATCCCCACACAAAGCAATCGAGTCAAGCATCTTCAGAATCTCGGATTCAGAATAGAGGAAATCCCCTCCTCTGGGCCGTACCATCACATTGACAGGTATGCCCTGAAGAAGGGATTTTTCAATATTGACCCGCGAAGGGGTGACTCCGTCAATTTCCAGCTCCTGGCAAAGTTCGACCCGCGAGGCCCTGCCAAGCGCGGCAACCGCCACCTCCTCCGCACAGGTACAACATCGTTCCCAGATTATCCTTTTAGATTCCACCGCTATCTTGCCTGAGGCAAATCATTTTTGAAAGTCAGGGTGACAATCCTGTCAAGGACTCCGTCAGCCGCAGGAGAAAGAGTAAGAATTATCCCCTCTTTAACCTGAGTGAAAGGAACTTTTACACCGCTATCGAAAGTAACGGATGAGATGACTTTATTGTTGACTGCAAGAGGCAGGAATACAGTCCGGGAAGCGTCGAGAACGTGCACGAACAGTTTATTCCCCTTCTGGGTGGTGACGCCCCAGGACTGCTCGGGAACACATCCGCCCTGAGTGCCATAGATTGTTTCTCCGTTCTTCTCAAGCCATTTGCCGATGAATTTCAGTCTGTCAAGAGACTGTTCGGGGAGAGTGCCGTCAGGACGGGGACCGATGTTGAGCAAAAGGTTGGCCCCCTTGCCCGCCGTCTCCACGAGGTACTTCACAAGATACTCGGGGCTCTTGTACTCACGGTCAGTCACGCTGTATCCCCAGGCATTGTAGATTGTCTGACAAGTTTCCAGAGGAAGTTCGTCCGACACCTTGGAAGTGCCGGAGAAACCGGCCGTATTCTTGCCAGGAACGTCTTTCTCGAATATCTGCATGTCCTCTCCTTCGAATACCGGCAGATGGTGGTTGTTTCCCACAAGACATCCCGGCTGGAGGGAGTGGATAAGGTCATACTGCCTCCTGAGCTGCCAGAGCTCCCCGTGGGCCTTGTGGTCAGGGAGAGTCTTGTCCCAGATACCGTCGAACCAGATACAGCCGATGGGACCGTAGTTGGTCAGCAGTTCGGTGAGTTGGGCGCACATAAAATCGATGTAGTGGTTCCAGCTGTTCTCATCACCGTCCGGACGTCCGGCCTCGTGACCGGTGTTCCCGCGGGGATAGTAATCGTTCCTTCCCCAGTCCAGATGGGAATAGTAGAAGTTCAGGGTAAGGCCCTCTTCGGCACAAGCCTCCGCCAGTTCCTTGAGGACGTCGCGCTTGAAAGGAGTTGCATCGACTATGTTGTACGGACTGGCCTTGGTCCCGAACATCGAGAATCCGTCGTGATGGCGGGAAGTGATGGTGATGTATTTTGCTCCTGCGGCCTTGAAGGTACGCACCCACTCGCGGGCATCGAACCTGGAGGGATAGAATCCGGACGCGAAGTTCTTGTATTCGTCATACGGAATGTCATTGTTGTTCATAATCCACTCTCCATCAGCAAGCATTGAGTAGATGCCCCAGTGGATGAAGACCCCGAATCTGGCCTCGGAGAATTTCTGACGTGCCGCTATGTTCTCCTGTGTGGGAATATACGGAACTTGCTGCGCCGAAACCGGCACAGCAAGAACCATAAAAGTCAGAAAAGCGGCGAACCTGCTAGACTTCAAGAAGTTTCTCATATCCGCTGCGATATTGGTAATGCATCAGTTTATTTGCCTCAGGGTCATCCTGGAACTTCTGGACGATAGGATTCCATACAAGGGGACGGCCGAGTTCTCCTGCGATGATACCGATGTTGCACATCGTGCAGGATGAATGTCCGACCTCTACGGGAACATTGGGGTCGATGCGAGATTTCATTGAATCGATGAATGCCCTGTGATGAGGAGAGCAGGACTCGTAAGGGCCTTCTTTCTTCTCACCCTTCTTCATCTCAAACCTGGGGTCTGAAGCGTAGAGCATTCCGCGGTGAACGGCAAGCCAGCCTTTTTCTCCGTAGATCTTCACACCCTGTCCGTGCTCGTCGAAGGTTGTCTCCTCAACCTCGATGCCGTTGTCATACCTGTACGTGAGGTTCTTGTAGTAACTGTATCCGGGAGGAATGATGTCAACGGGACCCGTAAGATCCTTGCCCACCATCCACTGTGCGATATCGAACATATGAGCGCCCCAGTCGGTCATATAACCGCCGCCTGTGGGTTTGTACCAGCGCCAGGCACCCCAGCAGTCCTCGCGTCCTTCGGCATTGAGAAGCGGGTCTATGTCAGGGAAGTAAGTGACTTTGTCAGGATCCAGAGGACCGAGCCACTTATCCCAGTTGAGACCCGCAGGAGGAGTCTGTGCGGGGAAGTTGTGAGGAACGGGGAACGGCTTGCCTTCCCAGCGGCCCACGAACACTTCCATCTTGTGAATCTTGCCGAGGTCTCCCTCGCGGGCAACGTTGGCGGCGTGGATGAATTCATCGCTTGAGCGCTGCATACTTCCAACCTGGAGGATTCGGTTGTATTTGCGGACGGCCTTCACGAGTTGCTTGCCTTCATAGACGGTGAGGGTCATAGGTTTTTCCAGATAGACATCCTTCCCTGCCTTGCAGGCGGCGATGGCGATGATTGCGTGCCAGTGGTCAGGAACTGCAATCACGACACCGTCAATGTCCGGACGGGCGAGAAGATCCTGATAGTCCTCGTACATAGCGGGAGCACATTTCTTCTTTCCCTTTCCCTGATAGAACTCTGTCACAGCCTTCTCGAAGCGGTTGCGCTTGATGTCATAGACATCGCAGCCGGCGACCACCTGGACGTCATCCATATCGATGAAGCTGCTCATCAGATACATACACTGCTGACCAAGGCCGATGAAGCCGAGGTTGATCTTGGAATTGGCCGACTTCGACTTCGCCGGAGCAGAGAAGCCAGCGGCGGCAGCCATTTTCGGCATTACCATAGCACCGGCCATACCTATGGCAGATGCCTTCAAAAAATCACGTCTTTGCATATTTTTGATATAAAGTTAATTGTTCAGAATTCCCATCCTGATTTACTTACAAATTTAGAAAATAAGAAACAAAACCCTTACATTTTCTAAATTTTCTATTTTCAAACCTTATCCCGCAATGGCATCTATTTCAACGAGCGCCCCCTTGGGGAGAGCCGCCACTTCATAGCAGACCCTTGCCGGCTTGTCTTCCGGGAAAAATTCCGCATAGACGGCGTTCATCGCCCCGAAATCGCTGATATGCTGAAGCAGCACGCAGGTTTTCACCACATTGTTCGCACCAAGACCCGCCTGTTTCAGGATAGCCATTATATTGGACAGGGATTGCCGCGTCTGAGCCTCGATTCCCACGGGGATTTCACCGGTTTCAGGATTTACGGGAAGTTGCCCGGATATGTAAAGAGTGCCGTCAAGTTCCACAGCCTGCGAATATGGGCCTATGGCGGCAGGAGCCGCCGGAGATGAGATGATTCTTTTCATAAACATTCTTGATTTTTGAGTTTTTCTTCCGCAATTTACGAAATAATCAGGCATATCACCAATTTATTCCTCTACCGGACGGGTGATGCTTCCGGACCGTGTATTATTAATTGCCAAGAGGGCGCCGAAGGGAAAATACAGTTCGCAGCAGAAGCCACTTGTTGGCCGCCTTGAGGTCGATGTGATGACCGCCCTTCATCGTTCCGGCTTCAGGTGGACCGTCCCATCTCCAACAGACATCAAAAGGGATTCCGACCTCCTTGAAGAACTGAGCCACTTCCTCCCCCACCTGGAAACTCGCCATTCCGATGCCAGGGCCGATTGCCGCAATCAGATTCTGCGGATCTGTCCCGTATGTGGCGGCCATCTTCGAAATCGTGTAGAACACTATCTTCTGAACCGTCCCTTTCCATCCCGCGTGAATCGCCGCAACGGCTTTATTGACAGGGTCGTGCAACAGCACGGGGATACAGTCGGCTGTTCTGACGCCTATTGCAGCCGGAAGATTGGTGATCAGGGCGTCATAGCCATCAAAATCCTCCCTCGTCATCCCTTCACGATTGACCACGCCAACCTTGTACCCGTGAACCTGATGTCCGCAAAGGACAGGATAAGGGAGTTCGGCCTCGCGCATAGTGGTGAAGGCTTCAACGCCGGGTCCGAATGGATAAAAAAAAACATTATTTGACATACTCAAGATATTTCGTATCTGAAAGAATTTCCGGCTCGGAAATATGAAGGTTATTGAAGACTCCCCTGCCCCCTGGCTGTGCCGCATCAAGAACCAGATTCGCCTCCGATGCGACGTTCCAGCCGCCCATTCCGGCGGTGAAATTCGTCACGGTAAGATTGAATTCCCCGGTTGTCTTGATAGCGGTATGGCGCTTCCCTGTCTTGGCATACCAGAATACGAAGCAGTTGTCCAGTACACTGTATTGCCCGCTGTTCTGGAATCCCGTCCCGAACTGGTCCGAATAGCAGAAATCGAACCAGTTGTTGTCACTCTCGCACAGGAATCCTATGCTCTGCTCATAGTCCTTCTCCGAATTGTAAAAGAGAGGATGGATATTCCTCAGATAGTTGCCCGCGCTGACGAGCCTCACTCCGATCAGGGCCCCGGAGATGCGGATATTGGTGAAGGTGTTGTCATACCCTTCGACAAGAATGCCCGTACAGTCAGGTCGGTAGTCACAAACGATGTTGATGTCGTGAATGTCGCAGTCCGACGAGCCGCTGTTCGCACCATATTTGATATGGAGGCCCGTCCGCACGTGTTTGACGGAACAGTTGCGGACAACCGTCTCCCGGCCTCCGTCAATCGATATGCCGTCAGCCTTGTGGTTGCCGTCGATGATTCCTCCGGAGAGATAGTAGTTGCTGCCGTTCTGACGGATGTTGTTTGCAGGGTTCTTCCCACCGAGACGTATCATCGCCTCATCGGAATTCCAGTCGTCCGATGCACGGAGCACGGCATAGTTGGACAATTCGAGGGAGACGCTTCTCCCGGGGTCCGCAGGAGTAAGGAGCGGCTGCCCGATAACATACTCTCCATCAGGAAAGTAGATGGTCCTGTTTGGGTTTTTGTCTATCACAGACTGGATTGCAGCGCTCACGTCCTCCCCCGTTCCCGCCTTCACATAATCCGTTATCACGACATATCCTGTCTGTCCAAAAGCCACTGCGCACAAAGACAGAAGCGCAAAAAGTAAAATTGATTTTCTATACATAATTACAAATTTAGTCATCATTATCAATATTTGGCCGATATGGAGTATATTTGTAGAAGCCGGATGCAATTATTTCTCTACACGATATGAAAAAAATCCCTACTCTGATTCCAGCCATATTGTTGGCGGCCTCCTTGCAGGCACAGACAGTCATCAAGGTGGAGCCGATATCTCCCCTCTCCTATGAACAACAGGACGGACATCTGAAAGTACTTTCAGGTATTGTCCTCTCCACCGGCCGGGAAGTCTCTTTGATTCTTGACGGTAAAGAGCTGCCTTTCAACTGCACATCCAGACCCGACAGTGTGACCGCGTGGCTCCCGATGGTCGGACAGCAGAACATATTGGAATGTACGGTCAATGGCAAGGTCACTTCGTCTCTGAGCGTGGAGGCACCCATAAACAGCGACTGGGGATATTTCAGAAACGGGGAGATACATCTTCTCCAAGCATCCCATCAGGATATCGCCTGGATGGACACGCCCGACTACTGCCGGAAAGACAGGATAGACAATATCGTCATCCCCGCACTCGAAATGATGAAAACCGACCCGGGGTTCACTTTCGAGATGGAGCAGACCCTCAATCTGATGGAATTTCTGGAGGCCTGCCCTGAAAGGAAGGACGAAGTGATACAAAGATTCAAGGAAGGCCGGTTCCTATGGGGAGCGACATACAACCAACCCTACGAGGGCCTCTCCTCCGGCGAGCAACTGGTCAGGCAGGCTTACTATGGAAGGAAGTGGATACGTGAAAACCTTCCCGGCTGCGATGATTTCACCGCCTCCAATATGGATGTTCCAGGAAGAGCCCTTCAGATGCCGCAGATACTTTCAAAAAGCGGAATCAGGAATCTGTTCATCTCCCGTCACGCAGAAGGTCTCTACGACTGGTTCAGTCCCGACGGCACCAGTGTGCTCACATATTCCTTAGGGCATTATGGATGGGAGAAATTCGTCCTGCATTTCTTTGACAGAGGCGTAATCAACGCATTCCGGAAAGTCCACGAAAGGCTTGGACTCTGGGACACCTATTACAGCACCCGCCACCTTTCCCCCTGCTATGCCGTGCTTATGAGCAATGATGCCGCAACCCCGGACTCATATACAGAACTCATCAATGAGTGGAACGACATCGTATCAAAGTCGGAAGTTCCGCTTCCGCGTATGAAGTACTCCACCACCGATGCATACCTTGAGGAAGTGGTGACCCCTGAATCGAATATTCCGGACATCTATGGAGAGCGGCCAGACCTATGGCTCTATATCCACGGTCCCGCTCACTATGAACAGACTCTTGATAAACGGAAAGCATCAGTCCTTCTCCCGGCGGCAGAATTTTATTCCACCGTCAACCACCTCTCCGGGAAAGATTATCCGAAAGCGGAGTTGGACAGGGGATGGATGGCATCAATCTATCCCGACCATGGTCTTGGAGGCAAGCACGGAGAGATAACGGATGCCATCTTCGCCGATTCCCTGGCAGTAGGGCGGACTGTCGGACAGACTGTCCTGCAAGAGCAACTGGAAACCCTGACAGCGACTGTGGAGGGCGGCAATGGAGATATAATAATATTCAATGACCTTCCGTGGACCAGAACATCCCTTGTGGAGGTCCCCGTCAGCGGGTCTGCGCCGCGCACGGTCAGGGACTGCAACAATCATACAGTCCGGTCGGAGACGTTTTCAAGGAACGACTCCACCTTCGTACGCTTCGCTGCGGAAGTCCCGGCATTCGGATATATGCGTTTCTGGACCGTTCCCGGCAGGATTGCGGACAATCTTTCAAAAGAAGAGGTGCGTTTGGGCGACAACTGGTGTTCCAACGCATATTACGACGTGGTGCTCGGGGATGGCGGAATTGTCAGACTGTATGACAAGCAACTCGGCAAGAATGTCATTGAGCACGAAAAATTCGCTCTCGGAGATATCCTGAACGCCGAATACCGGGGTAACGGAGCCGGAGAGTTCCTCCGCATCACCGACATAGAGGTGCCTTTCAACGGCATGGAAAGGGCCGGTTCGCAAAAATCAGAGTGGCGGGTCGTTTCCAACGGAAAGTTTTACGTCACGTTTGAAAACACATACCACGACAAGTTTGCCGACATCATCCAACGAATCACAATCCACCATTCCAAAAAGAAGATAGACTTCGACGTAAGGCTTGAGAATTTCACGGGAGAGCACAACAGACAGTACAGAATCCTCTTCCCTTTAGATATGAAAACCGATTCGAGCGACATCTGCTATGAAGTGCCTATGGCCGTGTCTCACGTTAGACGCGACGAATTGAAGATGCGTCCCGGAGGCTATACCGGCCAGGGCAGCTACCGTTTCCATCCGGAAGATTCGCATCCCAGGGAAGTGCTGAATTTCATTTCTGCCAACGGAAACGGTTTCGGATTCACGATGTCATCGTGCGTGACCGTATGTGACTGGGAGGACCCGTCACACGAAGTTGCCGACTATCCTGTGCTGCAGGGCATCCTGCTTTCCTCTCACAAGAGTTGTCACAGTGAGGGCAACTGGTACCATCAGGCAGGGACCCACGATTTCCATTTCTCCATAACCACTCATCCCGAAGGATGGGAGAACGGCTGCGCAACGGCTCTGGAGGAGAACCATCCCCTGCACGTCACAGTCAAGAAAAACAAGGGCGGCTCCGCCCCCTCCACCGACAGTTTTCTGAAAATATCAGACCCTCTCGTATGGGTTTCCACGATGAAAAAGGCAGACAATGAGGATGCGGTAATCCTCAGACTGGTTGAGATGGAAGGAGTCGACAAGGATATAACCGTAAATCTTCCTTTCGCCGCACGGAAAGTTGTCAGATGCAATCTGGTGGAAGAAGAACTGGAGTCTCTGCCCTGCACGGGCCCAGACATCAGGCTACACATCGGCCACCACTCGATAGAGACGTTCAAGATATACTGAAAACCTGTAAGCCGAATGACACCTGCAGTAGCCCTTGCGGCAATCCTCGTATATTTCGTCCTTATTTTCATCATCTCCCGTTTCAGCAGGCACAATACCGGAGGCGGCAATTTCTTCGGCAACCGCCGGACGCCCTGGCTGATAGCCGCGATTGCGGCCGTGGGCGCGCCTGTTTCGGGTGTGACTTTCATCTCGGTTCCGGGGATGGTCATCACCAAGTCTTTTTCATATCTTGAGATGATTCTCGGTTTTGCCGTCGGCTATGCAGTGATAGCCTATATCCTGGTCCCGCTGTTCTACAGGAAAAATCTCACTTCAATATACGGATATCTGGAAGACAGATACGGCAGGGCAACACACGCCACCGGGGCCTGGTTCTTCTTCATCTCCAAGATGCTCGGGGCGTCAGTCCGCTTCTTCGTGGTATGCATCGTGCTTCAGAACCTTCTGTTCGGACCTCTCGGAATACCGTTCACCGTCAATATCATCGTCTCAATCAGCCTTATCTTCCTATATACGTCCCAGGGTGGAGTCAAGACCGTCATCTGGACTGACTCGCTCAAGACTTTATGCATCGTTTCCGCAGTCATCATCTGCATTGTCACGATGGCGGGCGCACTTGGAATGAATTTCAGTTCGATGTGCAGGGCGGTGGCAGACGACCCGTGTTCCAGGATTTTCTTCTTCGACGACCCGAAGAACGGCCTGTTCTTCTGGAAGCAGTTCATAGCCGGCATCTTCCTTGTGATTGCCACGAATGGTCTTGACCAGGATATGATGCAACGGAACCTTTCCTGCAGGAACTCGAAAGAAGCCGCAAAGAGCGTCCTTCTGGGCGCCGGCGTCCAGTTCGTAATAATATTCCTTTTCCTTATGCTGGGCGTTCTGATGCTCCGGTATTTCAATCTTGAGACTTTCGGAGCCAAAGGAGCACCGGCAGAGGATGTGATATCAGGGTTGTCCGGATCGACGGACAATCTCTTTCCGACGGTCGTGGCTTCCAAAGGAATGCCGTCAGTGGCAGTGTTCCTGTTTGTGCTCGGTCTGTGCGCCGCATCCTATTCCACCGCAGGGGCCGCCCTCACGGCATTGACGACCTCTTTCACGATAGATATCCTAAAGGCGGACAGAAAGAAAGAAGGTAACTCCCTTGACCGGACCCGCAAATGGGTTCACGCATCTATGGCCGTATGTATGGGCGCCGTGATTCTCGTTTTCAATGCAATCAACAATCAGGACGCAATCAGTGCCGTCTACCTGCTTGCCAGCTACACATACGGTCCCATACTGGGCCTGTTCGCTTTCGGGATGATGTGCAAGGCCCCTGTAAGGGACCGGGCCGTTCCCTTAATCTGCATTGCCGCCCCGTTCCTGAGCTATGCACTGAAAACGTGGCTCATACTTTCGTTCGGATATACGGTAAGTTACGAACTCCTTCTCATAAATGCGGCGTTCGTGATGGTCGGAATGGCTCTGGTGCGGATGCCGGTCACTTCCGTTCCTTGCCGAAAACAGCCTTATTAAAAATGTGCGAGATTTCCGCCTGCTTGCCGATGGTTTTGCGTATATTTGAAGATTCAAACACAAGATATCCATCGATATGACAACTTTTTCAAAAACAATTATTGCGGCCGCAGCGGTCCTGGCCTGCGCCTGCACCCCGAAATACAATGAGGGCGAGGTAAGTTACAAAATCTGGGAAGGATACGAAAACGAAGAACTCCCGGACTTCAGCACCCTCGGCGAGCCGACTGCGACAGGTACGGGAAGAGGATTCGAACTGCTGGAATACACGGCCCCCGAAAAGAATCACTTTCTGGCGGAATTCACCTCCACCCTTACCGTTCCCGCAGAAAAGGAATATACGTTCCTGCTCTATTCTGATGACTGTTCAAGATTCATAGTGGACGGGGACACATTGGTGGGAATGAATGACTGTGCATACGCCTTCGCAGGAAAGATGCTGAAAAAAGGAAAGCACAAGCTTACGCTTCAATATCTGGAACGGGACGGAGGACAGGGCCTTGACCTCTATTTCTATGAAAAGGGACAGTTGCCCCGCGACTACGGCACTCAGGCTCCCGAATACAGGATTCCCGACTTCGTCGTTCCCCAGGTAACCGAGGCTCACGACCGCTATATGGAGTGGAAGGGAGACGACGAGACTGTCATCTTCCCCATCTTCACCGACGTACACGCTCACACTGACTACAGATTCCACCATATCGGCTACATTGCCGATGCAAGCGACATCTGGAACTACGACTTTATGCTCTGTCTGGGAGACATAGGAGTCAACCTGGGTCCTGCACACATCAGCAAGGATATCACCAATACCATACTGACCAGAATCAGCGATGAGATGAAGAAGTTCCCCGGCATCTTCCTCTATGTCCCCGGCAACCACGACTGGGACGGAGGAGAAGGGACCGTCACCAGCGAGGAACGTTTTCAGGAACTCTTCCAGAAACCCGGATTGGAGAAGGCAGGCGGCAACCTGCACCTCACCCCCGGCAAGGTTTACCACTACTACGACATTCCGGAGAAGAACTTCAGAATCATACTTCTCAACAGCTGCGGCACCTGCACCCTGCAGGACAAATATTATGTATTCGACGACGAGCAGGTCGAGTGGTTCAAGAACCTCGTGAATGACACACCCAAGGAGATGAGCATACTCGTGGCCTGCCACTATATGCCGCATCCGAAAGGACGCTGGCACAACACTCCTGCGCCATACAACCTCCAGAGCAACGAGAGGATGATGGACGTTCTGGCCGAACTCAAGAAGAGCCACAACATCATAGGCCTCTTCTGCGGCGACAGCCACTTCAATATGCACGAAGTCGACAGGAACGTAAACTATTTCATTACACAGGGGCTCGGATTCTGCACGGAAGCCCAGCTGATGCCCGGCACCAGACGGGCACCTTACGACGTGGAAGAGAGTCTCTGCTGCGATGTGATTGCAATCAAGCCCGCAAAGGGAGAGGTGCATACCTTCAGAATCGGTGCCGGAGGCGCTGATTTCGACTACGAATTCAAATATTAAGAATCTGACTTAGAAGCTTCTCACTTCATCAACCACTCGGCGGAGAAGTTGAGAAAATACATATCGAATTCGACGTTGGGATTCTCTTCAAGATAAACCCCTATCGTGCCGTCCGGCAGTACGGTCATTGCGGAATAGACGGATTCATACCGGCACATACTCTTCGAGTATGGCCAGGTGAGTCCGTTGTCGCGGCTGACGAATATGCTGACGTTGCGTCTGTCCATCGAATTGGGGACGGAGTGAAGCAGGAGGGAATCTCCGAGAGGAATGATGTCCCCGTCGCAGGCATTCACGCAGATATCCTTCCATGTTCCCTGTTCCCCCCAGGTCACGCCGCCGTCTTCTGAAAGATTGAAGCCCCTCTCACCACTCCTGCGAACACTCAGCAACACCTTTCCATCGGGCAGTTCCACTACCTTGGCCTCATCCCCACCCCGAAACGCGCACTTGGAAACCTTCCAGGAAATACCCTCATCATCAGAATAATAGATGTAGTTATCGAAACGATTGGTTTGCCACGAATGAACCGCTGCCACAAACATCACCCTTCCGGCGTGCTCACCCTTCTCAAGACGCAGTCCGCGTCCGGAAGCGAAGAAAGCGCTGTGTCCTGTGCGACATTCCACATTGTCCGCGGCAGCCCCCCATAGCCGTGGCGTGCAATCCTCCGGCTCAGACCAGGTAATGCCGCCGTCAGCACTGCGGCAGACATAATTGCGCTGGGGATTTTCGGGTGTGGATGCCCAGAGCCCCGTACCGCCGCTGAAAGCACACAGGATGTCCCCGGACGCGGTGACTACAAGAGCGGCATCACCATATCCACGGTTGAAGCCCTGTCCCTCAACAACCGTGACAGGGTCGGACCAGGTAGCACCTCCGTCGGTGCTGCGCTGTGCAATTACGTCAATGTCCTCCGGAAGGTCCAGGTCATTGTACTTGCGCTTGTCAGCAGTCGTCAGCAGCGTTCCGTCCGGAAGAGTGACAATCGCCGGAATCCTGTAACCGACGGAGCCGTAATCCCCCGCACCGAGAAGTTTGACACGCTTGAGCAGTATCTCCCTTTCACCTTGTCCGGCGGCAGCGACAGGCCGCCACCTCATACCTGACCTATACTTCAGCACATCGGCTGTAACTTTATGGCCCTCAACTGCATCAGTTGCAATATCAGCGCATATTTCAATATCTGTAAGCTCATCCACGACAACCCTGCAGGGAATCTTGTACCTCTTCTTTCCCTCCTTCACCCTGACAGAGCCGAGAATCTTTCCGTCACATCTGACCTGAAGGCAGGTGACATCACTGGCCTCCGCATCCAGAGCAACCTTTATCCTGCGCAGTTTCATTTTCTTTGCCGGAGAGACCGTCAGGGTGGCAAGCACCTCACCCTTGTTTCCTCTCCCGGTAAATGCGTTTTCTCGGGTCTGATATACCGTAGAAGTCCGGTCCAGACCGAGCTTTTCCGACAAGATGCGACTGATTTTAAGATAGCCTTTCGCCGTCACGTAATTCCCGTTCACATAGTGACCGTTTCCCTTTCCACAATTGAACAGAGGAGTGTAAATATCCACATAGTCAGCGCCATACTCCCCTGCTATCTTCTCGATGGCCGAGTTCACCGCCATCTGGTCCGCTATCTTGTTGTGTGAGGGATATACGGGACAGACCGACATCAGAACAAGGCGGCTTCCCGGCGCGGAAGCAGCCACTGCAGCAACAAGCCTCCTGTACCGGACCTTGAATGTATCGACGGGCAAATTGGACGAAACCTCGGTGGCACCGGCGTGGATGCAGACGGTGGCCGGAGCCTCGCCGTGGCCGAAGATTGCGGGAATCTCCTTCTCTATCAACTCAATCCGAGCCCCGCCGGCTCCCCAGCCCGTACCACGGTTCTTCACTCTCGGACTGCCAAGCAGTTCGTGCCATTCGCCCCCGTGAATCATTTCGTCCCCAAGCATCACTATGTCGTCGCCATCAACAGGCAGAAGGTTGAAAGCGGCCGCCCTCATGGCATAACTGCCTTCCAGGCCGAAATCATCGGCAGGAGCATCCGGATATATGCACCCCGCTCCCACGTATGGCGCTATGGCATTGCACCATACCCTGTAGCCCGCCGGATAGAGATGAAGCCCGTCCTTCGTATATGCCGGGTTTATATGGATAGTCCCCGGTTCCACCATCTGAGACCAGAGGTCAACATAAGTCACCCCCTCCCGTTTGCATATTTCCCTGTATAGGGAATTGAGTTCGATGATGGATTCCGAACTGCGGCTGTTGCCCTCAGCCACGGGCAGAACGCTCTGTATATACAGTTCTGTCCCGGGACTTTTCTCTTTGAAGAGAGAAACTATTTCCTCAACGTTTCCGGCGACTTCGGAGGGAGATGCCGGCGAGCCTCCGGCAAGGTCATTTGTACCGACCATAAGGAATACCTTCGCCGGGTGGCCGGCGACCACGCCGCCTATGTTGGCCAGGGTCTCGGATGACACGCAACCTGACACACCCCGGTTCAATACGTTGTCCGTGCAGCCGAAGGCCTCCCACCATTCGTGCATATTCGTTATGCTGTTGCCTACGAAAACTATGTCCCCCTCCCGGACGGGCATCACGTTGATTGCGTCATACCTGTGGTTGCGGAACTGCCGGTCCGCGAAGGCGGAGATGCAGAAAACAAGAAAGAAAAGAGCAGAGCAAATGATTCGTTTATGCATAATAAAACTGTTTTTTTCAGAAGCGTTCATCCTTGAAAGTGGAGGCGGGAATGCCGGAGACATTGGTCAGGTTTGCTTCGACAGGATTCGGCTGCCATCCGTAGCGCACTGCGCAAGGGTTCGGGACAGAATCGGACCACACAAGCAGTGTCTGTCCGTCAATGGTCACAGAGGCCGGATGATAAATGCCGTCAATGCCTGCGACCTCAAAAGTCCTGCTTCCGGAGAGTCCCACGGCATAGTCGAAAAAGAGCCTCAACCTGCCGTCCTCAACCTTGAAATTCCGATAAACCGGGCCGGAAGGAACGACATCCGACCTGCCATAGACATCGTGCAGGACTCCAACGGCAGACCTTTCCCCAACAGGTTTCTTGGCCTTGGGATGGACATCCGTCGGGTGGCCGAGATCCGAGCAGACTGTAAGGCCGACACCGGGAATGCTTTCAGCGAGTCTTCTCTGGCTGTCCCTGAACTTGGGCCAGGAAGGACGGTTTCCTATCCCGGAAAGCTGTACGACCTGAACTGCAAGGTTCTGCCCAAAATACTGTCTGAAACTCTTCAACATAAGTTCGAAAAGTTTTTCGTGAGCCTCTATGTTGTGCGCGTTGGACTCACCCTGATACCAGAGGATTCCACGGATGCTCCAATGGTCCGTAAGACGGACGCCGGCATCGAAGAGATAACCGGGTTGATAAGGATGCATCTGAAGAGGATTGACGGCGGCGGACATATTCTTCTTTGCCCTGCCGCGGGCCCACCCTTGTCCGAAATCCCCGTTGTTCCAATCGTGGAGAATCTCGGGGAATTCATAGCGCAACACATTCCTGTCGACCCAGGATTCAGTGGTCGAGCCGCCTACGGCACAACTTATCAACCCCACGTGGCAGTTCAGACTGTCCGCCAGGACCCTTCCGAAATGGTAACCCACAGCGGAAAATCCTGCGGCTGTCTCGGAAGAACTCATCTTCCACCCCTCCGGGGTCAGATATTGCAGACGGTTGACAGAATCAAGGGCCGTGGCAGTCCACTCGAAATCCCCTGTCAGCCAGTTCTCCTTCATATTGAAAAGATGGAGCCGGGACTGGCTTCCCGCCTCCTTTATGTCATCGTCGGCAGTACTGCCCTGACATAGCTTGAACTCCATATTGGACTGTCCTGCACATATCCAGACCTCTCCCACCCAAACGTTCGAGTAGTGGAAAGTCCTCTCCTTTCCTGCAATCTCCAGCTCAAAAGGACCTCCGGCCGGCTCCGGGTCGAAGACAACCGACCACCGTCCGTCATCTCCCGCAACAGCATTCCCGCGGCGTCCCCCGAAAGAGACACTCACCTTCTCTCCCCTGTCCGCACTCCCCCTGAAAACAATCGGACGCTCCCTTTGAATCACCATATTGTCGCCATACATCGAAGATACGGAAAGTCCTCCGAAATCCCCTGTAACCGCACCATACACGGTGCGGGCGATTATCCCCGCCCCTTCCGCATCCGGATGCAGATTGTCCGGAAAAAGATCAGGCCGGACGGACAGAGGTTCAAAGAGGTCTATCAGACCGACTCCGGCACCTGCAGCCACCTGTTCTATCGCCCGCTGCTCCTGAGCGTGCCAGTCCCTGGTCCCACTGAGAAAACGCGGATGCCCGTGCATTATCGGAGTCATCCTGCATATCCAGATTCTGACGGCAGGATTCACAGCCCGGAGCGTATCTATCAGCGCCCTGTAGTCGGGTATGAACTCCTCCGACCAGTCCGGCCAGTTCCTCGGGTCAGTGTCGTTCAGCCCCAGATGGATTATTGCAATGTCCGCCTTGAAATCAAGGGCCAGCCCATATTCCGGCAATGTCCCGTACGGCCTGTGCCCGTGACGAAGCAAGGTCGCTCCGTTGTGCCCGAAATTACGGACATCGTAGCCGTTTCCCAGAAGCTTCTGGAGCTGTGCGGGATATGAATCGTTGTCGCGATTCTCCAGACCATAGCCGTAGGTCACGCTGTCACCTATGCAGGCCACCTTGACGCGGGGTCCCGCATAAGACACAGTCCCCGCCAGAAGGCACAGCACAGCCAATATCCTTGTCAATTTCATATCGTCGGCACCTTACTCCGCAGCCTTGCAGGCCTTCAAATCCTTGTAGAATGCGGCCTGAGCCTCATTTTTATAATCCTGATTAGTTCTCATAGTGAATCGTTCATAATACGTCCTATGCAAATTTAAGAATCTTTTTTGTTAGATTTGTAGAAACAATAAGAATAAGAATAAGAATAAGAATAAGACAATGAAAAAGATTCTTGCGACTTTCATCACACTCGGCCTTGTTGCACAGGCCGTCACCGCAGAGAACATAACCGTATCCTCCCCGGACTCGCGCATCACCGTCACGGTCAGCACGGACGGGGCGCTCGGTTACAGCCTCTCATTCAACGGACGCACACTGATTGACCGCTCCCCTCTCGGCTTCGAATTCAAGGGCGAGGAGCCGATGTCCGACGGCTTCGAACTGGTTGCGCCGGGCGAGGTCACGCAGCACACCGACATCTGGGACCCCGTGGTCAGAAACAAGCACTCACACATAGAACTTCCTTATAACGAGACAGTTCTCAAACTCCGTGAAAGTGCGAAGGACCGCCGCAGAATGGATATCTCAGTCCGCGTGTACAATGAAGGGGCCGCGTTCAGATACACTCTGTACGGCTCGGATTGCCCCGGAGACCGCAAGATTACCCGCGAACTCACCCAATACAGGGTTCCTGCAGGGTCCTATGCCTGGATCGGGCACAATGCGGACGGCAGTTTCACAGGTTCGCAGGAAACTCAGTTCATAAAGACCCCGGTGGCGGAGATGACCCCTGAAGAGGTGGATCTTCTCCCCCTTCTCGTTGAAATCGACAGGGACAACTGGCTGGCCCTTTCAGATGCCTGCCTGGACAATTTCCCGGGATGGTTCGCAGCCGGTTCGAAAGGCTCCATCATCTCCCGCCTTGCACCGCTGCCGGGCGAGGATGAGAACGGCGTGGCCGCCCGATTCTTTGAGAAACAGGACACCCCCTGGCGCGTCATTATGGTTGCGGACAATCCCGGCCGCTTCATCGAGTCCGAGATGATACGCAGCCTCAACCCTCCCTGCGCAATCGGGGACCCGTCCTGGATAAAGCCCGGTATCAGTGCGTGGGACAATTGGTGGAGCGAAGACGTCAAAATGGAAATGCCGGTGATAAAGGAATACATCGACCTAGCGGCCGCGCAGGGGTGGCCCTATATGCTGGTGGACTGGCAGTGGTACGGTCCCTTCGACGAGCCCGAGGCCGATATCGTCAAGGATGCCCCGCAGATTGATATGCAGGAAATCATCTCATACGCCCGTGAGCGCGGGGTGAAGATATGGGTCTGGATCTACTCGGATGACGTCAACCGCAACGATGCGTACAAGGAGGCCTTCGCCACATACGAGAAGTGGGGAGTCGCCGGAATCAAGATAGACTTTATGGACAGGAACGACCAGGAGATGGTCAACTGGTACAGACGCATCGTCAAATGCGCCGCCGAGCATCACCTTATGGTCAATTTCCACGGCGCATACCGCCCGGACGGCATAGACCGCACCTGGCCGAATCAGGTCACGAGAGAGGGCGTTATGGGGGGCGAATACTCGAAATGGTCTGACAACATCACCCCGTCCCACAACGTCACCCTCGCATTCACCAGGATGCTGGCGGGAGCAATGGACTACACTCCCGGAGCATTCCTGAACGAGGCCCAGGGTGAGCACAAACAGGTATCCCCCTCGACAATGATGAACACCCGCTGCGCGGAACTCTCCAAATTCGTCATCTACGAAAGTCCCCACACCGTATTTTGCGACCACCCATCGAACGTGCTCGGTCAGCCGGGAGCCGATTTTCTTTCGGTTGTCCCCACCCAATGGGATGACATACGGTTCATCGAGGGCTATCCGGGAGAATACGTCATCATTGCCAAACGCAGCGGTGACAAATGGTATCTGGGCGTGATGAACAACGAGGTGGCCCGCGACGTGACCATAGACCTGGGATTCACCGGAAGGGAATCCGTCAGCATCGAATACTGGGCCGACGGGAAAAAGGCCGACAAAGTCGCCACCGACCTTACGCACAAGACCGTTTCAGCAAAAACCGCAAAGCCTCTCAAAGTCCATCTGGCAGCCGGAGGCGGATATGTTGCGATTATCAGCCCGGTCACGGCTTTCTGAAGATAGCGGCAGGCCCTAATCAGTGCCGGCACGAAAACTTTGTCGGCATAATCTCCATACCGCAATGGAACTGATGCACACAGTCACCGAGTTCCTGCCGGAGTATCTCATATGCCCTTTCCCCCGTACAGTGGCCCGTATAGAGCCCGCTGATGCCGGCATCCCTGATACGCCCGGCGACATCGGTCACTTCCCTATCGTTCAGTCGGAAAAGATGAAGCCCTCCGATGTAGGTACTGACCGTATCTGCCGGGAAAGCCTTCTTCACCTCATCCACAATCACGTCGGCACCGGCGTGGGAACAACTGTTGAGAATGACGAGTCCGTCCGATGATTTCAGGACAAGGGTCTGCTCGTGGGAGAAGTCATCCACACGATAGTCAAGGAAACACCGCTTGCGGTACATTCGGGATTTTCGCCCGACCCTTTCAAGCCCGGGCGTACTGTGCGGCACGATGAACGCTCCGGGAAGAATCTGAGTTATACCATACGGTCTGCGTATCCTCGAAGCATACCGGGAGAGAACCCCTTGGGGGATGCCGATATAGCGGCCGAAGAAGCGCCGGCCGGAATAGCAGTCCTCAGAGGCTTCCGGGCTGAGATAGAACGGTGCTTTCTCATTGGCCTTGAAGAAATCCCCCATTCCGAGAGAGTGGTCATAATGGGCGTGGGACAGGACCGCGGCGTCCACCGCGGAAAGGTCGATTCCGAGCAGTCCTGCATTTTTCAGGAAAAGTCCGGAACCGCCGGTATCCAGAAGGATTCTTCCCCCGTCATACTTGATGTGGAAAGAAAGGCCCCACTCCCCTTTCAGGACTCCCGACCCTATGTTATCTGACAATACGGTTATTTTCATCCCGGAAATTTACAAACCGGAATCCCTATCTGGATATGGCCGCTCCGACGAAAGAATCGGCGCATCCGTAATAGAGATACCAGCCGCCTTTGTATCTTACCAGGCCCTCGCAGAACACAGTCCCATCGACATACTGCCCGGTCTTCTCAAATTCCGCCTCGGGAACGAAGAAAGGTTCGTCAGTACGTGCAATCAACTTCAGAGGATTCTTCGAATCAAAAAGAGCCTGACCACCGCAGTATGCTCCGGTCTCCTCACTCTTTCCGTTGTATATCAGAACTATACCATCTTTTGTATGGACAGCTGGAGGTCCGCACTCCGTAAGAGCGCTGTCGAATCTGCCCTCTCTGGGTTCCATTATCCTCATCAGATTCCCATCCCTGTCAAGCATCGGAGTCCAATGGATAAGATCTTCCGAGACCGCCGGATTGACAAAATTCTCTCCCCAATACATCAGGTACCTGCCATCTATTTTTTCTATGACCAGTTCGTCATTTGCATCAAGTTTCGTCACAATGGATGCGGACTTGCAGGGCATATCGGCGAACCTGCCGTCGTAAGCATCCCTGAACGCAAAGCCGTGCTTGTCCCAGTGCACAAGGTCACGGGAAGTCGCTACACAAAGACGCGGCGTGTCACGATTCCAGGATGTGTAGAGCATAACGTACAGACCATCTTCCGTACGGGCCACCCTGGGGTCCTCACATCCTCCCGGCCATTCAAGATCCTTCTGAGCATCATCAGCAGGGAAAAGGACCGGTTCGGGGGCTATTGACATATTCACCCCGTCCACAGTTTCGGCATATCCTATCCTTGAAGTGCGGGAGCCTATGCCGGTTGCGCTGTTGTCTTCGCTTCTGAAGAGAACGACAATCTTACCGTCCTTGAGCGTGGCGGCAGGATTGAAAGTGTCACTTTCCTGCCATCTGACTCTTTCGCCGCGCATCGGACAGAAGAAGACTTTTGTCGTGTCCGGCTTGATTACGGCATCCTGGGAGAGACGTACGAAGGGGCCGATAACCCAGTCCGGGCTGACGGACGAACAGGATGTCAGTAGAATCAGAAAATTGATAATCAAAAGTTGACGTTTCATAATTCAGTTTTTCAATGTAGATATGGAGTTTTTCTTGAGAAATGCGATTGAAGCGCGTCCGAGACGGGGGTTACGCTTGATGTAACTGCTGTGGGAAGCTCCCTTGAAGACAATCAGTTCCGAACCCGGAATTGAATTCGCAATCAACTCGGTATGCTCCACCGAAATCAGGTCTTTGCCGCCCACGGTAATCAGCGCGGGGCATTTGATGGCGGAAAGGTCGGCAGGTTCGATATGCGGTTCATTCAGCATCATCATCACAAGAGGAGTCCCCTGTTCGAGAATCCACGCCTTGAACTCCTCAAAACCTTCTCCGCAGTCCGGGAACAGGTTGGCTCCCGCCACTATGATTGCGGCGCAAGTCCCGGGATGGGCCATCTCAAGGAGAAGAGTATTGATACCGCCGTCGCTCCACCCGCCGACAACCGGTTTCTCCAGGCCAAGTTTCTGAATGAACTGCCAGCAATCCTCGGCCATGTCGGCATAATGGTATTCTTCTATAGGTTCATTGGCCCCCTGCCCTCTCGAATCGGGACAATACACTCTGTATCCGGCTTTTGCCAGTTGTATCTGCTGGGTAGCCATACTCTTGTGGGATCCCCCGTTGCCATGCATCAGGACAACAGGATATCCATCCTCCGGCCCTCTCACGGAATAAAGCAGTTTCTGACCGTTCACCTCCACATACGAAATCTTCTCCGGAAGATTGCAGCAGCTTACCAGCAGAGGGATGTAATAGAAATAGGAGATATATTTGCTCAGTCTCATCAGAAGATTTTTTGAAATTATTTCTTGCAGGAACGTTTGGGGCAGAGAGTTGATATCGGACAACCGGAGCACCCGGAACCGCGGCGGAAAATATGAATCAGAGCCGCCGCGAAGGCGACCGCAATCAGAACAATGAATATGACCGTCAAGGCATTCATAGTATAAGCAGGGCAAGGGTGTACACGACATATGCGGCGGCATATGCCACAAGACACTGAAGGACAACCATCCCAGTGGCCCATTTGAACCCGAGTTCACGTTTTACAACGGAAATCGAGGCTACACACGGCGTATAGAGAAGGATGAATACAAGCAGTGAAAGCAGGGCCGCCGGCGGAAGGAACGAAGACAGAGCCGCAGCCCCCTGCCCCAGAAGGACTGACAAAGTGGACACCACGCTCTCCTTAGCCATAAAACCGGTTATCAGGGCCGTTGACACCTGCCAGTTGCCGAACCCCAAAGGGGTGAACAGAGGAGCGACAAAACCCGAAATCACGGCCAGCATACTATCTTCGGGATCGGAAACCACATTGATACGGAAATCGAACGTCTGCAGGAACCAGATGACAATGGAGGCCACAAAAATCACGGTAAATGCATTTGTGACAAAATCCCTGGCCTTCTCCCACAGGAGCCTCATCACATTCTTCAGGGAAGGCAGCCTGTATGGAGGCAGTTCCATCACAAACGGGACGGGTTCACCCTTGAAAATGGTCTTGCGGAACAGGAAGGCTACCATAACCCCGCACAATATTCCGAAAAGATATAGGCCGGGTATGAGGAAAGTGGCCGAACCTGACAGAAAGGCCGCCGCCAAAAGAGTATATACCGGCAATTTGGACGAGCAACTCATAAAGGGAATCAGAAGAATCGTCATCTTGCGGTCCCTCACGGAAGGGAGGGTCCTGGTCGCCATAACTGCTGGGACAGTGCATCCGAAACCGGACAGCATAGGTACGATGCTGCCGCCGGAAAGACCGATTTTCCTGAGCAGAGAATCCATCACAAAGGCAACCCGGGCCATATATCCGCTGTCCTCCATAATCGAAAGGCAGAAGAAAAGGATTATGATGTAGGGCAGGAAACATAAGACAGTCCCCACGCCGTTGAAAATACCGTCCGTCACAAGAGACTGAACGACAGGATTAAGGCCATAGGCCGACAACAAAGCGTCCGTTTCCGACCAAAGCCACCCTATGAAATTCTTGAGGAGGTTTTCCAGAGTACTCCCCACGGGGCCGAACGTCAGAAAGAAAAGAGACGCCACTATCAGCAGCATGGAAGGAAGCGCCGTGAACCTTCCCGTGAGAATCCTGTCAAGACGCTGGCTGCGTTTCTGCTGGCGGCTTTCCGCAGGCCGTATCACCGTTGCCGCGCACAGACGGGAGATGAAATCGAACCTCATCTCTGCAATGGCCGCATTGCGGTCCAGTCCTCTTTCGCTCTCCATTTGAGAGACAAGATGCTCGAGCATCTCCTTCTCATTGCTGTCCAGTTCAAGAGAATCCAGAATATCCCGGTCGCCCTCCACGAGTTTGGTGGCGGCGAAACGGCAGGGAATGCCGGCGCGGGAAGCGTGATCCTCTATCAGGTGCATAATCGCGTGTATGCAGCGGTGAACTGCGCCTCCACGCGCATCGGAACCGCAGAAATCATTTCTTAAAGGTGCTTCAACGTATTGGGCGACGTGCCTGGCGTGCTCGACCAACTCCCCTATTCCCCTCCCTTTGACCGCTGAAATGGGAATGACCGGCACTCCCAACATTCCTTCCATTTCATTGACCAGAATCGCGCCTCCGTTGGCGGAAACTTCATCCATCATATTGAGTGCCACCACCATAGGAATGCCAAGCTCAATCAGCTGAAGGGTCAGGTATAAATTGCGCCCGATATTGGAAGCATCCACAATGTTGATAATGCCGTGGGGGCGCTTCTTCAAAATGAAATCACGTGTTACAACTTCATCGTTGCTGAACGGGGAAAGGGAGTAGATGCCGGGAAGATCCGTGACTGAAAAATCCTCCTTTTTCATCTGGTTGAAGAGAGTTGTCTTCCCGCTGTCCTGATTGCCCACAAGAGCAAAGGAAAGCTTTGTCCCGGCGGGAAGGGGATGTTCGTCCTTCCTGTTGTGATGGACTCCGTCCTCTCCAAGTCCCGGGTGGGAATAGGCAGCCCTTGAGGAGCGTTCCTCCGGGACTGTATCCACTGCGGGAATATCCGAGGAGGAAAATTCCGAAACAGATATTTCACGGGCATCGTCGGACCTGAGGGTAAGTGTGTAACCGTTCAGGCGGAACTCCATCGGGTCACCCATAGGGGCAGTCTTTATGAATCTCATTGCCACCCCGGGGATAATTCCCATATCCAGAAAATGCTGACGCAGTGCGCCTTGACCTCCGACTGCCGTCACAACAGCAGTCTGTCCTGCTTTCAGGTCTTTGAGTGTCATATTTCCATCAATCTAATAATGCCCTGTATCGCCGAAACTGCACCAAGCACCGCAATTACAACTCCTGAAATGCGGTTTATCACTATCAACTGACGCAATCTGAACTTTTTTCTGAACAGATTAATTACGGAAATGAATGCCATCCACCAGGAATTTGTTCCGATGAAGACTCCCACTATGGAAGATACCACTCCCGCGTAATAGGAAGGAGCCGAGCCCAAATCCAGTTTGAAAAAGGCGACAATGCCGAGCATCAGCACCAAAGCTCCGGGATTGGCCAGAGTCATCAGGAATCCCTGGGAAGTTGCCTGGAGAATACCGTTCTTGAAAAAGCCTTTTTTCTTCTTCTGGTTTTTCTGACGGATTTCAGCCACAGGATTGGTCAGCATTATTCCAAAGCCGATGAACAGAATGATTGCTCCGCCCACAACCAATACCCAAGCCTTGTGATCATCAAGGAACTGGCTTATGAAAGCTATTGACAGGACTGAGATTGCAGCGTAGAGAGTATCCCCGAAAGATGAGCCGAAACCCACGGAAAACCCTGTCCGCCACCCTCCGCTAAGTGTTTTCTGAAGGGCAAGTATGGCAATCGGGCCCAGCGGCATAGCCGCGAAGAATCCTACGAGAATCGACTTCAGGAATATCTCTATCATTGATTTCAGGGTTACATTAACCTGCAAAGATAATATTTTGTTACAAAAAAAACGTTCCAGCAGTTATTTAAACGCAGATTCTTGCTATATTTGGAGTTATGATGAATATCCACTCCGGCTGGAAAGTCCCCGTTTGCGTGGCGGCATTCGCATTGCTGTCCGCGTTTCCTTACCTGATTCCCCACACCGGAATTCTTTCTCTGGCAGCGTTCGTTCCATTGTTCCTGCTGGCCGAAAAGTTTAACAGGGAGGGGCGGAAGGGCAAATTTGGGATTTACTATTCCGCTTTCCTGCTGTTCAATATCCTGACCACCTGGTGGATATGGAACGTCTCTCCGGTAGGGGCGGCGGCGGCGATAATCCTGAACGCATTGCAGATGACCGCAATATTCGCCATTGCCGGATGGTATGGAAAACGCAACGGGGCAGGCGCCTCTCTCCTCTTCTTTGCCGTATTCTGGACCGCCTGGGAACACGTCTATTATGAAATAGAACTCTCCTGGCCCTGGCTTGCCTTGGGAAACTCGTTTGCCGGCTCGACTGAGGCGGTGCAGTGGTACGATATCCTCGGGACCACCGGGGGAACTTTCTGGATTCTCCTGTGTAACATATTGATATTCCTGACAATAAAGGCTGAAGAAAAGCGAAAGAAGAGACTTCTGTGTTCTATGTCCGCCGCTCTGGTCCTGATTCCCGTCACATATTCCCTGGTCCGTTATCACACCTTCGAGGAAGAAGGGGAACCCGTGGAAATTGTCGTTGTCCAGCCGAACGTCGATCCGTTCGCAAAATACGGGGTAATCGGGCAGGAAGTTCTGGACGCGAAGTTGCTGGATCTTGCCGACAGATGCATCACCCCTTCCACCGAACTCATAGTGACCCCGGAAACCTTCACCTACAACGTTGACATAGATTATCCGCTTTCCAACCCCTCCATTTCCGGATACAGGGATTTTCTCGCTTCAAAGGGGGACACGAAGATGCTTCTGGGAGCACTCACTAACCGTTTCTACAAAACAGCCCTGAGACCGGGCCGGAGTTCGAAACAGTTGAGAAACGGATTATGGTATGATTCATACAACACGGCACTGGTACTTGACAGCTCCGGAGTTTGCGGGCACTATTTCAAATCCAAACTCGTACCCGGTGTGGAGATAGTTCCCTACTCCGACATCCTGCCGTTCTTCGGCGCGGTCCTCGAAAAATTCGGCGGCTCCGCCTCAAGTTACGCCACGCAGGAAAAGATGGAAGCCATACCCTGCGGGAAACACAAGGTTGGAGCGATGATATGCTATGAATCCATCTACGGAGACTATTGCAGGGACGCAGTGAAAGACGGTGCCGGATTTATGACTGTAATCACCAATGACGGCTGGTGGGGCGACACACCCGGCTATCACCAGCACTTCAATTACGCGAGGCTGAGAGCCATCGAATACAGGCGTGACATAATACAGGCCGCAAATACGGGCATTTCAGGTCATATTGACCAGAGAGGACGCGTTCTGCACTCCACAGGATGGTGGAAGGAGGATTCATTCAAAGCGGAAGCATACTCCCGTACGGATATAACCCCCTTCGCCTGTTACGGTGACGTGACGGGCAGATTCTGTGCTCTGGCATTTCTTCTCTCTATTGCCGCGGCTCTTTACGCGAAGGGTAAGAGATTCTTTGATGGTAAACGTGCTGCAGGTAGGTCTTGAATGACTCAGCTACAATGTTCAGTTCCTTGTAGGAAATGTCAGCCTGAACGAACTGCCCCTCCTCGTGCTTGGCCTCGAATATTCCGTCAACAAGCGCGGAAACGTTTTCTTCACTATAGTTCTTTAGGGTCCTGGATGCGGCCTCAACAGCATCGGCAAGCATTACAATAGCCTGTTCCTTTGTTTGAGGAAGCATACCGTGGTATGAGAATCTGCTTTTATCATCCGGGTTTCCACCGCGATTGCAGTACTCGTTGAAGAAATATTCCACCACTGTGGTTCCGTGATGTGTCCTGATGAAATCAGAGATTACGGAAGGCAGGGAATTCCTGTCAGCTATATCCATCCCGTCATCCACGTGCTTGATTATGGCAGATGCACTCTCTCTGGGAGAAAGGTATGCGTGGAAGTTCACCCCAGAGGCCGTATTCTCTATGAAACACAGAGGGTTCTCAATTTTTCCAACATCGTGGTAAAGAGCCCCCACTCTGACAAGCAAGTCATTTGCCCCTATCTTTCTGGCAGCATTCTCGGCAATGTTGGCAACCTGCATCGAGTGCTGGAAGGTACCGGGCGCAGTATGCTGCAACTGTTGAAGCAACGGGTTGCCGGTGTCGGCGAGATCCCTGAGTTTTGAATATGAGACGAAACCGAATACTTTCTCGAAAAGATAGACAAACTGGTACAGAGCGACCGAACCGATTGCATTGATTGCAGTAAACAGCAGATAATGGGATTTCATCATCTGAGCGAAACTCATACCGGACGACAGTCCGAACGAAAGCATCATAGCAAACATCCCCAGGAAAGCAATACCTGCATTTATAAAAATCTGCCAACCACGGTAGAAGAATCTTCTTGTAAACAGGATAAGCATTCCGCCGGTCAGGTTGACCATATAAAGTTCAACTCCCCTTTCCGGAATCACAAGGACAGGCAGGAGAAGAGCCGGGTATAGAATCGCCGTGGTCGATTTCTTGAAAAAGGCGTTGACAAACATCGCCGCCACGGCAAAAGGCATCATCGGGAGAAGATCCCGGTTGTAGATATAAATCTGAACGGTAACGGAAAAGACTATCAGGCCCTGAAGAAGTATGAACTGCAGTTTTCTGCCGTCAGTCAGCATATTTTCGCCGGAGAATGAGATGCACAGGAAGAGTATGAGGACAAGCAGCAGCGACATAAGCACGTGGCTCGACCAGAGCGCGAAGCGGGATCCGGAGAAGCCGAAGTTGCTTATGTACTCGGCTTTGTACGATTCGAGAATCTGGAATATTTCGGGTGTTATCAGTTCTCCGTTGGAGACGATGAGCTGGCCGGTATAGACCATCCCCTTTGTCGGCGAGACCAAACTCACGGATTCACGATGGGCAATCTTTGTGGTATAGTCATCGTAGAACAGATTGGGAGAAATGGCCCCGCGTATGTTGAGTACGTTGATGATGGAATCGCAGACAGATGCCTGGAACAGGGTACGTACAGTCCCGCAGACTTCGTCATAGACATCCGAGACGGTGGGAACCTCCTGGAGGGGAACCTCGACCATCCTTTTGTTCTTCTTGATAATGATTGTCTTGTATGCCGGGACTTCATCTTCAGAATCTGCGATTATGCCTTCTTCATACGCATTGCCGATTTTTTTCGACAGACGTTCGACAGCGGAAGGCTTGATTCCGGCGGCAAGGGCGGAGTGTGTGAACTGGGACAACTTTTTCGAAGCGATTGAAGCCTCGAAGTTGTAGTAATCGGTCTTGGATTCAGACCGCTGTTCCATCTCATCGAAAAGTTCCTGCTCCGTTTTGAGAATAGGAAAATCAAACGAGGTTATCAGCGTCGGATAGACCCACGGGCTCCCCTTCTGGTATTCATACTCGAACTTCCCTTCGCGCGGGTACAAAAGCACCATCGCCAGGAAAAGGAGTGACAGCCATAAATATGTCCAACGGTATTTCATATACACATCCGGGACAACAGAAATCAGGCATCAATATTGGCATACTTTGCATTCTGCTCGATAAACTCTCTGCGCGGCGGTACGTCATCGCCCATAAGCATCGAAAAGATGCGGTCGGCCTCGGCGGCATTCTCTATCTGGACCTGACGCAGTATTCTGGTTTCAGGATCCATAGTTGTAGCCCACAGTTGCTCGGCGTCCATCTCTCCAAGACCTTTGTATCTCGAAACAAGAACTCCAGTCTCCTTGCCCTTGCCGATTTGCTCGATTGCAGCGCTTCTCTCGGCTTCAGTCCAGCAATAGACCTCTTCCTTCCCTTTCTTTACCCTGAACAAAGGGGGCGTTGCGATATAGACATACCCGTTGCGGATAAGGTCAGGCATATAGCGGAAGAAGAATGTCAGAATCAAAGTCGCGATATGGCTTCCATCGACATCGGCATCGGTCATAATTATGATTTTATGATAGCGGAGTTTCGATATGTTGAGAGCCTTGGGATCATCCTCCGTACCTACGAACACTCCGAGAGCGGTGTAGATGTTGCGGATGGATTCGCTCTCGAACGCGCGGTGCTCCATAGCCTTCTCGACGTTGAGAATCTTTCCTCTGAGGGGAAGGATAGCCTGATACTGGCGGTTTCGGCCCTGCTTGGCCGTTCCGCCTGCGGAATCACCCTCAACAAGGAAAAGTTCGCATTTTGCGGGGTCCCTGTCCGAACAGTCAGCCAGCTTGCCGGGGAGCCCCGAACCGGACATTACGGTCTTCCTCTGAACCAACTCACGAGCTTTGCGTGCGGCGTGACGTGCAGTTGCCGCAAGGACCACCTTGTCTACGATTGCCTTGGCATCCTTCGGATTCTCCTCAAGATACTGTTCCAGCGCGGCGCTCACCGCCTGGGATACTGCCGCTGAAACTTCACTGTTGCCGAGTTTCGTCTTGGTCTGCCCCTCAAACTGAGGTTCGGCCACCTTGACGGAAATCACAGCCGTGAGGCCTTCGCGGAAATCGGCCGGGTCCAAGTCGAATTTCAGTTTGGAAAGAAGCCCGTTCTTATCCGCATATGCCTTGAGGGTCGTTGTAAGACCACGGCGGAATCCTGTCAGATGGGTTCCTCCCTCAATCGTATTGATGTTGTTCACATATGAGTGGATATTCTCCGTAAAGCCGGTGTTGTACTGCATCGCCACCTCGATTGGAATCACTTTGTTGGTCTCCAGGCAAATCGGACTTTCAGTCAGTTTTTCCCGCACGCCGTCCAGATACTGGACAAACTCCAGCAGACCCTTTTCCGAATAAAAGACCTCACCTCTCTTGATTTCAACCTGATTGCCGTTTTCGTCAGTTTCAATCTCACCGGGGCGGTCGTCCTTCAGGGAGAGTCTGACGCCCTTGTTCAGGAAAGCAAGTTCGCGCAGCCTTCCGGCCAGAATGTTGTAATCATATACAGTGGATGCAGTGAAAATCTCATCATCGGGCTTGAATGTGATGGTCGTACCGGTCCTGTCCGTCTCTCCCACCATCTTCACGTCATAGAGCGGCTTACCCTTGGAATATTCCTGGCGGAATACCTTGCCTTCGCGGCATATTTCCGCAGTCAGGTGAGAAGACAGTGCGTTCACACAGGATACGCCCACTCCGTGGAGACCTCCGGATACCTTGTAACTGTCCTTGCTGAATTTTCCTCCGGCGTGGAGGACAGTCAGGACAACTTCGAGAGCACTCCTGTGCTCTTTTTCGTGCATACCGGTAGGAATACCGCGCCCGTTGTCCGAGACAGTTATGGAATTGTCCACGTTTATGGTCACTTCAATGTCCGAACAGTACCCTGCAAGGGCCTCGTCAATAGAATTGTCCACCACTTCATACACAAGATGGTGAAGACCTCTCGAACCGATGTCTCCGATATACATTGACGGACGTTTGCGCACTGCCTCAAGGCCTTCAAGAACCTGTATGCTACTTGCTGAATACTCGTTTTCCATTGTCATTGTCTCTCTAAATAACTTGCAAATTTACTAAAATTCTAAAAACTAACGCAGATTCCACCGCCGAAATTGCGGCCAGGTTCCACATACAAAGGCATATATTGGTTTCTCCTGTTGAAGATATTCCCCACTTTGCCATAAACTGAAAGATGTTTGTTGATGATGACATTCAGATTGAAATCCATATCCACAATGGAAGGGACTTCATATGTTCCGTAAGGAGTGTCATTTTCCATACCGTGGAAAGAGCCGCTCACCTGACTTCTGTAGTTGAAGTCCGCCTGGGCGATAATCCTCTCCCGGAAACTGTATCGTATGAATGCGCTTCCCTCGCATTTCGGAAGTTCGGTGACGACATTTTTGTCAGAATCCTTATACGAATTCAGCTGTATCCTGCCTCCAAGTATGAAGTCCTGACTCTGGAGGTAAGCTTCGGCTCCGAAACTCAAAAGGTTCACGTCCTTATAGACAGCCATTATTTCAGGCTCGCCGCCCGCAACATATTTCGGGGCAAAAATCAATTTGTTGTTGAATATCGTATATCCACCGAACGCATTCAGGGAAAGATATCCCAAGACGTAGCTTTCGAGAGCAATCTTCATATCCAAAGGCCTGTTGCCGAACTTTATGTCGGAATAAGGCATCAGGACCGGGCAGGCCATCATCATCTTTGAATAGGGATTGATGTCATTGCCTCCTCCCATAATGAGGCGTGCCCACAAAGCCTTGTTGAGCAAAGTGAAGCGCGCATCAATATTCGGGCAGAAAGTTGTGGACGATTCGCTTTCGATATCTACGTCCACCTTCTTCCCTTTCAGGGAATAGTTGTTGCCGAACTTAATTCCGAGCTTGGCATCAAGCCAGCTGTTCCGCAACTGGTACATCGGGGAGACCTCGACCACCCCGGTAGAGAAATCGTGAAGATCGGCATATTGTGCGAACTCGACGTTCATATCGATATACACTCTATGTTTGTCGAATGAAGCACCCACAAGCCCCGCAACCTTAAGATAACGTTCACCGAGGGAAGAACACTGGGGATCTGAGGCAGACTCGTGATTGTTCTGCCCGGTAATCTTCTTTGAGGTGTTGTTGAATGCAAGATTAACATCATAGTAGATGCTGTTCTCCTCGGAATTGGCGGAGTTGAGACGGGCGGAAATACCAAACAGATTGTTGTTGTGCAGAGTCGACGGGTAGTCGAATCTGTCGAAACTGTAGTTTGCGTCAATCGCCATCTCACCGGTCGCCCAGGAATATGTCAGATTCCCTCCTATTTTGTTCTTCATTCTGGAAGCGTCATAGTTGTTGTCCTGAACTATGGCATCCGGCAGTTCACCCCAGAACGAATCGTGACGTCCGTAGAAGGTAAAACGCGCTCCCTTGTCCGTGCCGGTCTGGAAATGAAGTTCCGCGGAAGGAATCAAAGGATACTGGGCCCCCAGCCTGGCATAGAACAGCGGGGGACGACGGGTACTTTTTATCCCCAGGCTGGTCGCTTCAAACGGATTGAATTCATAGAGTTCGGCATACCGCCTGTCAAATATCGAGTAATCAAAATTGATATCGAATTTGTGAAGCGTATCGGCCACGACCACAGGAAGGTCCGGTTTGACTATATCTCCGATTGTAGCGTCGAAACTGCGGTCGACCTCCACCGTCGGATCGATCTGGGCAAATGACGAAAATGACAGAAGTGATGCCGCCAACAATAATATTCTTTTCATAATTACCTGTTCATTTTGTTCAACAATTCGATACGGCTGTTGACCTGATCGAGAACGTCATCGTCTTCGCGTGGGGAGTATTCCTGGAGAATGCTCTCAAACGTAGCCCTGGCCTGTGTGAAATCATTGCGGTCCGCAAATGAATCTCCAAGGACGATGAAACTCTTGGCAAGCCAGTAAAGCTGTTTTGATTCTTTGTCGGCAAAAGCGTACACCTTCAACTCCACATCGGGAAAGTCACCTTTGTCATATGCCTCCAGGATAAGGATATATGAACTTTCCCCACCATACTGGTCACTGCAATCCCTGGCAATATCCGTAAAAATGGCCCGTGCAAGATCGGCCTCTCCCATCATCCTGTATGATTTGGCCATCAAGAAATTAGCCTCCCTGCGCACTGAATTCGCCAGTCCGCTCGAAGCAGTCAGGCGCTGCGCGTCCTTGATGGCATTGGTATAATGCTTTGTCTCATACATAGCCCTTGTTCGTCCAAGCAGAGCCTCGTTCCGGACGTCATCATTCAGAGTTTTCGCAATCAGCTTGTCATAAGCTCTGGCCGCCTGGGAATAGTGCTGAAGGCCGGCCTGAATCCTTGCATAGTTGACAGCCGCGGACTCCCACACTTCAGAATTGGAGGGGTCCATCACCTTGTAGTAATAGTCGGCCGCAGCCTCAGGGCTGCCCATATTGCGCAGGCACTCCGCACAATAGAAGGTTGCCTTGGGCACTTTGGAGCCGGACGGATAATCCTTGATGAATTTCTGTAAAGCCTTGAGGGCCGCGTTGTAGTTGCCCGAGACGAACCTATGCTCGGCAGCGCTGAAAATCATAAGTTCCTTCTCCGCCTCACTCTTCAGGTCAGACATTCCGATATCGTCTATATAAGCGAGGAATGCTTCAGGACGGTTCTGAGCCTGATAGATGGTCTCCAATCCGTAAATGGCGTCCTGCGCCTCCCTCGAGTGAGGCAACTCAGAGACAACAGTCTTGTAATATTCGATTGCGGCTTCGTACCTCCGGGCGTTTTCGTTTATCATTGCCAGTTCAAGCAGCGTGCGGCCGTAATAGGTGCTGTCCTTGCAGGCAAGAAGGGTGTAGAAGCATTCCGAAGCCCGGCTGTCCTTCCCTGTCTGCACATACGAACGGCCCAGTTCGAAAAGAGACTTGGGATACAGAGGAGAGGTGGAATTGTTGCGGACCACCTGACTGAGGAGGTTAATCTTCTTGGAGTCCTGACCCATCAGGCCATACGCCAGTGAAGCCTGGAAGGCTGGATAGACATCGCTTGCAACGGCATCTGCGGAATAGAGGTTCTCGTAGAGCAGGACCGCCTCGTCATAGTTCTTCAGCATAAAGTAAGAGTCCGCAAGTCTCGTCTTTGCATCCCGGAGCAGAGTCTTTCGACGGTATTGCCCGTTTACGTAATCGCTGAAAAACTTCTGTGCCGATTCGTAGTCGCCGGTCTTGAAATAACAATAGCCCTGATTGAATATGACCGAAGCATACTCCCCGGTGCGTGCGAATTCAGGCGAAGCTATGAGGGATTCGTTGATTCCGATTGCCTGACCGAACTGCTCGTTTCGGTAATAGCATTCAGCGAGCCAGAACTTTGCAAGGTTCTGGAGAGACATATTGCCGCTCCCGTTTTCCACTGAAATCTCCAACATCGGAATCGCAGACCGATATCCTCCGTTTTCAATCAACTGAAGAGCCCTGAAGAAAGATGCTTTCTGAAGGTTGGACCTGTCGGCATCAGAAAGGTTCTTGATTTTCAGCAGGGCATCGACAGCCGAGCGGTAATCCTGTGAAAGGAGGAACGATGCCGCGATATACCCGTTGATGACATCCTCCTTCCCCTTGTCGGGATAAATGCTGAGGTATTTGGCGAACTCCGATATATCAGAATTGATGTCGAAGGTAAGTTTCGCATAGTTGAACAGCGCGTCCTCCTTGATGACCGGGTCGAAATCGACGCTGCCTGCAAGTCTGAACTGCTCTCTTGCCGACACTTTGTTCTTCATCTGGAGAAAGCAGTTCGCCATGAAATAACGGGCGTTCTGCGACAGTTCGTCATCCTCTTCCAGAACATTATTCAGGGACTCGAGAGCCTCCTTGTAATCTTTCAGGTTGTAAGAGACCACTCCGGAGAAATAGTGATCCTTGCGGGAGAGCTCTGTCCCGCTGCTGCGATAGATATCGAGGTATTTCCTGGCCTGGTCGTGATCCCCTTCGGCAAAGCAGGATTCGGAGATAATCTTGGCCATATTTACCTGAAGATCCCTTTCCAATTCACTCATAAGAGCCGGTCCGTTGGCTCTGACATAACCGTAATCTCCATCCATAAAGCGGGACTCCACGGCATAATATCTGGAAAGCAGGGAGAATCTCTCATCCCCGGCGCACTCATCGAACAGGGGCGCCGCCTTTGTGAAATCCTTTGTCAGATAGTATGAATATGCAAGATAATAGATGCTCGGAACTGTGAATTTGGAATAGGCGGCCTCCCTGATTCTGATAAAGGAGCTGTTAGCAACTTCATAGTTTCCGGCACGCAGTTCACAGTAGGCCTTCCTGAAATCGAATTCAGTCCTCTGTCTCTTGTATATGTGTGAAGGGGTTATGCTTCTGAATACTTCCAGCGCCGATTGATACTCTCCCTTGTCGAAATACTTTGAAGCCAGAGCAAAACGGACTCTGTCCTGCTGGGGAGCGGCCGGATATTTGGAGCAGAAATTCGACACGAGGCCTTCCATACTGGCCTTGTCCGTAGCAATGGCACAAAGGACAAGGAACGCCTCGACCTCATATTTATCGAGGGACTGCTGCCCCTCCAGAACGGCATTTATCTCGCCGAATGCCTTTTCGGCAGCGTAATATGAGCCATTGTAATACAACTTGCGAGCCGATTCCATCCTGCTGGAGAGCTGAGCATCTCTCACCTGAGCCGTCGAGAGGGTGCAAATCGCTGCAAGAAGAAGACATACAGTTGATTTTATCAATAAATCGAACCCTTGTTTCATATGCTTGATTTTAATTGGCGAATTTAGCAATATAATCGTAATTTTGCAATGAAAACCTGTCCAGTATGTACACAGAAGACACCCCACTTGTAGAATTCAGAAACGCCGACATTTCCAACGGTGAAATCATCATTGTCGAAGACGTCAATTTCACTCTGGACCACGGAGAATTCGTCTATCTTACAGGCAAGGTCGGCAGCGGAAAGACTTCCATTATCAGGACAATTACCGGCGAAAACCCTCTTGCGGGAGGCTTCGCACGCGTCGGAGATTACGACCTTTCCACCCTTAAAAAGAAACAGATTCCCGGGCTGAGGCGCACTTTGGGCATTATCTTTCAGGATTTCCAACTGCTGATGGACCGCTCCGTCGAGGACAATATGAGGTTCGTCCTCCGCTCCACGGGCTGGAAAGACCGTCTGCAGATGGATGACAGAATCGAAAAGGCATTGAAACTTGTAGGGCTCTCCTCCAAGGGGCACAGGATGCCGCACCAGCTTTCGGGAGGAGAACAGCAGAGGGCGGTAATTGCCCGCTCCATCCTCAACAGCCCCAGCCTGATTCTGGCCGACGAACCGACAGGCAGTCTGGACGAGCAGACCTCAGAGGCGATTATGGAACTGCTGATGAGAATCAACGCCGCAGGGACAGCAGTGATTATGATCACCCACAACCAGTCCCTGATGAATTCATTCCCCTCGCGCACTCTGGTATGCGAAAAAGGTACCTGCAGATAAGCGAATGGTTCGCCGGCAATATGCCTGACGCAGCGAGTGAATTGAATTTCAACTCGCCGTATCAGCTGATTGTGGCGGTCATCCTCTCCGCGCAATGCACCGACAGACGGGTCAATATGGTGACACCTTCCCTGTTCAGCCGTTATCCCGACGTGGAGGCGCTTGCCGATGCGGCAGTGGAGGACATCTTCAATCTGATAAGTTCCATCTCATACCCCAACAGCAAAGCCGCTCATCTGTCCGGGATGGCGAAAATGGTTGTTTCCCGATTCGACGGGAAAATCCCGGAAGATATGGAGAGCCTTCTTTCGTTGCCGGGAGTGGGGCGCAAGACCGCCAACGTCGTCACATCAATCCTGTTTGACAACCCCGTCATCGCAGTGGACACCCACGTGTTCAGGGTGGCCCGCAGGCTCGGGCTCTCCCTTGGGAAAACCCCTCTGGCCGTAGAGAGGGATCTGGAAGCGGGGTTTCCTCCCGAAATGAGGCCCAAGGCCCACCACTGGCTGATTCTGCACGGACGCTACGTATGCACCGCCCGCACCCCCAAATGCAATGAGTGCGGCATCGCCCCCTACTGCAAGAAATGTTCTGAAGATGCGAAAAGAGGATGACAGATACGGAGAGATTCTTTCCGAATACAGAAGTTACCTCACCCTCGAGAGGAACGTCAGTCCCAACACGGTCAAAAGCTACCTTTCGGACTGCGGAAAATTTTTCGACTTCCTGAAATCCGATAACATTGACCCTGTCTCGGCCGGTTATGAAGCCATCGATTCCTTCATTGTCTCCCAATCCGGGAAAGGAATAACGAAAAGAACTCAGGCAAGAATTGTAAGCGCGTTGAAAAGTCTCTACGGATTCCTCACCCAAGAGGAACTGGTGAAAGACAATCCCTGCGACAGAATCGCGGCACCGAAAATCAACCCATACCTTCCCTCCGTTCTCTCCGTAGAAGAAGTGGAGCGGATTCTTAACTCTGTTGACCTCTCGCAGGAAGAGGGGCATCGCAACCGCTGCATTCTGGAAGTGCTCTACTCCTGCGGCCTGCGCGTGAGTGAACTGACGAATCTGAAAATCTCGGACATCTTCCTGAAAGAAGGATTCGTAAGAGTCGTAGGCAAAGGAAGCAAGCAGCGGCTCGTACCTTTGGGCGAACCCGCCGCGAAGGCAATCAGGCTCTATCTTGAAAAGAGAAGGACAGGCCCGATAAAAAGAGAAGCGGAGGATATCCTGTTCCTCAACAGGAACGGCAGGAAACTGTCACGCGTCTCCGTCTTCAAGCTTGTCAAGGCTCAGGCCGCCGCAGTTGGAATCTCAAAGGAAATTTCGCCCCACACTTTCCGGCACAGCTTCGCCACCCATCTTTTGGAGAACGGCGCCGACCTGAGAGCCGTCCAGCAGATGCTGGGCCACGAGAGTATCCTCACCACCGAAATCTACACCCACATCGATTCCGCAAAGTGGCAGGCCACAATCCTGAAATTTCACCCGACAAAGGAATAAAAAAAGAATCCGACCGGAAAACCGGTCGGATTCTTCTGTGCCCAGGACAAGACTCGAACTTGCAAGCTCAAAATCGAGCACCAGCCCCTCAAGCTGGCGTGTCTACCAATTTCACCACCTGGGCTAATCGGACTGCAAATATACGGCAATTTTTGATAAATGCAATTTTTTTTGACTTTTTTGTGTTGACTTATCGTGCTCCGCCGCCAAAACCTCCACCGGAGAATCCCCCTCCCCCTCCGAATGAGGAGAAACCGCCGTGTCCGGCCACGGAAGACGAATTCTGGGCCGAAACCACTTTAGTCATCGACATTCCGTAATGATTCGAGAGGAATATCACCCTATGGAAAGTGGGGTAATCGTAGCCGACAACCTTTTCAAAGGCCTCGGGATTGATCTCCTTGAGTTCTTCCGCCACCTTGTCCGCAATCCCGAAAAGAGCGGCATAGACAAGATAGTCCTGCCAGAGAACAACTTCGACCGATTTCCGTTCATTTATGAGGGTAGCCTCCCTGAGGAAGTTCCGAAGACCTATAAGTCCTCTGGCCTGTTCCTGACCTGATGACAGGAACCGCCCGCCTTCAGTATATCCGTCATCCCTGAGGTGACGGGATCCCTCTCTCTTCACGGCATCGAGCCAGATCTGAATCTCCTCCGAATGCCTGGAAGCCCAACGGGGGAACTCCTTCTCCTGGAGAATCCTGTCCGCACCTGCGGCGGATTCGAGGAGCCTGTAGAGATCCAGTGCGGGGCCATTGAGGGAATCCGGACTTGCCGGACCGTCCAGGATAATATCCACCTTTTTTCTCCCATTATTCGCAACGGTAATGTACTGCCCCTGCAAAAGCCTGAGAATCATAGCTCCCGCTATGCCGCCTTCAGAACGGGCAACCCTGCCCTGAACCAGTACACTTTCTGCCTCCAGCAGATTGCCACGGAAAGGAATGTCACGGAAGAATCCGATTTCCTTCAGGGACTTGACTCCGAAAATCCGAAGATTGCGCCTGCGGACATCGGCGAACCCGAGCAAAACCATAAAGGCAGAGCAAAGTCCCAAAGCCGCGACCAATATCCACGGCGAAGAATCATTCTCCTGAGAATCAAGATACTCCTGATAAGCACTGCCCTTGAAGGCGGTCGCCTGAAGTTCCGCAAAATCAACGTCCCTGACACTGGCAGAATTGAAGATTCCTTTGTTGAAACGGGCAAGAAGGATAACCGAATATTGGTCCGAGGCGAAAGGAGCCTCTGTCCGGGCTCTGATTTCTCCCTCCTCAAATCCTACCACCCCTTCATATCCGAATGCCCATACCGCTGCGTTTTCCTCATCAAACGGCTGGTTTTCGGACCTGAGCGTGACAGATATCTTTTCCGGGCGGGGTCTGATGCCGGGCGAAACGAACTGGATATGCAGGGCGTCGTAGTCGTTCAGTGATTTGACCGCATTCGTCATCTTATATGAAACGGTGAACTTATGCTTTCCGTGAGTTCCGAGCCCCCAGCACAGTTCACAGCCATCCCTTTTAGTGACGATTCCGCACTTGAAAGCCTTCTGCTCGATGGTACGGTCAACCTTCCACTCCCCGATGTTTTCAAAATCACGGCCGTCCCCATTTACGGACAAACCTGTTATCTCAATGTCTCCCAGATTATTGCGTACAAGATACCATTCCGTTCCTTCATAGATATTCACATCCCATACTTCGGTCACGGCCGCGCTTCCGTCTCCGGAAAGGACTGCCGTGATTGAAATGCTGTCCACAGATGACACTCCCCTGCCGTAAGAGATGTCCGGCAGGGAAACAAATGCCGCCAACGACAGGATGGCGGCAATCATTTTGAAAAGTCTATTCATAGGAAGCCCTCAGATTTTCATTGAGGGCATAGTGTCCTTGCCCTGATTCTCCACGAGATATTCCTTTGCGGAATATCCGAGAATACCGGCAACGACATTGCTGGGGAACTGACGGACAATCCTGTTGAAAGCGGTGACGGAGTCGTTGTAAACCATACGGCTCATACGCACCTGGTTTTCATACTGGTTGACGCTGTCCATCGTCCTGGCGTAGGTTTCGCTGGCCTTCAGTTGGGGATATTGCTCCGCAACGGCTATGAGGCGTCCCAAAGCGCCGTTGATCAAAGACTCCTGCTCATTTGCCTCTGCGGAACTGCTGCTTCCTGTGATGACTTTGCGCTGGGCTATCACCTGCTGAAGGGTGTTGAACTCATATTCGGAATAGGACTTGGTAAGTTCCGCAAGGGCTGTCAGTGCATCCCAACGGCTTGCCTGCTGGACTCCTATCTGACTGAGGGAGTTCTTGCAAAGTTCTTCCTTGCTGACAAGTCTGCGCTGCACACCCACGAACCAAAGCACGAGCAATACAACGACGGCAATTGTTACTATCATATTAGTAATTTTTAAGAAAATGTTTACAAATCTTGGCGGATTACTCCCACTCTATTGTCGCAGGCGGTTTGGGTGAGATGTCGTAAACGACTCTGTTGACACCCTCGACCTGTGAAATGATATCCGTCGCCACCTTCTGCAGGAACTCGAACGGAAGGTCGATGACCTGTGCGGTCACGGCATCCACCGAGTTTACGGCACGGAGGGCGATGACGTTGTCGTATGTACGGCGACCGTCGGTAACACCGGTACTGCGGACGGGAAGCAGCACTGCACCCGCCTGCCAAATCTTGTCATACAGTCCGGCTGCACGCAAGGCGTTGACATAGATTGCGTCGGCCTCCTGAAGGATATGGATGCGCTCCGGAGTGACCTCTTCGAGGCAGCGGACTCCAAGGCCCGGTCCGGGGAATGGATGGCGTCCCAGGAAATGTGCGTCCAGACCGAGTTCCGCACCTACCTCGCGCACTTCATATTTATAGAGATACTTGATCGGTTCCACAAGACCGAAATGAAGGTCTTCGGGAAGTCCTCCCACATTGTGGTGGCTCTTGATGGTCCCCTTGTCGGAATGGGACTCGGCGATGTCAGGCCAGATTGTCCCCTGCGCCAGCCACTTGGCATCCTTGACCTTGCGAGCCTCCTCAGCGAAGATGTCGACGAATTTCTTGCCGATTATCTTGCGCTTCTGCTCCGGGTCGGTAACGCCCTTGAGGTCTGCAAAGAAACGGTCGGCGGCACGTACACCCACGACATTGAGGCCCATACCTTCGTAATGCGCCAGAACGTCTTCAAATTCATTCTTGCGCAGAAGTCCGTGATCCACGAAAATACATACGAGATTATGGCCTATGGCCTTGTCTATGAGACAGGCGACTACAGTGGAATCCACTCCACCGGAAAGTCCGAGGACGACGGTATCGTCACCCACGGTATTCTTGATTTCAGCAATGGCGTCAGCCACAAACTGTTTGGGATTGATCTTTTCTCCGTTGTACATATTGATTCTGTGTTTGATTTCAACCCTGCGAAGGTAATAAAAAAATAGTTTTTAAGGATTATTATTTCTACTTTTGCGCGACCAAAATTGAAAGGTATGCAGGACACCAGAAACATAGCCATCATAGCACACGTGGACCACGGAAAGACCACGCTGGTTGACAGGATGATATATCAGGCCCAGCTCACACGCAAGGCCGAAGACCTCAAGGAGCTGATTCTCGACAACAACGACCTTGAAAGGGAACGCGGCATCACCATTCTGGCAAAGAACGTTTCCGTACCATACAAAGGCATAAAGATCAACATCATCGACACTCCGGGCCACGCCGATTTCGGAGGTGAGGTCGAGCGTGTGCTCAATATGGCCGACGGCGTGCTGCTGCTGGTGGATGCATTCGAGGGGACTATGCCCCAGACCAGATTCGTCCTTCAGAAGGCGATAGAAATGGGCAAGAAGCCCATCGTGGTCATAAATAAGGTGGACAAGCTGAACTGCCGTCCCGATGAGGTGAACGAAGAGGTGTTCGACCTGATGTTCTCTCTCGGAGCTACCGAGGAGCAGCTTGATTTCAAGACCGTTTTCGGAAGCGCCAAACAGGGCTGGATGTCACTCGACTGGCGCCGTCCGACAACCGACATCACTCCCCTTCTGGATACCATAATAGAAGAGATTCCCGCTCCTGAAGTCAGGGAAGGAACACCCCAGATGCTGATTTCATCTCTGGAATACTCCCCTTATGTGGGACGTATCGCCGTGGGGCGCATCACACGTGGAAGCCTTAAGGCCGGAATGTCGGTGTCCCTATGCAAGCGCTACGACATTGTGGAGAAGCAGAAGGTCAAGGAACTGATGGTGTTCGAGGGGCTTGAGAAGAAAAAGGTTGACAGCGTGCAGTGCGGTGACATATGCGCCGTTGTGGGTATCGACGGTTTCGAAATCGGAGATACGATCGCTGACATCGAGAATCCGGAGGCCCTCCCCCCTATCGCCGTGGACGAGCCCACGATGAGTATGACCTTCACAATCAACGATTCCCCCTTCTTCGGCCGCGAAGGCAAATTCGTCACTTCCCGCCACATACGCGAAAGGCTTGAGAAGGAACTGGAGAAGAATCTGGCGCTCAGGGTGAAACCGGGTGTGAACGCCGACTCCTTCGTGGTCTACGGCCGCGGAGTGCTTCACCTTTCCATACTTATAGAGACAATGAGACGCGAAGGCTTCGAACTTCAGGTCGGACAGCCCCGTGTCCTCGACAAGACAATCAACGGTCAGCGCTGCGAACCTATCGAGTACCTCACCATCGATGTACCGGAGGAGTTCGTAGGCAAGGCCATCGAGTTCTCCACAAGGCGCAAGGCCGCTCTGATTCATATGGAGACCAGAGGTGACAGAACCCATCTCGACTTCGAAATTCCCGCCCGCGGACTGATGGGACTCCGCAGCAACCTGCTGACAGCCACCCAGGGCGAAGCTGTTGTCGCACACCGGTTCAAGGGCTACGAACCCTACAAGGGTGAAATAGAGAAGAGGACCAACGGCTCTCTCGTGGCAAACGAGACAGGGCTCGCCGTGGCATACGCGATGGACAAACTTCAAGACAGAGGCCGTTTCTTCATCGACCCGGGCGAGGAAGTATATGCCGGGCAGGTTGTCGGTGAGCACATCCGCGACTTCGACCTCAACATCAATATCTGCAAGACAAAGAAGTTGACCAACGTCCGCGCAGCCGGAACCGACGAGAAGGTTATGCTCCCTCCCGCCGTGAAATTCTCTCTTGAAGAGGCTTTGGAGTACATACAGGAGGACGAGCTTGTAGAAGTGACTCCCGTATCGATGCGTATGCGCAAAATCCTTCTTGACGAAAACGCCCGCAAGCGCGCCGCCCGAAACTGATATTGCCACCCCGGTTTGCCGAGCGTTCATCCGTCTGCGCGGATGAATCCGCACGTCCATACACAGACTGGAATGACTTGCGGCCGGACAGCGCTTTCTATACGGGGCTCTGCCCCAAGCCCCGCGGCTCCCGACCTTGCCGTATTTGCCTGAGGCAAATACACGGTCTCCGCCGGACCGCTGATGCGGTCTTACTACATCTGCGTCATTTGCTTCGCAAATAACTTGCTGTCTGCGGCTGAGTCTGTCCTTTGCCGCAATGACATCCCAGTCTGCAAGTGTTATACGTGTGCGCGGATGAATCAATAACACTTAAAACGGTTACGATTACTTCTACCGTTGGGATTCCGTCAAAGGCTTTCCGAAGACAGTGAGTTTGATAGCACCTGATGCCGGGCATTTTCCAATACATTCTCCACACATAATACACTCTGCAGAGAATACTGCTCCATTTGTTTTCTGGATAGATATTCTCTTGGATTGCATAGGGCATAGCCTGCTGCAAGCACCGCAGGACAAACATTTAGTACTATCTTTCTCAAGTTTGAGAGGACTGATTACGTTCAGCCAGCCAAAAAGCAGGCCACAGGGACAGAAACTGCACCTGAAACGGACGATAAACGGGGCGGTTACAACGAGCAGAAAAACAAGAATCCAGCCGGGATCGAATCCTATCCAGAAATGCAGAACGAAATAGAATACAAAAAAGAAATACTTGAAAATACGAATTGCCCGGTTGAACTTCTCACTTCTTTTCATCTGGCGTACCTTCAGCTTTTGAAATAGTGCAGTCAGAAGATCAAGCAAAAGTCCTACAGGGCACGCATAGCCGCACCAAGCTCTTCCCGTCAACAAAATCACCAGTCCAATTACAGTTATCAGCGGTATCAGCCACCAAGGCATTGGGTGGCAGTTGAACACAATCAGAAGTACCAATCCCGCAATGAGTAGGAGATTGAATAACCTGATAAACCATCTGAACTTCTGGAATTGTCTTGATTCCATTACAAAAATATATGGACTGATGGAAAACTAAAAAACATTTGAGAGAGTATCTACAAACAATCCGATATGTCTGCCGTCCGCAAGACCATGGTTGATTTCTATCGAGACACTCATTACCATCCTGCCGTTTTCTTCGTGTAATTTCCCGACTGCGATTTCCGGGATACTGTCTCCTATACGATGTCCTCCAGCATGTTTGATATCGGAGAAATCAACCCAAGGAATAGACGTGAAATATATAATGTCGTTTCGTCCTTCGTTTTCGTTGATGCTTAACCCAGACCCCTCTTTTACACGCGCAATCTCCGCCATTGACGCATCAACGAAGTTGTTCAAGTCTTCATCCCAGTCGAAATAAGCAAATCCGAATGACCCGTCTTCACGTGCGATGGTCGGGCTTGCGCCGATGTAATCGTATTGAACCACTTTACCGTCTTCTATTCTGTAACGGAATTCCGGGATTGAGTTGAGCGCCTTGAGAATACCGTGCAGCGAATATAGAAAAAACGATTTTCCATCAGCGTTCGCTCTCCTGTAACAATCGGTAAAGTCAACTTTCACCGTAAGCCCGAAAAACGGGTCGGGCATATTCCCGAAGAACGCATAGTGCTCTTTTCTATCCCACGTGGGAATATCAATGACTCTCTTATTGGCTATCTTCATCAGCTCTATGATAATAATTCCGATAAAGATACTCACTAAAAATCATAGATGCAATTTGAACAGGTCGCTATTTCATTCATCTGGACGGATGAAACAGGATTGGTTAGGGGCGTTAAACGAATATGTTTGCCCCCGCAGTTCCATCCGGGTGAATCAAGGCAAATATTCCCCAGAAACACATCATTTTATGTAGAACGGGGTGATTTTTGCCGTTTTCTCCCCCGAAACAGCTTCAAATGGACGATAC
>JAZUIV010000027.1:0-64006 GCA_045642485.1 Bacteroidales bacterium | reverse complement strand
TTCTCAAAGTCCTTTGTCTCTTCTTCGGAAAGCTCGACGTCTCCGTCAGGACGGACAGAGCACAGGTACTGGTAGGTGGCCGCTTCGTCCATATCCTCTACATCCTTCTCGAGGAGTGATTCGATATAACTCTTGAGGTTTGTGCCGGATGCGGCCGCCTTGATGGAAAGGAAGCGGTATACATCTTCGCGGATGTCGATGTTCTTTCTTTTTGTCTGAACTGCTGCAGTATTCATAATTCGTTACTTTTGTATTATGTGCAAATGTATATAATATATTTGAAAATACAATATACCAATCAAGATTCATACTGAAATATGTGAGATATACTATATAGGGGTAGCACGCACATTTTGACATTTTTGCACAATAAGACTTGAAAAAGGCCTTCACCCTCTGTTTTTTGTTCCACAAGAGAAAAGATTTGCAACTCAAACCTTATTGTGGGATGGATGCTGTCTTTCTTCAGATAGAGTTAGGGGGTAAACAATAGTTTCTCCTCGTATTTCTTGTCATAGGCTTCGCCCCTCGGGACAAGATACTTGAAGAACACGCAGTCATCAATAATCTGTATGTGGAAGATGAAGAACGCACTGAGGCTTCCGATGCGGATGCGGTACACGTTGTCATAGCCGACAAGCTTCTTGCAGTCGGTATTCTCATCCAAGCATGTTGCAATTCTGTGTGAAATTCTGGGCTGTCTCTCCCCATAAGTTAGGCAATCTCATTTCTTGCTTTCTTCAACGATGCGGTTGTATTTATCGTAGGCGTCCTGATATTTTTTCCCGTCTTCTTTGAAATGACCGTAAATATTCATAAGATACTCAGCTACCCAAACTCTGATTTCCTCATCTTTCGATATCTTGAATGCTTTTTCAAAATATTCGGCAGCCTTGAGAAGTAATGCATCCATTTTACGAACCAATGCGTCATATTCGTCATCTGAACTATCGTTGGCTTGTTCAATAATTTCAACTGCTTTACCATACAATGCCTGACCATAGCTGGCATATCCCATTACATATTCAGGATCGACTTCCACAGATTTGTTAAAAGCTGCTTCAACCTCGTTATCAGGAGCTCCAATTTTAAGTAAAACTTCTCCTTTAACAAGGTAATGGGACGCTGTATTGGGTTCATTGGCAATGACCTTGTCAAGTAACGCCAATAGTTTGTTTGCCTTTAAATCTCCCTCAGGATGTTCCATATAGAAGTTAATCATTCCAATCAAAATACCTTGATTCTCCGGAAACATCTTAAAGCCCTGTTCCCAAATCTCCAACGCCTTATCGGTATTTCCAAGAATGTTGTAGCATTCTCCGAGTTTCCCAAAAACAAATCCATCATCATAATAACGAAGGTCCAAACATTTAGTATACAACTCTAGGGCCCTTTCTATGTCTTTTGATATTTGGGCATTTAATGCGGCATCATAATACATCTGGCCGCCATCTGACGACGCAAAAGGTTCAGTTTCAGAGGCCTTGGCCGATTTCTCAAATTTTACAGAAGCTACTGCATACTCGCCGATTGTATACATATTATACCCTTCAGTCGCATATTCATCAGAAATCTTCTCAATCCCGGCGGCTATCTTCTTCTGTGTTGATTTATTAACTCCGAGACTGTATGAACGGGAGTATGCTTCGAGTGCTTTATCCAGCGCATCCTCAACATAAGCAACGGTGGGTATTATCATTTCCAATTTGCCTTCTGAATTAAAATAATATTTGCAATCTTTATATGTCAGCACTTCATACGTATATTCCCCGAAGTCAACTCTTTCCTTGTTATTTGTTTTATAGCCTAAAAAAGAGGAGAATTCTTTCTGCGACATTCCAAGCCAGGCAAGGCCTTGAGGAGCTTCATAAGCATTAATCAGGCTCTCTGCGTAAGCAATCCACGTTGCCGGGTTTTTCCCCGTTCTTGGATTTTCGCAGGCTTCACGCTTCGATTCTACATCTCTTTGAATTTTTTCTTTGGTATCAATCTTTCCATAAGCTGAAACAACAGAAAGCACCAGTGCAAGTGACAAAAAGAGCCTTTTCATTTGATTAATTGTTAAGTGATTAATGAATTGCGCGTAAAGGTCAAACAAACCTATTTGCAATTTACTTTCTATTCTGCAGAATACCAAACTTTTCCAACATCATTTGATTTTGAGCCAGTTGTGAGGGCGGCGAAATTGCGTGACTTTAATAAGATAAAAAGGCATATGTTCGTAGCGTGTCAAACTTAATGGTATGCACCAACGATTTTGACTGCGAATTTCCCCGATTCAATCAATTGATGAACTCGAATGAAGTATGATATGTGGTAGGTCAAAATGAACAGCCAGAGGCCTGTTCTAATTGCGCCTTGCACACGAAACTGTTGCAGCAAGCTTCGGTATAAGCCTGCATGACATTAAGATAAGTCTGCTGTGCAGACAACAGTTCCATAAGGCTGCTCTCTCCTTTCAAATATCCGGCTTTGCGGCTGTCCAGAATGTTGCGTGCGTCGTCCAGTATGGATTCATGGTACTGGTCCTTCACCGCTTTTGCGGCCATCAGGGAATTATAAGCCTGGACAACCTCGGAACGAACCTTCTGGCGGGCTGCTTCCAGATAGTACTCGCTTTGACTGATTTCGGACTGCGCCGCGTTTATCTCTCCCTTGTTCAGACTCGAGAACTTCAAGGGGATGCTTACCCCCACCATCAGACCATTGAAACGAGGGGCAGGAGCAATCTCGTTGCGGACTTCCGTGTTATAGGAATAGCCCAGGTTAATGCCCATTTCAAATGCTCTTGAAGCCCGTACCAGTTTCAGATTGTTCTCCGAAAGCTTCTTTGAAAACTCGGCGGCCTTCAGGTCGGCGCGGTTTGACTGAGCCATGGCAATGATTTCAGATTCAGCGGGAATAAGGCCGACACCGGGCAGATCACCTTCAAGAGAGCTGACGGGTTCACCACCACAGAACAGCGACACTGCATCCAGGGCATTGAGATATTCTGCCTGCATCTTGAGCAGTTCTCCTTTCATCGTCTGAGCTTCCAGGCGGCTTTGAAGAGCATCCGAGCGGCCAATATCTCCCACAATGAAACGCAGGCTGTCGCTTCTCGCTATTTGTATCATACCGTTTACGGATTCTTCAAGAACCGCGCAGTTTTCACGAAGTCTCCAGGCTTCAGCCCAGACCTCAGCTGCTTCCAGCCTCAGATTGGCCAGATATGCCGATACCGATGCCTCTGTTATGTCCTTTTCGCTTTTCGCAACGGCAATGCGTGCCCTGCGGACGCCTGCCAAATCAGGATTAATGCTCATCTCCGCTTCGACAGACTGTCCCATTTGAAGGTCCCAGTCCTGATTGTTTCCATATGAGACAGACAACTCCGGATCATTGAAAACCTTCGCTGCTTCCATGGAAGCCTTCGCTTTGTCTATGTTATATTTTTCGGCAATATAAAGGACGTTCCTTTCCGCCACAAGATTATAATATCTGTCATATGTCATCGGCTGCGCCATTGCTGAAACAGCAGCAAGTGCAAGCAGGCCTATACTAATAGTCTTCTTCATCTTTGTCCAAGTGTTTTCTTCCGTGAATCTGCTCCATCCTGTAATACAGGACAGGCAGGATGTATAACGTGATAATCGTAGAGAACAGGAGTCCGTACACAATCACGGTAGCAAGAGGTCTCTGTACATCAGAGCCTATTCCGGAAGCCATTGATGCAGGCAGCAGGCCAAGGACGGCAACGGTGGCCGTCATCAGAACAGGTCGAAACCTGTGTGCTGCTCCGTTTATTACGGCATCCTTGAGCGGGGCGCCTTCCTTGCGCAGGTCATTGATATGGGATATCATTATGACACCATTCTGGATCGTGAGACCGAACAGGGCAATGAATCCGACCGCGGAGGAGATGTTGAATGTCATGCCCCGAACCGTCAAGGCAGCCAGACCGCCGAAAAGAGCCATAGGCAGCAGCGCAATCAGCAGACCGGCCTGGCGGAACTTCCCGAATGCGCCGAACAGCAGCAGGAACATAAGGAGAATCACAAACGGGATAATGACCAAAAGCCTTCTGTATGCCCTGTTCTGGTTCTCGAACTGACCGTCCCAACGAATCTGATTTTCTGTATGGTCGAAAACGATGGACTCGTCAATCTTCTCTTGTGCTTCGCCAAGGAATGAGGTCAGGTCCTTTCCTCTGAGATTCAGCCTGACAGTGAGATACCGTTTACCCATCTCCCTCATGATGGAACTCGCACCTAGAGAAGTCTCGATTCTGGCCACGGAAGACAGCGGAATGGATGCGCCGCTGGAAGATGTGAGCATCAGATTTCCTATCTGCTCCGGTGTGCTCCTCGATGACTCGGTGTAACGGCAAGTGACATCATATACACGGTTTCCTATGAACACCTGGGAGACGGCCTTGCCTCCGATTGCAACTTCTATGAGATCCGCCACATCCGCCACGTTCAAGCCGTATTGCGCTATTCTGGCACGGTCAGCGGTTATTTTAAGCTGTGGCAGCGGGGGCTCCTGGTCAATGACGGCATCCGCTGCTCCGGGAATTCCGCTGACGACATCGAGAACCTGAGTGGCTAGTTCTCTGGTATTCACGAGATCTTCCCCATAGACCTTGATCGCAAGGTCGGAGTGTGATCCTGCCATCTGGTCCATGACCATGTCGATGATAGGTTGCGAGAACCCGACTTTGTATCCAGGCATCCGGGCCACTTCTTCCTCCATCGCGGCAATCAGGTCTTCCTTGTCCCTTCCGGTCTTCCACTCCTTATATGGTTTGAGACCGACGCTGCATTCGATGTGAGATGGAGAGAATGCCTCCGTGCCTTCATCGTCACGTCCCACCTGTGTCATCACATAGGAAACTTCGGGGAACTGCTTGAGGATGTGGCGCAGGGAATCGGCCATCTGTGCGGAACGGTTCAGGGAGATTCCGGGAGGAGTCTGCACCTGGATCCAGATACCACCTTCGTCCAATGTGGGCAGGAAGTCCTTGCCGACCACGACAGCCAACACCGCGACCATTACAAGAACTCCGGATATCACGCCGAAGACCCATTTCGGTCTTTCAATTGTCTTGGAAGTGCGTTCCCTGTATTTGACGATAAGTTTCTCTATGAATCTGTTGCGGAACACCTTCTGCGGCTTCCTGTAAACGGCATACGCCATTCCCGGTATGAGAATCAGTGCAACCAGAAGCGCCCCCACCAAGGCATAGCCAACTGTGAAGGCCATAGGAGTGAACATCTTCTTCTCGATGCTCTGGAAGGTAAACAGAGGAAGGTAGGCAGTGATGATGATGAGAGTAGAGAAAAATATAGGTTTCGCCACCTGCCTCACCCTTCGGACGATATCCTTCCCTTCCAACTTGCCGGCAGGATTATCCTCCCTCTTCTTAAGTATGGTTTCCATCATTACAATTGCACCATCCACAAGAATTCCGAAATCAATGGCACCTAGTGACAGCAGGTTTGCCGGGATGCCCGTGAAGTGCATCAGGATGAATGCGACAAGCAGGGAAATAGGAATGGTGACGGCTACCAGGATGGAACTTTTGATGCTTCCGAGGAAAAGTAGAAGGACTCCCACCACCAGCAGCATACCGAAAAGAAGAGTGTGGGAAACTGTATCCAGAGTGGCATTCACCAGATTGGTTCTGTCAAGCACCGGATAGATCTGCACGCCACCCGGCAGCACATCCGAATTCAGTTCATCTACGGCGGAATGTACGAGGTCGAGTACGTCGGACGGATTCTGATAACGGAGAATCTGTACTATGCCTTCCACTCCGTCCTGGTAATCTGTAGTATCGTCCAGGTAGCCCAGAATTCCTTTGCGCTCGAGATTCCCGTAGCGTAGGGTGCCCAGATCCCCCAGATAAACAGGAGTACCCTGCACGTTCCTGACCACGATGCTCTCCATATCCTTCAGATCGGTGATCAGCCCTTCCGCCCTGACCACGAAACTTTGATCGCCACGCACAAGTGTACTTCCACCTGCATTGGAGTTGTTCAGATTGATGGATTCCTCCACCTCGGAAAGAGAAATACCGTATTTCGAGAGTTTATTGGGATCTATCTCAAGCTGGTATTGAGTGGTGATTCCACCATAATTGCTGACGGATGCGACTCCGGAGATTTGGGTCAGGCGGGGGATTACCACCCATTTGTTCAAATCGGTAAGCTCGCGCAGCGAGTGACTGTCGCTCTTCAGGATGTACCTGAAGACCTCTCCGGTGGGAGACGTGAGAGGATTCAACTCAGGATCGGCATCAAACGGAAGATCCACCTCGTCTATGCATTCGCGGACACGTTGCCTGGCCCAGTAATCTTCTGTTCCGTCCTGAAACACCAGCATAATTGTGGAAATTCCAAAGGTATTGGTGCTGCGCATCATCTTGAGTGACGGCAGGCCGTTGAGCGAGCGTTCGAGAGGAATCGTAATCTGCTGTTCCATCTCTTCCGCAGCGAGTCCGGGAACCTGAGTCACAACCTGCACGGTGGTGTCGGCAATGTCCGGATATGCATCAATTGCAGGCTGCGTCCAGGCGTAAACGCCGAATGCGCATATGAGAAGGAAGACGGTGGCGACCAGCCAGCGACGCTTCAGGATAAGGTTGATGAACTTTTCCATAGCCTAATTGTTCAGGTAAAGTCCACCTTCTGATACAATTCTTTCTCCCGGGAGGAGGCCGTGGGCAATATGTACCCTGGTATTGTCATCATTGGATTCGCCCACAGTGACCGCACGGCGCACGAATATATTGTCTGCGTCCGGAGTAGCCATATAGACATAGCTTGTCTTTTCTCCCTGGAATACGGCAGCCGACGGGACTACAATTGCATCTTCAGGCTCGGAGATGAAATGTACGGAGACATACATCCCGTGCTTGAGTTTGAACTCTGCATTGTCACAGGCGACTATCACCTGTACAGACCGAGTCTGCTCGTCAACAAGGTTGCCTATGTTGAGCACCTTCCCCGGAATCGGGCAGTCAGGTTCCGCTTCAGTGAAGATTTCCACGTTGCCGCCTTTTGTCACACGGCCGACGAAGCGTTCCTTGACCTGTGCCGTTATCCATACACGGCAGAGGTCTGCCAGAGTAAGCAGAGCTTCGCTGTCGGCCTTGATGAATGATCCTGGAATGATGTTGCAGCGGACCACCTCTCCGCTGATTGGCGCTACAATGCGCATTGCCTGCCCCGGTTCCATACCGGACGGGTCCATTCCGTATGCCCTGAATGCGGCTTCAGATGCGGATTTCTCCTGACGGGCGTTTTCTGCTTCGGTATATGCTTCCTCCAGTTCCCTGGATGAAACCACACCGGCCTCCTGAAGCGCTTTCTTACGTTCGTAGGAGGACTTTGCAGTCTCATAGATGCGGAGATTCTGGAAATACTGTTTGCTCGCTTCAAAGAAATCGGGGGATGAGACTTCGAAAAGAGTCTGTCCTGCATGAACACGGCTCCCTAGCATAACCTTCGACGTCGTTATACGCCCGTCGAATGGAACTCCGACCTCAGCATAGTGTCCCATTTCAGCCTGGACTGTTCCTACAGTACGGAATTCGCTGCTGAAAGGTTCCTTTTCGAGTATTTCAGTTGATATTCTGGACAGGATTGGAGAGTCCGCGCTTACTATCACGGCATCCCCCTGATATGTTATTTCCTGCTTTGTCTTCTCTCCGGATTCTTTACACGAGGAGAGAAGAAGGCATGCCATCGCAATGGCATAGTATGTCTTTTTCATTGTAATTTTTCTTTAATTGAACACTATTATCCCTTGAAAGGGCCACTGAAAACAATCAGCAGCTTGCGGGAGGTGCCCTTAAAGAATAAGAGAAAATGACTCCGGAGAGGACAACTTCAGTGCTGTTGCTCATATTCTCCGGGCAGGAAAAGCCAGGAACGGCATCAGGAACTGACAATTCGGCTGATTCCAGAAAATCGGCCGAATCTATCAAATCTATCAGAAGAATCTGATTGACGGTATGGGAATGCCCGGGAATGCTGAAGGGATGCGAATGGACGAGTTTGTAATCCGCAAGCTGATGGGAATGGTAGAATAAGTTTGTGGACGCAAAAAAGAATGCGTACACGAGTATCAGGAAGAGTCCTGAATATTTTCTAAACTTTACCATCCGTTTGCAAAATTACGCAAAATAAGAAAGGATTCAAATTTTATGTTCAGTCCGGGCTTTGGTCCTCTTTTGGGGATTTGACGGGAACCATCCTTTGTCTCATCCACTTTTTGTACAGAAATTGTTCTTTTCCTGTACAAAATGGCTTCAAAGGCCTTTTTGATGTCGTCTTCAACTGAACGCATATTTTTATTACTTTTGCTGACAATCTCATAGTATGAAACGCAAGATAATTCTCGATTCGATGCTCCTTGCCGCAGCCGCCCTGCCCGTGGCCGCCTGCGCTGAAGGGCAGAAGTCAGTCCAGCCCAAACCGAACGTGGTGTTTATCCTGGCCGACGACCTCGGTTGGGGGGATCTGAGTTGCTACGGCCAGACAAAATTCCGGACTCCCAACATCGACAGGCTGGCAAGCGAAGGCTTGCGTTTTACTCAGTGCTATTCGGGTACGACGGTCAGTGCGCCGTCCCGTTCCTGCCTGATTACAGGTACGCACAGCGGACATACAGCCATACGCGGCAATGTGGAACTCAATCCGGAAGGACAGTTCCCCCTGCCTGCGGATGCAGTGACGATATTCCACGACCTCAAAGCCGCGGGTTACACCACCGGTGCATTCGGCAAATGGGGTCTCGGTTTCGTGGGCTCTACCGGGGACCCGCAGAAAATGGGCGTTGACAACTTCTATGGCTATAATTGTCAGCTTCTGGCCCACAGCTATTATGCAGACCACATCTGGGACAATGAAAAGAGAGTGGCTCTTGCCGACAATTGTGACGAAGTGCCCTACGGGGAGGGCAGCTATATCCCCGACCTAATCCACGAAAAGGCTCTTCAGTTCCTTGACGATGCGGTCCGGAACGGTGAGCCGTTCTTTATGTGGTATCCGACCACGATTCCCCACGCGGAACTCATAGTCCCGCAGGACAGCATCATTCAAAATCTTGTCGGCAAATACCCGGAAAAACCTTTTGAAGGCTGCGATCAGGGGATGCCCGGCTTCCGTAGGGGAGGATACTGCTCTCAGAAATACCCACACGCCACTTTCGCGGCAATGGTCACCAGACTCGACCTGTATGTAGGGCAGATTGTCGAGAAACTGAAGGAACTCGGTGTTTATGACAACACCATCATTATTTTCTCATCGGACAACGGCCCGCATCTCGAAGGCGGTGCCGACCCCGATTTTTTCAATTCCAACGGCCCCTGGAGAGGCTACAAGAGGGATGTTTATGAAGGGGGCGTCCGTGTGCCCTTCATCGTCAGGTGGCCGGGGCACATCGCCGAGGGTGGCGAGACTGACTTTATGTGCTCGTTCTGGGATTTGATGCCCACGCTTCGCGAAATCAACGGACAGTCCGTCCCGGACGATATGGACGGCATCAGCCTCCTCCCACTGTGGGAGGGGCGCAAGGGACAGAGGGAGCACGATTACCTCTATTTCGAATTTCAGGAGATGAACGGCCGCCAGGCTGTCCGCAAAGGCCCCTGGAAACTCGTCCATATGAACATCCGCGGCGAGAAGGATTATTTCGAGTTGTATAATATGGATGAAGACCCATCCGAGACTAACAATCTTATCGGGGAATACCCTGACAAGGCCGAAGAACTGAAAGGCATAATGGAGGATGCCCACGTCCCGAACCCCCACTTTCCCGTATTGAAAGGGGAAAATACCTTTGGCACTGCAAAGTAAGTTGCGCAAACGCGAAACGCAAGTCGAGAAAATTGAATAACTTTGCAGGGATGAATACAATAATAAGAAATTCCATCCCTGTCCTGCTTCTTTGGACAACTCTGATTGGTTCTGTTTCATGCGGCAGGGACCATCAGCCCGGGCAAACGGTATCACATCTGGTACATCAGGATTGGTCGTTGGATGTGCGTGACGGTCTCAACTGCTTTATGGATGACTGTGCAGGGATGCAGAACGCCTACGTCGTGTTCGATTTCGACAACACAACCTCAATCTTTGACGTGGAGGAGCAGTTGGCGGTCTATCAGTTGGAAACAATGAGTTTCGCCCTGGACCCTGAGCAACTTCCAAAGGTGCTCGCCACCGGACTGGAAAACGCTCCTTCCGAGTGTGCGGATTGGATAAGGGACATATCCTCGGCATATTCCAAACTCTACACCAATTATGGACCATTTACCCCTAAAGGACTTGACGAATCAATCTTAGAGACAGTCCATTCCGATCCTCAGTGGCTTGAGTTTGCGACAAAGATGCGTGCCCTGTACGACAAAGTGGGGGAGTGGGCCAGCATTGATGACTCATACAACTGGATTTTGTACTGGTTCTGCGGAATGACGGAGAAAGAGGTTTATGACATAGCCTATGCCTCCCACAAGAAATACGGCGCAGTGAACACATCCGTCGAGACCTGGACCAGCCCTTCGGGACTGAATTCATCTGTCGGCCAGATAAGTGTCTCCTGGACAAAGGGCGTACAGGTTAGCGAAAACATACGTGAATTGTGGAAATGTCTTGATGAAAACGGCATTGACGTATGGGTGTGTTCAGCTTCCGGCATAGACCAGATCAGGGCTGCCGTTGATGCCTTCGGGCTCAGGGATTACTGCTCTGGAGTGCTTGCGATGACCATCTCTCAGGACGGCTCCGGCCTGTACACGAACTCATACAATTATAAAGGATATGCCGCCATTCCCTCTTCTGACGGATGGACGAAGGGCAACAGAACAACAGGTGCCCAGACCGCAGGGCCCGGCAAGGTTACCGCCATTATTAATGCAATAGCGCCTTTGTATGGAGGAGCAACCCCGCTGGCAGGCTTTATGGATTCTACGGGAGATTTCAATTTCTGCACCGAATTCTCATCATTGCGCACTGTCGTCTGTTTCAATCGTGCCAATCGCAAAATTACGGACGGTGGAGGCCTGATAGCCGAAGTGGCGATATACGAGAAGGAAACGCTCGAATATGATTATGCGGAAGCCCGAAAGGCTGGAGATACCTTTTACCTTCTTCAAGGGAGGGATGAAAACGGATTGCGCACCTTCCGCAGTTCCAACAAGACTCTTCGTTATGGTTCCGACGAAGAAAGGCTGTTCGCCAATCAGGACAACGAAGAACAGTTGGCTCAGATGATACGGGACGGCCTTACTGTAAAGCAGGCAATTGACAGATATTCAAGCAACTTCCTGAAGTCGTACAGTGGCTACCACAGTAACGGTGGTGATTTTAATCTGCTGAAATCAAACCTCTGGAGACGAAATGCACATTGATGCAATGACATTCGCAACGGTTGCCCTTGTGCGGTTCAGGCCTCCTTTGTCGTAAGGGTGGCACCTGTTCGCCATAATGATTATGGCCAGTTGGTTCTCCATATCTATCACTATTGAAGGGCCTGTGTAGCCGGTGTGGCAGATGGTACGGTTGCGGCTTGTAATGTCTCCTTTCATCCGTGAATAATCGGAGCTTACATCCCATCCCAGCGCACGCCCGACTTCGGGTGCGATGTCATCGGGAATCGTGGTCATAAGTTCGACTGTCAGGGGGGAAAGAATGCGGCGACCGTTAATCTCCCCACCATTCATCAAAGCCGCGGCTATCACGGCACAATCCTCCGCGGTTGAAAATACCCCTGCATTGCCTGAATTACCCCAGTTGCACAGGCGTGCCGTGGGGTCGTGAACTTGCCCTCTCAGGGGAAGTCCGTCCTCCTGCACTTCAGTAGGTGCGATAAGGGCCAGCACCTCTTTCGGGATTTCTCTGTCGAGAGGAAGGTACATCGTGTGCCGGAGTCCGAGCGCATCGAATATGTTCTCCTGCGCATAATCACACAGTTTGCGTCCTGTTACATTCTGGATAATGCCCTGAAGTGCGTTGAAATTCACGCAGCTGTACAGAAAGTCGGTTCCCGGTTCAAAATTCCGCGATGTTTCCGTGGCAATGTATTTTATCAGGCTGTCGGGACAATTCTCGCCATAACGTCCACTGACAAGTGTCGCGTTGACTGATGCAGGCAGGCCGGACGTGTGTGTAAGAAGATGTTCCACCGTTATACGCCGGGTGCTTTCACCGACCCAGGGCTTGAAATCGGGAATATATTCGTCCACATAGTCGTGCAGGCGGATTCGTCCTTTTTCAATCAACTGCATCATCGCCAGGGTGGTACTTATGCATTTGGTGCAGGATGCCATATCGAACATCGTCCCCGTAGTCATAGGCTCCACTTCAGGCACTGTCTGTTTGTTGCCGTATGCCTTCAGGAATACGAGCCTGTCTTTCCGGACAACGGCCACCACCGCTCCGGATGTGTTTCCGTCAGCGATCGATTTGTTCATAATTGAATCCACCAGCACGAATCCTGTGGGGTCCATACCCATTTTTTCGGGTTTTGCACTCTTCAGGCCTTCCGGTCTGCAGGAAACGAGAATTAGAGCGGAGAAGACCGCCAGGAATTTGCAGATATTCATTCTGTTGAGTTTTCGACGGTCAAATTCAAGAAACTGTTTTGCTTTTTCAATGCTCTCCTTCATCATTGCGGAAACCTATTCTTTTACCACGTCACTTGCATCGATGCTTACGACAGCAGACCCTACCAGTCCCAGTCTGATGACTATCTTGTGGCTGTTCCTGACTGTGACGCATTCGCAGACGAGTCCGGACAAAGGTCCTCGAATCACGCGGATGTTGTCCCCCGGCTCGATATCGTATTTGACAATTTTGATGTCATCTTTTCCGTTCAGGGCCGTTACGACTTTCATAAAGTCCTGCATCTGTCTGTCGGGGATGGTGAGGGCTTTCTTTTCCTTGCAGGACTTGTCCTGCAGGAAGCCGCATATGCCATAGGTTATGTTGAAAGCGGATTGTCTGGCCTTCTCCGTGCAACGGATGAACACCAACCCCGGAATCAGCAACTTGTCAATGATTTTAATCCTGTCGCTCCATCGGTGCTTCACTTTCTGGACAGGTACATACGCGACATAACCGGCGGCAGAGAGTTTTTCCGCCACTTTCCTTTCCTGACAGGAATGGACATAAGCCACAAACCAATAAGGCCCTGCCATAATCAGGCATCCAGTTGCTGATATATGCTGTTCTGACTCTTGAATTCGGGTACAATCTCCTTCATCTTTCTGACGATGGCCATATTGTCAAAGCCATTGGAAAGTTTGAGGAGTTCCACCTCATTGCGCAAGGCGAGTTCATAAGGATATTCGCGGACCTTGGCAATCATAATCTTGGGATGAACGGTGGGGATGATGTTCTCCTTTTTGGCGAGCAACTCTTCATAGAGTTTCTCTCCTTCTCGCAGGCCTGTGAATTCTATCTTGACATCCTTGGCTTTCGAGAGGGATATCATACGGCGGGCAAGATCGACAATCTTGACGGGATCTCCCATATCGAAAACGAAAATCTCTCCGCCTTTGCCCATTGTCCCAGCCTCAAGCACGAGACGGCAGGCTTCCGAGATAAGCATAAAGTAGCGTACGATGTCAGGGTGGGTGACTTTGACAGGACCGCCGTTTTTAATCTGTTCACGGAAGATTGGGATGACGGACCCGTTGCTTCCCAGGACATTGCCGAAACGGGTGGTGACGAACTGAGTGGTATTCTGGTGGTTGTTGAGTGCCTGACAGTAGATTTCGCATATTCTCTTGGAACATCCCATCACGTTGGTGGGATTGACAGCCTTGTCAGTGGAAATCATCACGAATTTCTTTGTGCCGTATTTCACTGCAAGGTCGGCGATTATGCGTGTGCCATAGACATTGTTCCGTACGGCCTGCCCCGGGTTGTCCTCCATCATCGGGACGTGCTTGTATGCGGCGGCGTGGAAGACATACTCCGGACGATGCTCGGAGAATATCTTTTCCATATGATCGGTGTCGGTGATGGAACTTACGACGGTCAGGCAATCCAACTCTTTGTAATTGCTTTCCAGGAACATCCGCATATCGTGCATCGGAGTTTCGGCCTGATCGACAAGGACCAGTTCCGAAGGTTGGAACTTCGCCACCTGCCGCACCATCTCGCTGCCTATGGAGCCGGCGGCACCGGTAATCAGGATGCGTCTGCCGTGCAGCATCGCTCCGATGGCGGTCATATCCACGTCAATTTTCTGACGGGGCAGAAGGTCCTCGATTTCCACGTCGTGAAGGTGGTTGTACGGAAGTTCGCTTTTCCCGTCCCATTCCTCGGCCATAGGCATCATCTGTATCTTGATGCCCGCCTCTATGAGGCTGTCGACGAATGACGTGTGGTTGGTGAAGCGCTCCGCCTGAAGAGGGGAGACCAGGAGGGTGGTGACCTTTTTCTCCTTCATAACCCCCAGCACTCTGTCATCGTCATAATAAACCTTCACTCCCAGGAGCCAGGACCCTTCGAGTGTAGGGTCTCCGGAGATGAACCCTTCAAGACTGTAGCGGGCGGGATTTTCGGCACGTACACTCTTGGCCAGGGCTATTCCTCCCTGCAGGCATCCGTATATGAAAATATTCTGCGAGTTGTTGCTGGAACGGATTGTGTCATAAATCACTTTCACGAAAACCCGGAGAGCCCATATCATACTTGTGGAAAGGATGAAGACGAGGATTGCGCTCCGCAGTCGGGGAAAAAGAATGTGCGGAGTGATGCCCAGCCTTACCTGCAGCTGGTGGAACAAACATACGATGGTGCAGGAGATGGCGGTGGACAATGCTATGCGTTGGAGATCGATGAACGAACTGTAGCGGATGACACCGCGGAAGGTATGGAGGGCCTTGAATGATGCGATGAATACAGCATTGCTTATCAGGAGTCCGAATGTTATCTGCCAGAAGTTATGGACCAGGGAGTGGGCCCCGTTAAAGATGTAATAGGCGGCATATCCTGAGATGAATACCGCGGCGCAGTCAAGAACAAGAATGCACCAATAGGGGAGCGACTTGCGCGAGAAATACCATTTGAACAATTCGTGCAAGGGAGTTATCGTTCTATACTTCGGCATAGTATGCATATTTATTGTAACCTATTGAAATACAGAATTTTGCCCCCCCCCCACAGACGCGGTAGCGATTCGGGGCGGTGCTGTCCCGGAGCCGCGGGCCGGACGGTTGCGCGTGCTTTTGAAGTATGTTTGCCGGATATTGTCATTTACGGTTTTTTTTAAAAAAAACAATACCCCCAAATTTAAAGTTTTTTTTTGAAAAAAACATTTTCCTCTCCGAATATGACGTAACTTCTCATTATCTTTGCGAAAAAGGAGTCGTTCTATGAAAAAATACATTCTCGCCATAGACCAGGGGACCAGCAGTTCCCGAGCCGTGATTTTCGACCGTAACGGCAATCCTCTGTCAGTCTGCCAGAAAGAATTCCCCCAGCATTTTCCGAAGCCCGGATGGGTTGAGCACAATCCGATGGATATCTGGTCATCGGAATCTTCCGTGATGGCCGAAGTCCTCACCGGCATCGGAGCCAACGCTTCGGAAGTGGCCGCAATAGGCATCACCAACCAGCGTGAGACGACAGTCGTATGGGATGCCGCGACAGGAAAGCCTGTATGCAACGCCATCGTCTGGCAGGACCGCCGCACTTCCGCATACTGTGATTCCCTGAAGGAGTCCGGACTGACGGAGATGATACGGGAAAGGACAGGTCTTATCATCGATGCCTATTTCAGCGCTTCCAAAATCCGGTGGATTCTGGAGAATGTCCCTTCCGCCAGGGAAAAAGCGGAGAGGGGGGAACTCCGTTTCGGCACTGTGGACAGTTGGCTGATATGGAATATGACAGGAGGGAGGGTACACGTTACGGACGTGACCAACGCTTCGAGAACGATGCTGTTCAATATCCATACTCTGCAGTGGGATCAGGCGCTTCTGGACCTTTTCGGAATCCCTGCTTCGATGCTCCCGGAGGTCCGCTCTTCCAGCGAAATATACGGGACAACCCCCATTCTCGGCGGGGAAATACCCATTGCCGGAATTGCTGGTGACCAGCAGTCCGCCCTTTTCGGTCAGATGTGCACGGCGCCCGGCTCGGTCAAGAATACCTACGGCACAGGCTGTTTCCTTCTGATGAATACCGGGAAGTCTCCCATCGCTTCCAAGAACAACCTTCTGACCACTGTGGCCTGGAAGATAGGCGACGAAGTCAACTATGCGCTGGAAGGGAGCATATTTGTGGCCGGAAGCGTGGTCCAGTGGCTCCGTGACGGCCTTGGCATCATTCGCTCCTCCTCTGAGATAGAGGCGCTGGCCCGCAGCGTTGACAATTCAGGGGGAGTGTGTTTCGTCCCCGCCCTTACCGGTCTGGGGGCTCCTTATTGGGATCAGTATGCCAGGGGGACGATTGTCGGCCTGACAAGAGGTACCACGGCCGCCCATATAGCAAGGGCCGCGCTTGAAGGAATCGCTTTCCAGACGATGGATATTGTTCAGGCGATGGGAAAGGATGCCGGTATGCCCCTGAAAGAACTCAAGGTGGATGGAGGTGCCTCCAACAACAACCTTCTGATGCAGTTCCAGGCGGATATCCTCGGAGTGGATGTCATCCGCCCGAAAGTGACGGAGACCACGGCTCTCGGGGCCGCATATCTGGCAGGAATCTCAGTCGGCTTCTGGAACGGAATCGACGACGTGCGGCAGCAGTGGCAGACGGAGCGCCTGTTCACTCCTGAGGCCTCCGCGGATGAAGTTGCATCAGCGCGGAAGGCTTGGGCCGACGCGGTGGGAAGAACATTGACAAACTCTTAATTCAGATATACTTATGCCACTTTTAGACAAATGTTTCTTTGAATTTCTGGGGACGCTCGTACTGATTCTTCTTGGAGACGGCGTCTGCGCCTCCACGTCTCTGAACGGTACGAAAGGACACGGTGGGGGATGGGTCGTGATAACTCTCGGATGGGGGTTCGCCGTGATGTGCGGTGTGTTCATCGCCGGTCCCTGGTCCGGGGCGCATCTCAATCCGGCCGTGACCCTCGGTCTTGCAATCGCAGGCAAATTCGCCTGGTGCGAGGTCCTTCCGTACATTCTGGCTCAGATGGCCGGAGGATTCTGCGGGGCTCTGCTCGTATATGCTTTCTACAAGGACCACTATAATGCCACTCCGGATGGGGACGTCAAGCTCGGGACATTCTGCACTATGCCGGCAATCCCCAACAAGGGCCGGAATCTTTTCTGCGAATTCCTGGCCACCTGGCTCCTGGTCTTCTGCATTCTTGCATTCTCTCTGCCGGAGAATACCGCTGTATCCGGGCTCGGGGCCTCCGGGGCTTTCCCGGTGACTATGCTGATAATGTCTATCGGTATGTCGCTGGGAAGTGCGACGGGCTATGCCATCAACCCCGCCAGAGACCTTCCTCCGCGCTGCGTCCACGCTCTGGTCCCTATGAGGGACAAGGCCGCCAGCGGTTGGCACTACAGCTGGATACCCGTTGCCGGTCCTCTTCTGGGCGCCGCATTCGCCGCAGTGACTTTTCTGCTTGTATATTGATTGTAAACGATATTTATTTTACGGATAGATGAAAAAAGCATCAATCATTTTCGCTCTCGCTCTGTGTTCTCTGACGGCAGGAGCGATTTCACCGCTTTGGCTGCGTGACGTGGCCATCTCACCGGACGGAACACAGATTGCCTTCTGCTACAAGGGCGATATCTGGACTGTGCCTTCCGATGGCGGCAGGGCGGTCCGCCTGACAACTCTCGACAGTTATGAAGCCAATCCTGTGTGGAGTCCGGACGGATCCTTGATAGCCTTTGCAAGCGACCGCAATGGCGGATTTGACGTCTATATAATGTCCGCAGGCGGAGGCGGCGCCGAAAGGCTGACCTTCAATTCCGCCTCGGAGATACCCTCAGCATTCACTCCCGACGGGAAAAACGTCCTTTTCAGCGCTACGATACAGGATCCTGCACAGAGTGCGCTTTTCCCCTACGCCGCTATGACGGAACTCTACTCCGTGCCTGTCAGGGGAGGGAAGACTTCACAAGTGCTGGGCACTCCTGCAGAATATGTCTCATACAGTCCGGACGGCAGATTTTTCCTCTATCAGGACCGCAAGGGCGGAGAGGACGAATGGCGCAAGCACCACACCTCCTCCGTCACAAGGGATATCTGGAGATATGACACCTCCACCGGAAAACACACCAATCTGACAAACCGTCCCGGCGAGGATCGCAACCCGGTGTTGAGCGCCGACGGAAAGAGCGCCTATATCCTGAGTGAAGTTGACGGCGGCACGATGAATGTCTGGTGCATATCTTCGTCAGGCAAAGGGGGACAGATGAAGCGGATAACCGACTTCGACACCCACCCCGTGCGCTTTCTCTCAAGAGGTGGGGACAGGTTGTGCTTTACCTGGGACGGGGAAATATATACCCTGAAAGCCGGCTCGACCCCTCGGAAAGTTGCAATCGACCTGATTCTTGATCAGGAGAAGAACGTTGAAATCTTGAGCAGGAGTTCGGGAGCCACCGGTGCCGCGGTAAGCCCTGACGGGAAGCAGATTGCATTCATAGTCCGCGGAGAGGTGTTCGTCACCTCAGTGGAATACAACACTACAAAGCAGATTACCCATACGGCCGCCGCGGAGCGGAACGTCGATTTCGGCAAGGACGGACGTTCCCTGGTCTATTCCAGCGAACGGGACGGAATCTCCCAACTCTACGTCGCGAAAATAGCGCGAGATGAAGATCCCGACTTCCCCAACGCCACCCTTATCACTGAGGAGAAACTGCTTCCCGACCTCAGCACGGACAGGGGCTATCCCCAGTATTCCCCTGACGGCAAGGAACTTGCCTTTATCGAGGGAAGGAGCCGCCTTATGGTTCTGAACATTGCGAGCGGCCTTGTGCGGATGGTTACGGACGGCAGCACCTGGTACAGCAAATCCGGAGGCTTCGACTATGACTGGAGCCCGGACGGCAAATGGTTCGTCATCGAATATACCGCCAACGGCCACGAGCCGTACAATGATATGGGGCTTGTCAGCGCCTATGGAGGAGAAATTACCAACCTCACTGCCAGCGGCTATATGTCCCACTCCCCGCGCTGGGTGATGGGAGGTGACGCGATTCTTTTCGAGAGCGAAATCTACGGAAAGCGCGCACACGCTTCCTGGGGCTCCGAGGATGATGTTTTCCTGTGCTTTGTGAACAGAGCGGCATTGGACAGGTACAATCTTTCCAAAGAAGATTACGAACTGAGCAAGGAGCAGGAAAAGAAGAAGGATAAGGAGAAGAAAGCGAAGGATGATACGGTGAAGGGCGCGAAGAAAATCAAAGTGGAACTGGAGGGAATCCGTGACAGAATAGTCAGGCTCACTCCGAACAGTTCCAACCTTGGAGATGCCATTCTGAGCGCGGATGGGGAGACTCTCTACTATCTGTCCTCATTCGAAGGGGGAATGGATCTCTGGAAGAAGAAACTCAGGGACAGGGAGACCAAACTTATCGTCAAGTCTGCCGGCGGCGGGAGACTCGCCGCGACCAAGGACGGGAAAACCATCTTCCTGCTGGGTGGAAGCCTTAAGAAGCTTGACGGAGACAAGTTGAAACCGGTCAGTTTCAAGGCCGAATTCAAGTTGGACCACGACGCCGAAAGGGAATATATGTTCGACTATGTCTATAGGGAGGCAAAGGAACGGGCCTTCAGGGAGGATATGTTCGGCGTGGATTGGGACGCAATGAGCGCCGCATACCGGAAGTTCCTTCCCCATATCTCCAACGGCTATGATTTTGCGGAACTTCTCAGCGAGTGGCTTGGAGAACTCAACATCTCCCACTCCGGAGGCCGTTACTATCCCGCCGGTTCAAAGGAGCCCACGGCTTCTCTCGGCCTTCTGTTCGATTGGAAATACACAGGCAAGGGATTGAAAGTCTCCGAGATAGTCAAGGGAGGTCCGTTTGACCTCGATGGGATCGACATAGCCCCGGGAGATGTGGTCACCGCCGTAGATGGCATTGAGATCGCCCCGGAGCAGGATGTCAGCATACTGCTTTCCGGCAAGGCCGGCAAAAAGACTCTTGTCAGCGTCAAGGGTAAAAAGGACGTTGTGGTCCGTCCGGTCACCACGGCGAAAATGAGATCCCTCCTGTATGACAGGTGGGTGAAGCAGCGTGCGGCCGATGTCGAGAAGTGGTCCGGAGGACGCCTCGGCTACGTGCATATCGCTTCGATGAACGACAACAGTTTCAGGACTGTCTATTCCGACGTCCTTGGAAAATACAACAGATGTGACGGCATCGTGATTGATACCCGATTCAACGGGGGCGGGCGTATGCACGAGGATATAGAAGTTCTCTTCAGCGGTGAGAAATATCTCACTCAGGTAATCCGCGGGCGCGAGAGCTGCGATATGCCGAGCCGCCGCTGGAACAAGCCCAGCATTATGGTGCAGTGCGAGGCCAACTACAGCAATGCGCACGGCACGCCGTGGGTCTATAGCAACCGCCATATCGGCAAACTCGTTGGAGCTCCGGTGCCCGGTACGATGAGCAGCGTCAATTGGGTGACGATGCAGGATCCGGACCTTGTTTTCGGAATACCGGTAATCGGTTACAGGACTGCGGAAGGCACATATCTGGAGGGATCCCAACTCGAACCTGACATCTATGTGCTCAACTCTCCCGAAACTGTGGTCAAAGGGGAGGACTCCCAGCTTCGAGCCGCGGTCAGTGCTCTTCTGGACGAGATAGACGGAAAATGACGTATATTTGCAGGATAATTCAAATCTGTTTCTATGAAGATATTGGTGGTGAACGATGACGGCTATCAGGCGAAGGGCCTGCAGTCTCTGGTGAAAATACTCAAACCTTACGGTGAACTGACAGTTGTTGCGCCCAAGGTACATCAGTCAGGAATGTCAATGGCTGTTTCTCTTGGCCTGCGGCCGATTGCCGCCAGATATCTCGGCAGAATCGACGGTGTTGAATGGCACTATCTTGACGCAACTCCGGCAAGTTGCACCAAATTCGCTCTTGACTTGATATTCGGGCCGGACAACCTTCCGGACGTCGTTGTGAGCGGCATCAACCACGGGCTGAACTCTTCCACCGCTGTATGGTACAGCGGGACAATAGGGGCGGCCAGGGAAGGTGCTCTGTCAGGGATTCTCTCCATAGGGGTCTCCCTTGACAACCTTTCCCACGATGCCGATTTCTCCACCGTCGAAAAGCTTTTTCCTCCGATATTCGAAAAACTGCTGGAGGTGTCAAGGAAGAACATTGTCTATAACGTCAATTTCCCCGACCTTCCATCCGATGACATTAAGGGCATCAAGGTGACCACCCAGGGGTATGAGAGCTGGATTGAGGAATTTGTCCCGTATGACGTGAAGGTTTATGAGAAGTTCGGCGTCCTGGCGAATTCGGGCAGTGGAAACAATTATGCCCCGGAGGAAGGGGAGGTTCTCTATATGATGGCCGGAGATGTTCTGGAAAGTCCCGACAACACTGAGTTTACGGACAACTATGCCAATGAACACGGATACATATCCATAACTCCGCAGGGTATCGACAATACGGATTATGACGAGTTCAGAAGACTCCAGCACTCTTTGGGGAATCTGTCTTGAAGTACTACATCATAGCGGGGGAGGCGTCGGGTGACCTTCACGGTTCCGCGTTGATGTCCGGGCTCTTCCGCTCGGACCCGTCCTGTGAAATCCGTTTCTGGGGCGGTGACAGAATGGCTTCCGTCGGCGGGACTCCGGTCCGGCATTATGGCGCAACGGCCGTGATGGGGTTTACTGAAGTTCTGGGCAAGGCGGGTTCCATCCTTTCCAATCTGCGGTTCTGCAGAAAGGATATACTCTCCTGGCATCCCGATGCAGTCATTCTCATAGATTATCCCGGTTTCAACCTGCGTATTGCCCGCTTTGCCAAATTGCACGGTTTCAAGGTGTTCTATTACATACCTCCGAAGGTGTGGGCCAGAGGACACCGCAGAATCTCCCTGCTCGACCGATATACCGACCGGGTGTTCTCCATTTTCCCCTTCGAGTATGACTATCTTTCGGAAAGGAACATAAAAGTCACGTACGTCGGCAATCCTCTTGTGGATATGGTTGACAGCCACGACTTTTCCCCGGTTTGCGGGGGAGCGCCCACAATCGCGCTGCTCCCCGGAAGCCGCCGCGCCGAATTGAAATTCCTTATGCCCCGTTTCGCGGAACTGGAGCGTCTCGTCCGTTCGGACAGCCGTTTCGGCGGATATCAGCTGGTGATAGCGGCATCTCCCTCGATGAAGACCGATGACTATCTCTCATATCTTCCGGCGGATACATCCGTGAAAATAGTGGAGGGAAGGACATACGATATTCTGCACCAGTCTGCCGCGGCTGTCGTGTGTTCCGGGACGGCAAGTCTTGAAGCCGCGCTGATCGGCACCCCGCAAGTTGTCTGCTATGGTTTCAGCGCTTTGACATACGCTTTGGCGAGGCTTCTGGTCAGCGGGATAAAGTATATCAGTCTGGCAAATCTGATAACGGACCGGCTTCTGTTCAGGGAACTGATTCAGAAGGAGGCTTCCGCACAGGCGATGCTCCGCTGCCTGGCCGAATTGCTGCCGGGAGGGGGAGCCCGGGAGGAGATGCTTTCCGGATATCGGGAACTTCGTGCCCTGCTCGGGAAGGGCGGCGCGGCGGACAGAGTTGCGGCGGCCATTGTTGCTGAAACCAAAAATTAGTATATTTGTCGATTGTATGAAAAGAATCGGAATAAAAACAAAGGTTCTTTACGGATGTCTTGTGATAGGTATCGTGCTCTTCTTTGCGGGTACGGTATCCATTTTCGAATATTCCCGCACCAACCGTTACGTGGCTGATGTCATAACCGACAACGTCAACAGTATCAACACTTCCAGGGATTTGTTGTATGTGACTGAAGCATACAACGCCGATCTTATGTACGAACTTGTAATCAACGACTCGGCCGATTCCGTGAGAAACTTTGCCGCTTTCAGGAATGACAGTCTGATCACTTCCCTCGAGACTCTAAGGGACAGGTTCACCGACGCGCGTGAGATTGCCGCGGCCGATTCGGTGGTCTATGCATACGTGGCGTATATGCAGGTTGCCTCCGAGGCTGAAGAAATCTGGAGCAACGATTATGAAGTGCGCAGCGAATGGTTTTTCAACCGCCTGCAGCCCATACATCTGGAATTCCGCAGGTATCTGACCCAGTTGGCGCAGGTGTGCGAGGAGACCTTGACCGAAAATTCATCGGACCTTCAGGCACGTTTCTACAGAGGTCTTATGCCCGGTGTGATATCCGGTATTTTCGGGATTATACTGGTTATGTTTCTGAACTACTACCTCCGGTACTATATGATCAATCCCATTCTCAGAATTACGGAAGCCATAAAGAAATTCAGGCAGTTCGGGAAGGATTATGAGGTGAAAGTCGATTCGGAGGATGAAATCTCCGAACTCAATGAAGCGGTCAGGGATATTGTGGATTTGAACCAGTCCTACAGGAAACAACTCAAGAAATGAATCTTGGCGTCATATCGAGAAATGTCGGCATCGCGCTGATATGCACTGCGGCCTTTATGTTCCTTTCGGCGGTCGTCTCTGCCCTGAGCGGCTTCGATTCATCCTTTTCGCCTCTGGTGTTCAGTGGAATCATCACCGCCCTGATAGGAAGTTTTCCCCTGATTTTTGTCAGGAGAAAGCAGGACATCACCACCAAGGAGGGATTGGCCATACTGGTGCTTGCCTGGACTGTGTGCTGCATATTCTCGATGCTCCCTTACATACTCTGGGGTGGAGAATTCACGGTGGAGAATGCCTGGTTCGAGAGCGCTTCCGGCATCACGACCACGGGTGCCACGGTACTCCGTGACATTGAGGCGCTCCCCGACGGTCTTCTGTTCTGGCGCTCGGCCACTCACTATATCGGTGGCTTGGGAGTTGTGGCCTTCATCATAATGATTCTCCCGTCGATGGGCTCCATAAGGTTGAGGATGAGCAAAATAGATTTGGAGGACATCTCCCGTGAGAATTACAGTTACAAATCAGGCCAGTTCATCAGGGTGGTGATTACGGTCTATCTTTCCCTGACAGTTGCGGCTTTCGTTTGTCTGGTACTCGCCGGGATGACGCCGTTCGATGCAATCAACCACGCTTTCAGTGTTGTCGCGACCGGCGGGTTCAGCACCAGGAATGCATCCATAGCGGCATTCGACTCTCCGCTGATAGAGGGTATTCTGATACTCTTCATGTATCTGTCCAGCCTTCATTACGGCCTTCTTTACGCTTCTGTCGCCACGCGCAGTTTCAAGGTATTCCGGAATCCCGTGACCAAGTTCTATACCTCCACGATTCTTCTGTACACGATTATGATTATGCTGAGCCTTATCGTTTCGGGGGTGGAGGGCAATGTCTTCCAGGCTTTCCGGCAAAGTATCTTTGCCGTTGTCAGTACAATCTCCACGACAGGTTTTGCCATAGCCGACACCAATGTCTGGCCGATATTTGCGATTCTGATTCTCATTTGCGCCGCGGTGCAGTGCGGATGCTCCGGCTCTACAACCTCCGGAGTCCGTTCTGACAGAATCTGGATTCTGGCGAAGGCATCAGGCGCGCAACTTATGCGTATTGTCCATCCCAACGCTGTGGTCAGAGTCAAGTCGGACGGACGTGTGATAGACAATGACAACTTCACCAGCGTTGCCGTGTATGTCCTTCTCTATCTGTATCTTGCTCTAGCCGGAACTTTGGTTTATGCTGCATTGGACGCTGATTTTCTCACTTCGCTGAGCGCTTCGATATCGATGATGAGCAACGTGGGCCCCTGCTTCGGTGAGTTCGGAACTTCTATGGGTTCCTTCGCGGATGCCGGTGTCATCTCCAAGATAGTTATGGGGTTTGAGATGATTGTCGGCCGTCTGGGCGTATTCTCGATGCTCTCCATTTTCGTATTTCTCAGAAAGGATTCCTGATGCTTGCTGATGAATCATTCGTCAAGGCTCTGACGGAAAACCTTGGACACGAGCCTACTCCCTGCCAGAGCGACTTCTTCGGGAAGTTGGCCCGGTTCGTTTCCGGGAACGGAGAAACTGATATCCTTCTTGTCAGCGGCTATGCCGGTACGGGAAAGACCACTGCCATTGCCGCTTTTGTCAACGCCTTGAGGCAGTTCAAGTTGAAATATGTGCTGCTGGCTCCGACAGGGCGTGCCGCAAAGGTCCTTTCGGGCTTTACCGGCAGGTCGGCATACACGATTCACAAACATATCTACCGTCAGAAATCGGGAGGTGCCTTCGGGGAGTTTCAACTTGATTACAACAAGGCGAAGGACACCTTCTTCATTGTGGACGAGGCTTCCCTGATTTCAACGGGAGGAGATGGCGGAGGCTCTATCTTCGGCTCCGGAGACCTGCTCGATGACCTTGTCTCATTTGTCCGCAACGGGCAGGACAACAAACTCGTTCTGATCGGGGACAGCGGTCAGTTGCCCCCTGTGGGTCTGGACCGCAGCCCGGCTCTGGATGAAGATTATATGAGCCGTTACGGGGAGATGTGGAGCGCATCCCTGACATCCGTTGTCAGGCAGGCGGCTGACTCGGGAATCCTGACGAACGCCACAATAATAAGAAATATCATAGAGAGCGGGAACGCCGTGATTCCGAATCTGGAGACGGAGGGTTTTGATGATGTGGAGAGAATCTCCGGGGGAGACCTGATAGAAGCCATCTCCGATGCCGTGAACCGCTACGGATTGGACGACGTGGCTGTGATATGCCGTTCCAACAAAAGGGCCAACAGATATAACGCCGGAATCCGTTCCAGCGTCCTTTTCCGGGAGGAGATGCTGACAAGGGGGGACAAACTGATGGTGGTCAGGAACTGCTATCAATTCCTGGAAAATGTGCCGGAGATGGATTTCATCGCCAACGGCGATGTGGCCCGGCTGCTGAAGATTTCTCATTTCGAGGAGCGTTACGGTATCAATTTTGCCGATGCCGTGCTGGAGTTCACTGACTACGGAAACGTCGAGGTTACTGCCAAAGTGATTCTTGACACTCTCACCTCGGAGCAGGCATCTCTCCCGGCGGACAGGCAGACTGAACTGTATAATGGAGTGAGCGAGGACTATTCACATATCAAAAGCGCCCGAAAGAGGTACGAGGCTGTCCGGGAGGACAAGTATTTCAATGCTCTGCAGTTGAAATACGCAACTGCCATCACCTGCCACAAGTCGCAGGGAGGACAGTGGCCCTGTGTCTTTGTGGACAACCCTTTCTGGCAGGAACTTTCGACGGATGACCTCAGATGGCTCTACACCGCTGTCACCAGAGCGACGGAAAAGGTGTATCTCGTGAACTTCAAGGATGAATTTTTCAAAAAATCGTAGAATATGGAAACAATGACCCCCAATGCAATGTACTGGATGATGTTCATCGGAGTGGCTGTGATAAGCTACATCGTGCAGATTGTTTTTCAGAAAAGAATTGATGCGGCGTCCCGGTGCCGTCTGAATATGAGCGGTCGCGAGGTTGCGCAGAAGATGCTCTCTGACCACGGAATAACGAACGTCAGGATAATCTCGACAAATGGTCGCCTGACCGACAATTTCAATCCTTCGGATATGACCGTCAATCTGAGTGAGGCTGTTTACGGCCAGTACAATGCCGCAGCGGCGGCAGTCGCTGCCCACGAGTGTGGCCACGCTGTCCAGCACGCTACGGGATACGGCCCCATCAAACTTCGCAGCGCCCTGGTGCCGGTTGTCTCCTTCGCTTCCCGTGCCGTGACCTGGGTCCTTCTTGCAGGAATGTTTCTGATCAATGTCTTCCCGCAGCTGATGCTTTTCGGGATAATCCTTTTCGCAATGACCACGCTTTTCAGCTTCGTCACCCTGCCTGTTGAAATCAATGCGAGCCGCAGGGCTCTGGCCTGGCTTGACAGAAGCGGTATCACCGATTCATACAATCATCAGGCTGCTGAAGGGGCTCTCCGTGCCGCCGCTTACACTTACGTCGTAGGCGCGCTCAGTTCCCTTGCCACCCTGATCTATTACATTCTGATTTTCACTTCCGGCCGTCGGAACTAGTACGGACGGAGTCCATAAGTTCCCGGTTCGTCAGGGAAATTCCGTGGGTGTTGATGGTGGATTCGATTCTTCCGTCTTCGATGGTGTCGATGAATTCCTTGAATTCGTAGTAGTATTCGTCGCGGTCAAGGCCGTGGCAGATTTCCTTTGCCGGCTCCTGAGCGGCCCTTCCGGATGCGGGGGCTGAATGGGGGGCCAGAAGCACATTTCTGCATATATGGACGGCATCCAGAATCAGATTTCCGTTTTCTCCGCATATTTCCGTGGGGAGAGAACTGTCAACCGCCTTTGAAAAGGAGAGGACGGCGGTCATTCCGGGGTAGGAGAGTTCCATAGTCCCCTGTATGTCGGTGTCTCCGAATTCTGTCGGAAGGCAAATCAGATTGGAATCGACTTTTTCCGGTTTGCCGAAAAGAGCGACGGCTGCAAAGGTCGTGTAGATGCCGATATCCGCCAAAGCGCCTCCTCCCATCCGGGGGTTGAATGAATTCGAGACGGCCCCCTTTTTCAGCGCGTCGTATTTGGTGGAATATTGGCAATACGAAGAGTTGTAGTGCCGGATTGTACCCAGTTCAGGCAGAAGTTCCACTACTTTTCTGAAATTGGGGTTCAGAGTGGAAATCATTGCCTCCATAAGCACTTTTCCGCTGTGTCGTGACGCTTCAATCATCCTTCTGACCTCTTCGGCGCTGCAGGCCAGAGGCTTTTCGCAAAGGACGTGCTTGCCTGCAGACAGAGCCGCAAGGGTGTAGTCGCAGTGGGTGCTGTTGGGCGTGCCCACATACACTGCATCGACCCCGTCCCATCCGGCCATCTCTCCCACCGAAGTGAAGATCCGGGCATCGGGTGAAAATGCTTCCGGGTGGGCCGCAATGAAGGCGGCCGCTGTCTCTTTGCTCCTGGAGCATACGGCAGTTGCCTTGAAACGCGGGTCCTGCAGGGCTCCCTTCAGAACCCAGTCGCTGATTCTGCCTGTGCCGACAATGCCGAAACGTACGATGTTATTCATTATTTTATGTAAGGTGAAGACAGGAGTTCCTTGTACATTCGGAGGCATATCCACGCGTCGGTGGCGGCATACTGCTGTTGGGCAGGGGAGAGGCGCTCGGCTTCCCAGTTGGAGCACTGTTGGGTCTTGGACACTTTGAGTTTGAGGATGATGGCGGCCATCTTGCGGACGCTTTTGTCCTCTATGCCGAATTTTGAGCCGAACTGCTGCAGGTCCATAAATCTGCCTGCTTCGAAGTAGAGATGTTTCTGGAGTCCGCGTATGTCATCGGCCACGGCCGCCCCGATTTTGGAAATATACGGATTTGCGAGGATATCCGCCAATTCCTGCGGCAGTCCTATATGGTTCAGTCTGAACAGGAAGGCATCGCTTTCGCTCGACAGTTGGAGAAGCGCGGTCCCGTGCCTTGGAGCGTGTGGCTGGAAGACCGGTTTGGTCTCGGTGTCGAAACCTAGCAGTCTCTGTTCGTTCAGGTATTCAATCGCTTTTTTGTAGTCCCGTCCGATGGTGGAGATTACCTTTATCTTTCCGGGGAAGACGGCGAGTCCGTAGTTTTCTATTTCTTCGGGTGTTATGGTAGGGGAATACATTTAAGGGTATCTGTTTCAATCAGTTCTGTCTCAGGCAGGACGCGTTCGAATTCGAAGGGGGGCTCCACTGTCAACTTAACGGCTTGCGGAGTCGTGCGAAGTGCCAGATTATGATGTTCTCTAAGATAGTTGTAGCAGGTCATCGCCGCTGCCTTGCGGGATGTGAAATCGTCAAGTCCGATTGCCGTCACTTCCGTACCGCTCAATGCCATAGCCTGTTTGAGGACGGGCATACAGACGGCGGAAAGGTCGAGTGAAGCGACAATCACGGCCTTGGCTCCGCCTGTTTCCGGATTCTCGGAATAATCTCCGTTCAGCAGTCCGGAGACGCACTTCAGGCATTGTGCTTTCAGTGCGGCTTTCGATGCGAGGGAGTCCCTTAGAACGATGAACGTGAAATTTTCTCCGGCAAAATCGGGAATGCCGTCCTCACCGGCCGCGCCGGTGATGTTGTTGTACTGGTCAAGGTCACGGATGTTTTCCAGCGCTGAAAGATAGTCGCTCCAGCGGCAGACGACGCCTATTTTAAGTCTGTGCAGGTCTTCGGGATATGCCTTGAAATCCACGAAGATGTCGGAACTGCGGTCGAAGACTAGCGCTTCCACCTCCTCGGGATATTCTACAACCTCCTCTTTCGGGGCGCAGGAGACAGCCGCCGAAAGGAAAGAAAGAATCAATATGAGGCATCTGCGATTCACGGACACAAATTTAGAAAAAAAATTTGCCGGAAAAATATAATGTGCTATCTTTGCTGTCCCAAAATATTGTTTGACAACCGTTAAGCTAGTGATTAAGAGATAGTTCAATGTCTATCCGCTTGCGGTTATAAATTTAAAAAATTTATTTTTTATGTACGCAATCGTTGATATTGCAGGACAGCAGTTCAAAGTTGAGGCAGGCAGTCAGGTTTTCGTGAACAGGCTTGCTTCCGCTGAAGGAGAAGCTGTCTCATTCGACAAGGTGCTTCTTGTCGACGAGGAAGGTCAGGTGAAAGTAGGTGCACCTTACGTGGAAGGAGTTTCCGTAAAGGCTACCGTGCTTGAGCACTGCAAAGCTGACAAAGTTATCATCTTCAAGAAGAAACGTCGCAAAGGCTATCAGAAGAAGAACGGTCACCGTCAGTATCTCACCAAAATTCAAATTGACGCAATTGCTTAACTTTTAAAACTTTCTGATTATGGCACACAAAAAAGGTGTAGGTAGTTCAAAGAACGGCCGTGAATCACAGAGCAAGCGCCTCGGTATCAAATTGTTCGGCGGGCAGGCTGCAAAAGCCGGCAACATTCTCGTCCGTCAGAGAGGTACAGTTCACTATCCCGGTGAAAACGTTGGAATCGGTAAGGACCATACTCTTTTCGCACTGGTTGACGGTACTGTTTCCTTCAGAAAGAAAGCAAATGACAAGTCATTCGTTTCAGTAATCCCTTTCCCTAAGGCTGAGGCGTAAAAACTGATTTGTTGACGTTAAATAAACAGGACCGTTTGTTCAGAACGGTTCTGTTTTTTTTGTATATTTGCCGCCGTTAAAAAACGAAAGAGATGCTGACATTGAAACTTCTCAGGGAGAACCCTGAATTCGTGATAGAGCGTCTGAAGGTAAAGCACTTCGACGCAGAACAGATTGTCCGTGACATTATTGAGCTCGATGCCCGCCGCCGTTCACTGCAGACAGAGCTCGACACCTGCCTGTCCAATCAGAAAACTCTCGCCTCCAAAATAGGCGGTCTGATGAAAGAGGGTAGGAAAGCCGAAGCCGACGAGGTGAAAGCGGAAGTCGCTTCCCTTAAGGAGAAGTCAAAGGAACTCGATGAAAGCCTTGCCGCGAGCCAGACTGAACAGGACAAACTTCTGGTGCTTCTTCCCAATCTCCCTTGCGCTCAGGTGCCCGAAGGCAGGAGTGCAGAGGACAACTTGGTGGTTAAGATGGGAGGAAAGACTCCTGAACTCGGCGAAAAAGCTCTTCCTCACTGGGACCTGGTGAAGAAACTTGACATCATCGACTTCGACCTTGGCGTGAAACTGACCGGTGCCGGCTTCCCTGTTTACAAAGGGAAGGGAGCCCGTATTCAGAGAGCGCTCATTTCATATTTCCTTGAAAAGAACACTGCGGCCGGATACATAGAGTACCAGCCCCCTTATATGGTGAACGAAGCCTCCGGTTTCGGAACCGGCCAGCTCCCTGACAAGGAGGGCCAGATGTACTATGCTCCGCTCGACGGTTTCTATCTGGTACCCACTGCTGAGGTGCCCGTCACCAATATCTACCGTGACGTGATTCTCAAGAAAGAGGATTTCCCCGTGAAGATGACGGCCTACACTCCCTGTTGGCGCAGAGAGGCCGGCTCATACGGTAAGGACGTGCGCGGGTTGAACCGTCTCCATCAGTTTGACAAGGTGGAGATCGTCCGCCTTGAACTCCCTGAGAATTCCTACGCCGCATTGGATGAAATGGTGGCCCACGTGGAGACTCTTGTCACCGAACTCGGACTTCCTTACCGAATCCTCAGGCTCTGCGGAGGCGATATGAGTTTCACGTCCGCGATAACTTATGATTTCGAAGTATTCTCCGCCGCACAAAAGCGCTGGCTGGAGGTGAGTTCCGTTTCAAACTTTGAATCATATCAGGCCAACAGGCTTAAACTCAGGTTCAAGGATGATTCCGGCAAGACTGTTCTGGCCCATACTCTCAACGGCAGTTCTCTTGCCCTTCCCAGAATCCTCGCCGCGATAATCGAGAACTACCAGACTCCGGACGGTAAAATCATTGTCCCCGAAGTCCTGAGAAAATACACCGGCTTCGACATCATTGACTAGACCTTGATGCAGGAAGCTCAGCGAATTGTAATGGGAATTGACCCCGGAACCAACATACTTGGTTACGGGGTCGTTCTGATAGACAGACGCAGCGTCCATTTTGTGGATGCGGGGGTGGTCGATCTCCGCAGGGAGAAGGACCACTTTCTCAAGTTGAAGAGAATCCTCAATGAAGTGGGAGCACTGATTGAGCGGTATTCCCCAGACGACCTTGCGATTGAAGCCCCGTTCTACGGGAAGAATCCGCAGGTGATGCTCAAACTCGGACGGGCGCAGGGTGCAGCCATTTCCGCGGCGCTGATCAGGCAGATTCCGGTTTTCGAATATGCCCCCCGCAAGGTCAAGATGGCCATAACAGGACGGGGCGACGCTTCGAAGGAACAGGTCAAGATGCTGGTGGAGAAGACGTTGAAGGTGGCGCTCGATATAAAATATCTGGATGCTTCCGACGCACTTGCCATTGCCTTGTGCCACTTCTATCAGTTGTCGAGTCCCCTTACGGATACCTCCGCTTCCACAAGTTGGAAGGCATTCGTTGAAGCCCATCCTCAAAGGGTGAAAAAAGATTGACGCCGTTTTTTACTTTTGACTGCCGTATCGGTCAAAGTATTCGGTTTTTTTATTTGATGCCATTATGAAAGAGATTTGCAAGAGATTCATATACATATCCGTTCTTATTTTTCTGTTCCCCTTTGCCGCGAAGGCCGACGGCTACTCGCTGAAAATGAAATTCGTCGATGCAAAAAGCGGGGCCGGTATTGAGTTCGCGACAGTCTCCATATCAAAAAAGGGGACAGACAAAGTCTTCAAATATACCCAGACCGACGGGCAGGGAAATGCTCTGATGAAGGATATACCGGAGGGCGTCTATATCCTGAAAGGAATACTGCTCGGATACAATGACTATTCGGGAGAGGTGGAGGTCCGCAAGAATCAGAATCTAGGGGAACTGAAGATGTCGGTACAGGCGGAATTCCTCAAGGGTGCGATGGTGACGGAGGTGGGCAACCCCATAGTCGTGAAGAAAGACACCATCGAGCATAATGTCTCCCTGATGCACGTGTCGGACAATGATGCCCTGGAGGACCTGCTGAAGAAAATCCCCGGAGTGGAGGTGAACAGCGACGGCACGATAACGGCAAATGGAAAGACAATCAGCAAGATACAAATTGACGGAAAGGAATTCTTCACGAATGACCCTTCTCTGGCGAGCAAGAACCTCCCTGCCAAGATAGTCGAAAAGGTGAGGGTGGTGGAGAAGAAATCCGACCAGGCCCGCTTCACCGGCATTGATGATGGAGAGGAGGAGACGGTGCTCGACCTGGGTATCAAGAAGGGGATGATGAACGGATGGCTGGGCAACTTCAGCGCCGGAGGCGGTACCGATGTTCGTAGCGCAGGCATCGAAGGGGAGGCGGTTGACAACGATTTCCGCTATCAGGGTTCCGCCCTTACCGCCAATTTCACGGACAAGAGCCAGATAGCCATCATCGGAAACATCAACAACACCAACAACCGCGGCTTTCAGGATATGATGGCCTCCACGATGGGTGGAATGCGTGGCGGTGGAATGAGGGGAGGCAACAACAGCGGTATCTCCAACTCGTTTATGCTTGGCGGCAACGGGGGATACACATTCAAGGACAAGTCTGAGATTGTGGGCAACGTGATGGGAAACGGCAACAGAAGATATGTTGAGGAGAGTACCGCGAGGACCACTTATAACAGCGACGGCTCCACGCTGTTCGCCACCGAGGACGGTACAAACAGGAACAATACCTACGGAGTGAGGGCGGGAGGCCGCGCCGAAATCAATCTTTCAGAAAACGCCTCCCTGATAGTCGAGCCGAGTTTCAGATACGGCTGGGGAGACTATGAGGAGAGAAACCTCTTCGCTACGGACAGGACCCTTGCAGGGGGGGAGAAATACAAAGTCAATGACGGTTCCAGCCTTTCGACCGGGAAGAGCAACTCCGTCAATGCCGACGGCAGGGTAGTCTATCGCCAGAAACTGGGAAAACCGGGGCGCACCCTTTCAGTCAATGCGAGATACCAGCTCTCCAACACCAGGATGGACGGCTCGAACTATTCGCTGACAAATGCATACGCCGAGCCGGACGCGGCCGGGCATCAGGTTTCCGATTCCACTCTTGTTGACCAGAAGTTCAACCAGAAGTCCAACTCCAACTCAATCAATGCCCGACTCTCCTATACGGAACCTCTCGGCAGGAATTTCTACCTCGAAGGCAATTACCGTATCCGCTATTCGAACAACAATTCAATCAAGGACACTTACGGAAGAGATGGCAACGGGGCATATACCCGCAAGGATGACCTCTACTCAAGCAACGTCACAAACAGATACGTGAACCACAGCGCCGGCCTCAATCTGATGAAGCAGGAGGAAAAGTTCAATCTCACTGTCGGAGCGACAGTCGAGCCCAACACCACCGTCAACACCACGGCCGGAGCGAGGATTGACACCTCTCTTACCCTCAAGGTACTGAACTGGTCACCGAATGCCAGGTTCGACTACAATTTCTCGGACCACAAGATGCTGCGCATCAACTATCGCGGCAGCAGCAGCCAGCCGTCCATCAACCAGTTGATGCCCATCCCCGACAATTCCAACCCGCAGCGTCAGGTCCTTGGAAATATGGGGCTGAATCCCTCATTCACGCACGATTTGAGGACGATGTACAGGGCGACCAATATGGAGACATTCTCTTCCATACACGCAGAACTTAACGGAAGCTTCAAGCCGAGAAGCATAGTCAATGCCTCCTGGACCGATGCCGCGGGAGTACAGTATTCGGTGCCGATGAACTACGAAAAGGCCACCTACTCCGCGAACGGTATGTTTATGTTCAACTCTCCGATTGGAAAGAGCAAGTTCTCGATAATGTCCTTCACCAGGCTGAACTACAGCAACGGTGTCTCCTTTGTGGGTGACAGCGATATCGACCCGACGGACAAGTCCTCATATCTGAACATTGACAACTACACCTCGAACATATATCAGAACGTATCTGCAATGGAGAACCTTCGTCTGACTTACCGCAGCACCATCTGGGAGGCTTCGGTAGGCGGCAACGTCAACTACTCGCAGGCGTTCTACGAGATAGCGGACAAGAACAGGGATGCGACCTGGACAAACAGCATCATCGGCAATGTGGTGCTCAATTCCGACGTCATCAGTTTCTCGACCGACGCCATGTATACTTTCTACAAAGGGTACACTGCGGGTTACAACGACCCTACACTGGTGTGGAACGCCGAGGTCAGCAAACAGTTTCTCAAGAACAGGATGACCGTAGCCATCAAGGCTTATGACATTCTCAATCAGAGCCGGAACACTTTCCGCACGACAACAGACAACTACGTTCTCGACACGCGGAACAATACTCTTGGACGCTATGTGGTGCTTACACTCACATACCGTTTCGGTAATTTCGGTGGGCAGAGGATGATGGGAGGCCCTGGCCCGGGCGGCCCGGGCGGCCCCGGCGGCCCCGGCGGCCCTGGCCCCGGGATGGGAGGCGGGAGACGCTGACACTCCTACCGGGCGGAGTAGTTGCGCCATTTCGTGATAGCGGCGCTCATATCTTCAGGAATAGGACAGGAGAAACTGACGGTTTTTCCTGTTTTAGGGTGGGTGAAGCCGAGAGTTGCGGCGTGAAGCGCCTGTCTGGGGAGAATTTCGAAGCAGTTGTCTATGAACTGCTTGTATTTGGCATAGAGAGTCCCCTTGAGGATTCTGTCTCCTCCGTAGCGCTCGTCATTGAAAAGGGGGTGCCCGATATGGTTCATATGCACCCTTATCTGGTGGGTGCGGCCTGTCTCCAGGACACACTCCACAAGAGTCACATATCCGAACCGTTCAATCACCTTGTAGTGGGTCACTGCGTGTTTCCCTTCCGAACCGTCCGGGAAAACCTTGAATCTCAGTCTGTCATTGGGGTCACGGCCGATGTTGCCGTCAATCACTCCGCTCTCCTCCTCAATGTTGCCCCATACAAGGGCGATATACTTCCTCTCTATTGTATGGTGAAAGAACTGCTTTGCAAGTGAAACCTGCGCTTCGTCGGTTTTGGTCACAACCAGCAGGCCGGAGGTGTCCTTGTCGATTCTGTGGACCAGCATTCCCATTCTCTCGTCCTCCTGAGGCGTCCCCTTCTCGATGCCGAGATGGTATGCCAGGGCGTTGACAAGCGTTCCGCTGTAGTGTCCGTGGCCGGGATGCACGACCAGTCCGGCAGGCTTGTTGAGCACAATCAGGTCGTCGTCTTCATATACTATGTCGAGAGGAATGTTTTCGGGGGAGGCATCGAATCCGTGGTGCTCGAACGGCATCACGATAGTGATTGTATCCAGCGGCTTGACTTTGTAGTTTGCCTTCACGACCTTGTCGTTTACCCTGACATATTCCGCGTCGATTGCAAGTTGGATACGGTGGCGCGAGGTGCGCTCCATCTTTTCGGTGATGTATTTGTCTATGCGGAGCAGGGACTGCCCTTTGTCCACGACAAACCTGAAGTGCTCGTACATCGGCACCTCTTCTTCGAGTACGGCCTCTCCATCCGGCTCGAAATTCAGAATATCATCTTCCCGGCTCAATCCTCCTCCTGTTCTTCCAATGTTGCGGATGCCACTTTCGCCTGACTGACAGTGAGTGAAATGTTGACGTATGTCCCCATAGTGACGGTCGAGTCCATTTCGGCTTGAGGATCCTGACGGTAGACCAGCGCCGAGATGGAGTCCTCGTATGTCTGTACCGTCTCATCATAGCGGACTTTCCCCAGATTGAGTGAATTGTCGATGATGTTGTCGGTCGCAACGGCGAAGGAGTATCCTATAAGGTGGGGAATATATGTCATACTGTTTTCGGGGTCAAGGCCGAGGACAAGGTCTATCTTGCTCTCCGATGCGATTTGCTTTCCTGCGGAGATATTCTTTCCCCGGTATTTCTGCTCCAGCACGTTGTTCGTGGCGATATCCTCCTTGTATGAAAGGGTTCCGATGGACAGACCTTTCTCCTGAAGTTCGGTTTTCGCTTGCCTGAGAGAGAGTCCGACAAGGTTGGGCATTTTGACCTTTTTCATCTGCACGGCATTGGTTGTGAGGAGTATGCGCCTCCCTTCCTTAACCTTGCTCCCGGGGGTGGGATTCTGCGAAAAGATGACTCCGCGGGGCATTCTCGACACATATACCGAGTCGGTGACCTCCAGTCTGAATTTGAACTGAGAAGCTATTGCGGAAGCTTCCTCAACCGACATTGAAGTGAAATCAGGAACTTCTATTTCCTGCCCGTGCCTTGTGCGCAACGACAGGAACAGTTGAGCCGCAAGAGTGATTGCCAGAATGACAATTGCCGCGGCGATGAGGTTCTTCAGGAACCATCTGTCCTTTTTCCCAGTCTCGTTTTCTTTCTGTTCCATATCAGTATTTCAATACAGGTTCTTGATTATTATCTTACAAATTTAGAAAAATAACCGGATATAGCGGCAGGAATCTGTCCCGAATTGATAGGCCCGACGGGCAGATGCAAAAGACGAAACAAGATTCATAAAGATTACCAAGTTATTTTTTAATAATGACTAAATTTGTATTCTGTGATTCCATAAGGGGAACTGCAGACATTTATGAAAAGATTTGTTTTTTTTCTGGTATTGACAGTTGTGGCCGCGGCTTGCTCTTCCAACGTGGGAGATGGGGATGTCACCCGCAAGGTATGGTTTGATTATGAGGGAGAAACCCTCCCGGTCGATTTCAACGCTCTCGGGGAGCCTGACGAAATATCCGTCATTCCTCTCTTCAATCTCGATGGCGTTTCAAATGAGAGCATTGACCATTTCGCCGCGCTGCTCACTTCGGAATTCAGCGTGCCCGTTGCCGGAAAATATCTGTTCTTCCTTACTTCAGACGACGGCTCCAAACTCTATGTGGACGATGCTCTGATTATCAATAATGACGGCTCCCACAGCCGGAAGACATCTGTCGGAAAGGTCGATCTGAAAAAGGGGGCACACACCCTCCGTGTCGAGTACTTTCAGGATACTGAAGACCAGTCTCTGAATCTGATTTACGGCCCTGAAGGGGGCTCCTTCAAGGAATACGGAGGGGAAGGTCCTGATACCGAAAAGCCCGCTTTTGTGATGGAACAGGTCAACGAGGCATATCAAAGATTCCAGGCCTGGAAAGGTGACGACGAAGCAGTCGTTTTCCCGATTCTAACCGACATCCATACGAATCAGCGCTACACTTACCAGCATATCGGATATATTGCGGAAGCCGACAAGTTCTTCAAATATGACTTTATGGCGCTTCTTGGCGACATCGGGTTGAACCTCGGTCTGAGCCACGATTCGAAGGATTATTCCACTTATGTGATTGACAGGACTGTGGAGGAGATGGCGCGCTTCAACGGAGTTTTTCTCTATTCTGCGGGAAACCACGACTGGGATGCGGGGGAGGGGTATTTCCATACCTCCCAGTTCCTGAGCAACACCTTCCAGAAGCCCTCACTTAAATATGCCGGTGAAAACCTGCATCTGGTCCCCGGCCAGGTTTACTGCTGGTATGACATCCCTCAGAAGGACACCAGAGTGATAATCCTCAACAGCGAGGGCACAGGGACTCAGGGCGGATGCTACTATATTTTCGGTGAGGAGCAGATGAATTGGTTGAAGAATCTCCTTGAAGAGACGGAGGACCATACGGCGATTGTACTGATGTCCCACTATATGCCCCATCCTATTGGGCGCTGGCACAACACTCCCGCCGACTACACTCTTGAGAGCAACGAGGCGATGATGGCTCTGCTGTCCGAGTATTCTGCAAAGAAGAACATTGTAGGTCTTTTCTGCGGTGACAGTCACGTCAATACCATCGTCCGTGAAAACGGTGTCAACTATTTCCTGACCCAGAGTTACGGATGGGTCACCAAGGAGGATATGATGGACGGGACGACCCACGCCTTCTTCAACTACAGGGAGTCGCTCTGCTGCGACGTGGTGGCAATCAAGCCTGCCAGGAATGAGGTCCACACTTTCCGTATCGGTGCCGGAGGGGAGGACTACGACCTGCAGTTTACCTATTAGCGCCCTTTGCGGTTGCGGCGATGTTTTCGATGGCGGATTTGAAATCAGTGTCTTCAATCCTGACAGAAGCGTCGGCGCAACTCTCATAGCGGCTTTTCCTCAAGTCATAAAGGGCGCGGATTTCATCCGTGCTCTTTTTCTTCACCAATGGCCTTTCCGAGTTTGAGAGTTCTGACAGGATTATCCCGAATGCGGTGTCGAGCCAGATGATGAAGACGCCTTCACTGCGGAGAATGGACATATTGGTGTCGGAGAGCACAGTGCCGCCTCCAAGAGCAATGATGCAGTCACTGCCGGAGCAGCCGGCCAGGACAGATTCGAGGGTGCGGGATTCCAATTCCCGGAAAAGCGGCTCTCCTCCGCGGGAGAAGATTTCGGCAACCTTACCGTGAGCATTTTCTATCTCCCGGTCAAGGTCGATGAAATTCCATCCCAGGAGTTCGGCGGCGGCCCTTCCGAATGTACTTTTTCCACAGGCCATGAAGCCGGTAAGCGCGACAGTCATAATCTCCTCCTGTCAGAAAAGCACCGGCTCTCCGTCGGAGCCTAAAAGCGGCCCTGCGTCATTAACCTCTGCCCCTGTATCTTCGGTGTCTTCTCCGGGATTCTCTTCGGCCGGTTCTTTCTCAGAAGGGACAATCTCCTTTTCGAGAGGTTCTATGAACCTGACTTCCGCAATTTCGTAGGACGAGACTTTCTTTCCTCTTGCGCGGAAACTCTTCTGCCCGATGAACTGCTCCACGTCGATGGCTTCTTCTTCCCTTGATGCATTCTTGCCTCCGAAGGTGACAAGCAACTGTGGGAAGAGGTCGCTGCTGATTTCTATCAGCCTGGAGCCTTTTTCATCCCCGATGAAGCTCTGAGGCATTCCGCTGTTGGCTTCGAAGGGGAACCTCTTGATATAGTATGCTTTCGCTCCGGCGTCGTAGTACAGGACGGAGAATATTTTTTCGCTGTCCAGCTTTTCTATCCGGATGATGTCTCCCTGATAGTGGTTCGCAAGGTCGAAGGAGGTGGTGTAGAAGGTGCCGTCGCTGCAGACAACCAGAATGCTGTCACCGTCGTTGAATTCTCCCAGGTAAAGGCCGTGGTCGGTGTCAATGAGCCGGTTGATGTCGCTGTCAAACCATATCTGTTTGCCCGACAGGGTGGAGACACCCTTGCTCCTGAGCGTTATTCTTGATATTATGTTCCTGTTGGTGACTATGTTGCCGCGGGACGACCTTCCTTTGATGGCAAGGTCTGCGAAATTGTAGTCATCGGTGAGTTTCTTCAGTTTCGGGCGTGGCTTATAGACGATTTTCAGCGTTTCGGCTTCTCCGTTGCCGTTTGCGGTGAACCACATTACGGTTGAACCCTCTGTCCCCATAGTCAGGTCATATTCCTTGTCACGGGTGATGCCGGTTATCGAGAAACGCTTGGCATAGTAGGCCCCGCCGTTTTTGCCGTCGCGGTAAATTGCGTTGTAGACGGTCCTTTCGTCACCTTTGGTAAACACCTGCACGTGGATGATGTCCTTGCCTACGAAGGCCTTGTCACGGATTTTGGTAACCATATAGTGCCCGTTCTTGCGGAAGACCACCACGTCAGCTATGTCGGAGCAGTCGCTGATGAACTGGGCGCCGTCGATTTTCTTCTGGTCAGTGCCGATGAAGCCGTCTGCAAAGTTGGCATACAACTTCGCGTTGAGGGTGATGACCTTCTCGGCCTGTATGTTCTCGAATGCGGTGATTTCGGTCTTTCTCGGGTAGGCGGCTCCGTATTTCCGCTTCAGGGTCTGGAAATATCTGACGGTAAAGTCGGTGAGGTGTTCTAGATTGTTGCGGACTTCGTCTATGTCGGCTTCGATGCCTCTGATTTTCTCATCCGCGGCCTTGATGTCGAAGCGGGAGATTTTCCTGACCGGCTTCTCAACAAGTTTTCCGATATCTTCGTGGGTGATCGGTCTGCGGAGCAGATTCTGATATTGGAGCATCCCGGCCTCCACGTCGCGCAACTGTTCCTCCCAGCTTGAGGCCTCATTCTCAAGGATGCGGTAGACCTTCTTTTCGAAGAATATTTTCTCCAGGGAACTGAAATGCCAGTCGGCCTCCAGTTCGTCGAGGATTATCTTCAGTTCCTGTTCAAAGAGGTCTTTTGTGTGGCCGGCGTTGAAACGGAGAATCTCGTCAACTCCCATAAAGTGGGGCTTGCGGTCCTTGATGACGCAGGCGTTGGGGGAGATGGAGACTTCGCAGTTGGTGAAGGCGTACAGGGCGTCGATTGTCTTGTCGGGCGAGATGTCGTTCTGGAGCGTGATGTTGATTTCCACGCTGTCGGAGGACATATCGTCAATCTTCTTGATTTTGATTTTGCCTTTGTCGTTGGCTTTGATTATAGAATCGATCAGGCTCTCCGTGGTTTGCCCGAAAGGCAGTTCGGTGATGCTCAGAGTCTTGCGGTCTGTCTTGATAATCCTTGCACGGACTTTGATTTTCCCCCCGCGCAGGCCGTTGTTGTACTTTGAACAGTCCATCAGGCCGCCGGTGGGGAAGTCGGGGTAAAGTTCGAAAGGCTTTCCCCGCAGAGCCGCTATGCAGGCGTCCATCAGTTCGTTGAAGTTGTGGGGGAGCACCTTTACGGCGAGGCCTACTGCAATGCCTTCGGTTCCCTGAGCCAGCAGCAGGGGGAATTTCATCGGCAGAACGACCGGCTCCTTGTTGGTCCCGTCATAGGATGGCACCCATTCCGTTATTTTCTTGTTGAACGCCACTTCGAGGGCGAATTTGCTCAGCCTTGCCTCGATGTATCGGGAAGCGGCCGCGCTGTCACCGGTGAAGATGTTGCCCCAGTTTCCCTGACAGTCTATCAGATATTCTTTCTGCCCGAGACCCACAAGAGCGTCCTTGATGGAGGCGTCTCCGTGCGGGTGATATTTCATAGTATCTCCGACAATCCCTGCAACTTTGTGATAGTGACCGTCATCCACCTTTTGCATCGCGTGTAGGATACGGCGCTGCACGGGCTTCAGGCCATCTTCAATCTGAGGTACGGCACGGTCCAGAATGACATACGAGGCATAATCAAGAAACCAGTCCTTGTACATACCCGAAAGTTTGTACCGGTTCTCTCCGTCGGCCACAAGCCGCTCGTATCTGTCTTCATCTTCGCTGTCAATCTCTTCGCTTTCCAGTACCTCGCTGTCATCGTCAGCAACGTCGGAATCTGTCATCTCCTGCTCCTGATAAATCTCGTCATCCAGGATTTCGTCGTCTTTACTCATCTGTATATAGGCTTAATCAAGAATATATCCGAATCTCTTCAACATCCTGCGGTTCTCCCTCCATCCGGGCTCCACTTTGACGTACACTTGCAAAAATACTTTTTTTTCAAAAAAAGTCTCCATATCCAACCGGGCGGCTGTTGCTGTTTTTTTCAGGGATAGGCCGTTTTTGCCGATTATGATTCCTTTCTGGGAGTCGCGCATTACGTTGATTACAGCGCTTATGTCATATCTTTCGGCACCTTCCTTGAAACTTTCAATCACCACTTCAGTGCAGTAGGGGATTTCCTTCGTGTAGTTTTCGAGAATCTTCCCGCGTATGATTTCGGAGGCGAAAAAGCGGAGGCTCTTGTCCGTGAACTGGTCCTGGTCGAACCAGGCGGGATTCTCGGGCAGATTCCTTACTATTTCGTCGAAGATGTTCTCCAGGTTGAACTTCTCCATCGCCGAGGCGGGGAAGATGACGGCGTTCGGTACCAGTTCCTTCCACTGTGCCATAAGCGCCGATACCTCTTCCTGGCCGCTGATGTCTATCTTGTTGATGACGATGATGACAGGACAGGTGAGCCGGGAGAGTTTCTCCACGTATGCGGCGTTCTTGTCCTTTTTCTCCACCACGTCTGTCACGTAGAGGATGATGTCGGCGTCTCCGATGGCCGTATCGACGAATTCCAGCATACTGCGCTGGAGTTCATAGGCGGGCTTCAGGATTCCCGGCGTGTCGGAATAGACAATCTGGTAATCGTCTCCGTTGACGATCCCCATTATGCGGTGTCTTGTCGTCTGGGCTTTGGAAGTGACGATTGAAAGTTTTTCTCCCACAAGGGCATTCATCAGCGTGGACTTGCCCACGTTGGGATTGCCTATGATGTTGACGAAGCCTGCTTTCATCGCACAGCCCCCATCTTGAGAAGATTGATTTCAGCCTCAGTGAGGAATCTCCACTCCCCACGACGGATGTTTTTCTTGGTCAGGCCGGCGAAATAGACCCTGTCGAGTTTCTTGACGCGGTAGCCCAGACTCTCGAAAATGCGCCTGACGATACGGTTGCGGCCGCTGTGGATTTCGAGCCCGACCTGGGCCTTGTCCTCATCCACATAGGAAAGGCTGTCAGCGGCTATCGGGCCGTCTTCAAGAGTGACGCCGTTGAGGATTGCGTCGAAGTCGGCTTTCCTGAGATTCTTGTCGAGGAATACGTGGTAGATTTTCTTCACCTGGCGGGAAGGGTGTATCAGGCTGTCCGCCAAGGCTCCGTCGTTGGTGAAGAGGAGCACGCCGGTAGTAGCCTTGTCCAGACGGCCCACCGGATAGACCCTCTCGGGACATTTCTCCCTGCTTATCAGGTCCATCACAGTCTTTTCGGCGTGAGGGTCGGAAAGAGTGGTGACATAATCCTTGGGCTTGTTCATCAGGATATAGACTTTCTTCTCACCCTTGAGCCTCTCTCCGTTGAAGCGGATTTCGTCCTTTGCGGGATCGACTTTTGTCCCCAGTTCTGTGACGATTTTGCCGTTTACCTTGACAAGACCTGTCGAGATGAAGGTGTCGGCCTCCCTGCGGGAACATATCCCGCAATTGGCGATGAATTTGTTGAGACGGACCAATCCGTCGTCCGCCTTCTCACTTTTATTTATTTTTCTGCGCGCTCCGGCCGGAACGGTTATGTTTTTCTTATTTTTCAGCATATTGCAAAGTTACTTCAACAAATCCTAATTTCCTACTTTTGAATATCAAAAAACTGTGTCTGAAAATTATGGAAGTCAATTTGGAAACAGCCTTTGAAGCGTTGCGCTCCAACAGATTGAGAACCCGGCTGACAGTAGCCGTCATTGCCGTGGGGATAATGTCCCTGGTGGCCATTCAGACCGCCATTGGGATTATGTCAGCGGAGGTGGCGGGGAGTTTCGGGAGGATGGGTGCCGGTATGTTTACGGTCTCCGCTGCGGAAAACAGTCCTGAAATCACTCTGCGTCAGGCTTTTCTCTTCTCGTCGGAGGCGGATTTCGCCCGCTCCGTTTCTCTCTACAGATGTTCCGATATTGTGGCGAGGGTCTCCGGCAACGGCACTGTGACCGACCCAGTGGTGAGTGTAATGTGCACGGATGAGAATTATCTCTCCTGCCAGGGTGGAGCGATTGCCGCCGGCAGGGGCATTACGGCGTCGGATGTCTCGATGCGCAGTTCCGTCATTGTGCTTGGGGACAATGTGAGGCGCAAATTGTTCGGAGAGGGTGACGGAGTGGGGAATACGGTCACGCTGGGCTCCGGGAGGTATCAGGTTGTGGGCAGTCTCGAAAGGCGCGGGGCTGTCTTCGGGGCGAGTCTGGACAATACCGTCCTGGTCCCTCTGACAGAAGGGGAGGGGATATGCATCGATGTGGTACCCGTATCTTCGATGGATATCGGGGAGGCGGCGGAATGTGCTTCATCACTTTTCCGGGGGATAAGGCGTCTGAATGCCTCCTCATCCCCGGATTTCGAAATAGTGAAGAGCAATGCCGCAGAGGAGGGGCTCGCCTCCATTAAGGACAAACTTTCGGCCGCGGCGCTGGCGATAGGCCTGATTACGCTTCTGGGTGCCTCCGTGGGGCTTATGAACATAATGCTCGTCTCCGTCAGGGAAAGGACAAAGGAAATCGGACTGAGGAAGTCTCTGGGCGCGAGAGATTCGGACATTGGGCGTCAGTTCCTGCTCGAAGCCGTGCTGATAGGGCAGGCCGGAGGTGCTGCCGGAATACTGGCCGGCATATTGTTCGGCAATCTGGCCGCTTTCGTTATGGACGGGGATTTTTCGGTGCCGTGGGGCTGGGTCCTGCGGGCTGTGGCGCTATGCCTGGTTGTCAGTCTCCTTTCAGGACTGCTCCCTGCAAAACGCGCCGCCGCCCTCGACCCTATCGATGCCCTGCGCGATGAATGAACTCCGCACGTCTGTACGAAGTGCTTCGGGACTACAGCGTGAATTCCACGGTCTGTCCGGCAGACGGTTGGAAATCCTTGACCGTGTCGCCGCAGCGCACTTTGCAAGGCAGACCGCTGCCACTGGTAATCAGGGCTTTTGTAAGCCGCCCGTCTTTCCAGAAGATATCCACGGTGAAGTTTCCTCTGGCCCTCAGGCCGGTGACACTGCCTTCGGCCCACTCGTCGGGAAGGGCGGGGAGGAGGTTGATACAGCCGTCGTGACTCTGGAGAAGCATCTCCGTAATGCCGGCCGTGCCTCCGAAATTGCCGTCAATCTGGAAAGGCGGATGAATGTCCCACAGATTGTCTGCAGTGCCCTGGCTGAGAAGTGTCCGGTAAAGCGTGTATGCCCTGTTGCCGTCAAGCAGTCGTGCCCACTGATTGAGTTTCCAGCCCATTGACCATCCGGTGGATGCGTCTCCGCGGTGATTGAGCGTCACTTTGCAGGCTTCCGCCAACTCAGGGTTGGAGAGGGGGGATATGAGCCTTCCCGGATGCAGGGCGAAAAGATGGTTGACGTGCCTGTGATGGTCGTCAGGGTCATCGATGTCCTTGCTCCACTCCTGCAACTGACCGTAGCGGCCGATTTGGAACGGATAGATGTCCGTGGCCATCGATTCCCATCTGGCAGCCGACTCTTCGTCAATCCCGAGTTCCCGTGCAGAGATGCTGGCATCGAGAAGAAGTTCCTTCATCACACCGTGGACGAAGGTTGCTCCCTCGTCGGCGTGGCCGTGCTCGGAGGAGGCTGACGGATTTGCCATAAGATACCCTTCAGGGCTTCGCCAGAGATAATCTTCGCAGAATTCGGCACACTCCTTTATGACCGGATATACGGTTTGCGAGAGGAACTGCCTGTCGCGGGTGTAGTCGTAGATGTCCCACAGCTGGGTTGCAAGCCAGGCGGCGGCTCCTGGATTGTAGTTCCAATGCACGCTGCCTGCCGGCAGAGGCCCTGCAAGTCCGTAGATATTCGAGGAGATTGAAGTGGCCCAGCCCCTGGCGTTCCAGTATTTCTTCGCAACGTCCCTGCCGGTGGCGGCCATAAGTTTGATATAATCCACGAACGGACCGGCGCATTCCTCGAGATTGTCCGGAAGGGCCGGCCAGTAGTTCATCTGAATATTGATGTTGTTGTGGTAGTCGGAGGACCACGGAGCATCTTCAGTCTGCAACCATACCCCCTGAAGGTTGGCGGGAAGATTGCCCTTGCGGGAACTTGAGATCAGAAGATACCGTCCGTACTGGAAATACAGTTCCTCCAGCCCCTTGTCCAGGGCTCCTTCACGGTAGGCGGCGAGCCTGATGTCTGTGGGGATTTCATTCACGGGGCCTGGCAGACTGAGGCTGACTCTGTCGAAAAGGGAGCGGTAATCGGCTATGTGCTCTGCCAGAAGTTCATCCCAACTTTTCCGGGTGGAAATCCAATCGTCGGTTGTGGCTTCGGGATCGACTCCGACGAAAGCCTTTGCATCATCCCTGGCGGGATTGAAATTTATCCTGTAATCCGTGTCGGCGGTGACCAGGATTGTGACTTCCTTTGAGCCGTTCACCCTGATCTCTCCGTTTTCAATCTTTACCTCACCTTTTGGAGCGCGGACTTTGATGCGGACGGCGAATGTCTCGCCGTTGTTGTCGAGACTGCCGCGGAAGAGAGTGCCGTCAGTGCCGTCCGGAACTGTCTCGCCGTGAGCCAGGCTGCTGCAGCCGTATTTTATTGAAAGATTCTGCGCTGCGCTGGAGCGGAAGCGTGCGGCAATCAATTGAGCCGGATAAGAGGCGAAATATGTGCGCTCGTAACTCTGGCCGTCGCATTCGAACGATACTGTAGCCACGGAGTTATCGATGTCAAGTTTGCGGACATACGAACTGATGCCATTTTCGTCGAGCCCTGTACTGATGAGCAGTTCTCCCAGTGTGGTGTAAGTGCCCAGGCGGTCGCAGTCCTGCTCGTCGGGTTTTCCGTTGAAGTTACCTTCGATGATTCGGTCTGCTTTCTCCAAGTCACCTTTGGCGAGAGCCTTCCGCACATCGGGCAGAAGATGCCAGCTCTCCTTGTTGATGTCCCAATAGTATTCAGGGCCGGCCTTTATTCCGGGGCCTCCTGTCCAAAGCGATTTTTCGTTGAGAGTAAGGCGTTCCACCGCTATGGAACCCATTATATTCGCACCGAAGTCACCGTTCCCAATGGGCAGCGACCTGTATTCCCACGCCTGATTGAAGTCTCTCTTCATATCCGGGTCGGTATTTCCGTCATATTCGGGCTCTTCGGTTTGAACCCAGCAGTTCCGCTCAGAAGTGCAGGGCTCGTCGAACCAGATGGTGTGGCGGCCGGGATTATAAACGTTCCCGCAGGAAGCCGTGGCTACAACGCATAACAGGGACAGCGCGGTCTTTCTGAGGTTTTGTGTTTTCATATGGGATGGAGTAATAAACGTTTTTTACTTGTAATCAGGGCGATATGAGGTGATGCCGGCCTGCGGGAAATCTGCGGGGACTGCCTGGGTGACCTTTCCTGTTGCGGCCCACTCGGCGCCTCGGAGAAGGAGCGTCTGGAAGCCGACGCACTGCATAGCGGGGTTGTTTTCCAGATTCTCACCGGCGTGGCCGATTGCCAGATGGAAAATTCTTGCCTTGCCGTAATCCACTGTGAATACGAGCGGTTCCTCCCTGCCTGAGCCTCCGGTTGAGGCATCGGAAGTGCCGGTGTAGAGCAGGTCCTTGATGTTTGCGGGGCCCCTCAGACAGTCATAAAGTTCATCCTGTGCGTGCAGCCATCCGTCAGGCAGCCCTTTTGTGACAGGATGTTCCGCATTGCGGCAATTCATCGGATACTCTCTCTGCTGTCCGTGGTTTCCGCCCGGACCCGGAGTATCGAAATCCTTGTAGAGTTGCCCGTCTTTCAGATAGCAGTAGGGGCCGTCCTTCTCGGTGCGGCCGCCCCATCCGCCCAGAGCGATGATTTTATTGAATTCCTCCCAATCGGTGAAGGCATTGTCCGCTGCGTGGTAGATTACAACGCCGCCACCGTTCTGGACATATTTCAGGAACGCGGCATTTGTCTCTTTGCTCCAGTTGTCACCGTTGTAGTCGAGCACGACCAGGTCGTATGCGCTGAAATCGGGGGTGAAGAGACTCATATCGCCACCCGCTGCGGGAGTGAGGGCGATGTCGGTGCGGAAGAGTCCGGAGTTGTCGAGGATGAGTTTCAGCGCCTGGTGGCTGACAGGCCAGTTGTGATTGTTCTGCCCGCTGACCACGAGGGCTTTCAACGGGGTGACCTGTTTGGTCTGGCATCCGGTCAGCACCAGTGCGGTGACTGCGAGGATGATGGAAAGGGAGGATAGTCTTTTCATAGTGGTGTGATTGTATGTCGTTATTTGTCGTTGTTTTCGAGGATATGGAGGACAGCCGCCTGGGCGCAGGCGCAGCCGAACGCCGCAGGAAGGTAACTGACAGTCCCCACCTGGGATTTCTTGTTACTTGTGGCCGCCTGCTCTTCCTTTGTCATCTCCACGATTGCGTCATTGTCGGGGAGTTCTTCGCTGAAGACGACAGGAAAGCCCTTGCTGATGCCGCGATGCCGCAGTTTCTTCCTGACTATATATGCAAGAGGGCAGTTGAATGATTTGGATATGTCCGCTATGCGGATTTTTGTCACGTCATATTTGGCTCCCGAGCCCATCGAACTGACGATTCCGATGCCCAGTCCCACACAGTGGCATATCAGGGCGAGTTTCGGTGCAAGAGTGTCGATGGCGTCTATCAGGTAATCCGGCTTGTCGGACTCCGGAAAAACCTCCGCTACGTTTTCTGAGGTCAGGTAGCACTCCCTGACCTTCAGGTCAAGATCCGGATTTATGTCCAGCAGGCGAGCCGCCACCACTTCGCTCTTTTTCTTTCCCACAGTGGAACGGGAGGCGATTATCTGACGGTTGATATTTGTCTCGCTGACAGTGTCGCAGTCGAGAATCGTGACGTGCCCGACTCCTGCCCGTGTCACCATCTCGGCGGCAACGGCCCCCACGCCTCCGAGGCCCACGATGGCCACGGAAGCCTGCTGCAGCAGTTGCAACCCTTTCCTGCCGACAAGTATCTCAGTCCTGTCGGTCCACATCATTCGAGGGTTTTGGCTTCGTCCCAGAGGGCGTCCATTTCGGCCAGATTCAAATCCTTGATATTGTGACCCTGCTCCTTCGCCTTGGCTTCGACATAGCCGAAGCGGCTGCGGAACTTGCCGTTGGTCTTTTCCAGGGCAGTGTCGGGATTCAGGTCGTACAGCCTTGCCGCATTGACAAGAGAGAAGAGGATGTCTCCGAGTTCGTCCTCGGAGGGATTCTCCTCGAATTCGGCAATCTCCTCCTTGACCTTGGCCCAGACTTCCTCGCGTTTGGCCCAGTCGAAACCTACCGCCCTTGCCTTGTCCTGCATGCGGTACGCCTTTATGAGGGAGGGGAGGGATACAGGCACCCCGCTCAGGACAGTCCTGTTGCCGTCCTTTTCCGTCTGTTTGAGCTGTTCCCAATTCTTGAGCACGTCCTCCACGTTTTTGACGGCAGTGTCTCCAAAGACGTGGGGGTGGCGATAGACCAGTTTGTCACACAAGAGGTTGCATACGTCGGCAATGTCGAATGCACTTTTTTCGTCCCCGATTTTCGAATAGAACACCACGTGAAGAAGCACGTCTCCGAGCTCTTTGGCTATGTTGTGAAGGTCATCGGCCATTATCGCGTCGGAAAGTTCATAAACTTCCTCGATTGTGTTGGGCCTGAGCGATTCCATTGTCTGTTTTCTGTCCCAGGGGCATTTTTCCCTGAGCTCGTCCATTATGTCGAGCAGGCGCTCGAACGCCTTAAGTTGATTTTCTCTTTTCATAATACCGCAAAATTACTAATTTTGCAGGTTGGAAAGCAATTTATAAACGAAATATATGAAAAACATCAAATTCATCTCAGCAGAAGAAGCGGTTAAGGTCGTCAAGAGCGGTGACCACATCCACTTCAGCAGTGTGGCAAGTGCTCCTCAGGTGCTTATCCAGGCTTTGTGCCGCAGAGGCGACAACGGGGAACTGAAAAACGTTTGCATCCATCACCTTCACACCGAAGGCCCCGCACCTTACACCGATGAAAAGTATCAGGGCGTGTTCTTCCATCAGGCATTCTTCGTAGGCGGCAATGTTCGCAAGAACGTTCAGGCCGGTTGGGCTGACTATATTCCCATCTTCCTGAGCGAGACTCAGAAACTCTACCGTTGCGGAGCAGTTCCCTGCGACGTGGCGATGATACAGGTTTCACCTGTCGACAAGCACGGATACGTTTCCCTCGGTACTTCGGTTGACGCCACGCTTGCGGCAATCGAGTGCGCGGGGACAGTCATCGCAGTGGTCAACAAGAACGTCCCCCGCGCCTGGGGCGATGCCATCATCCCTGCAGATATGATTGACCTCTGGGTTGAGGACAATACTCCCCTTGAGCCCGCATCCTTCGCGGCTCCCTCGGAAATCGAGACAAAGATCGGCATCAACTGCGCCAACCTCATTGAGGACGGAGCCTGCCTTCAGATGGGCATCGGTGCCATCCCCAACGCAGTGCTTGCACAGCTCGGAAACCACAAGAACCTCGGTATCCACACCGAAATGTTCGCTGACGGTGTGCTTCCTCTCGTGAAGAAGGGTGTCATCAACGGTATGAACAAGAAAATCGACAAGGGCAAGATGGTCTCCACCTTCCTTATGGGAAGTCAGGAGGTCTATGATTTCATCGACGACAACCCGATGGTCGCTATGATGGACGTGGGCTACACCAACGACCCCTATGTGATAGCAAAGAACCCCAAGGTATGCGCCATCAATTCCGCGCTTCAGGTTGATATCACAGGTCAGGTCTGCGCCGATTCTCTCGGCACCAAATTCTACAGCGGTGTGGGAGGTCAGATTGACTTCACTTACGGAGCATCTCTCTCAGAGGGTGGAAAGGCCATCATAGCGATGCCTTCAGCCACCAACAAAGGCATCAGCAAGATTGCTCCCGTCCTGACGGAGGGTGCAGGTGTGGTGACCACCCGTAACCACATCCACTGGCTGGTCACCGAATACGGTGCTGTCGATCTTTACGGCAAGAGCCTTCAGGAGAGAGCCAAGCTCATCATCAGCGTAGCTCATCCTGATGCCCGTGAAAATCTGGACCGTGCCGCTTTCGAGCGCTTCGGCCCTCACTATCACCTTGTCTAGAAACTCCCGCCTCCGATGAAGGCGCGCAGAAGTGAAGTAGGGGGGATTTCTTTGTCGGGGACAGGCGTGAAATAGTGGATGAACTTCAGGAGGCGGTGAGCCTCAGCATAACCGGGGTCGTTTTTGGGAACACTTGCCAAAATCGGCTCCGCGTGGTTTCTGAGCACTGCAAACTCTATCAGATATGCGGAGTTGAACATCACGTCGGCGTTCTCCTGATAGGGATAGATCCATTTCTCCTCTGCCGCTCTGACGTTGGGCCACTGGCTGATTGTCTGCTGGGCGGTGAACGCTCCGGCATTGTAGTCCCTGATGATTCGCCTCAGCAGGCGGTTGTCGCTGGTGGGAATCACGTTGTGGTCGTCAAGAGAGTTGCCCGTGAGGGTGGAGATGAAAATCCTGAATTTCTTCTCTTCGGGGATAAGATTGCTCAGACGTGGGTTGAGGGCGTGGATTCCCTCGACCAGAAGGACTTTTCCGGTATCCAGACGGAGGGTCCGGCCGTTGTATTCGCGTATTCCTGTGACGAAATTGAAATGAGGAATTTCCACTTCCTCCCCGTTCATCAGCCTGATGATGTCGCGCTGCAGGGCGTCGTGGTCAACCGTGTCGAAATTGTCGAAATCGAAACTGCCGTCCGGAAGCCTGGGCGAATCAAGCCGGTTGACGAAATAGTCGTCCGTGGAGAAAGAGACAGGCCTCAGGCCACAGGCCATCAACTGGGTGGAAAGTCTGCGGCAGAACGTACTCTTGCCACTGCTGCTTGGTCCGGTGATGAGAACCAGACGGACCTTGTCACGGCTTCTGAATCTTTTTTCGATGGCTTCTGCAATCTGGACGATTTTCTTCTCCTGCAGAGCCTCGGAAACACGTATGAGTTCGCTGGCGCGTCCGTTCCGGCAGGCCATATTCACGTCTCCCACATTGCTGAGCCGCATCGCCGTGTTCCATCTCAAATTTTCTGAAAACATTGCGAAAGTCTTGGGCTGATCGACGTATGGGGCGAGTTCCCTGGGATTGGACCTGTCCGGTACCCTGAGCAGTACGCCTTCGTGAAACGGTTCGAGCCCCCAGATGGTGAGATATCCGGAACTCGGGACAAGACGCCCGTAATAGTAATCCGCCGTATCCCCAAGCTTGTAGTAGTCGGTATAGACCTCTCCGCTGGTCTCCAGAAGTTTGGCCTTGTCGTTCTGACCGAGTCTGCGGAACATCGACGAGGCTTCCTCCACTGGCACTTCCACCCTGTGGAAAGGAATGTCCTCTTTCACAATCTGCCACATTCTTTCCCTGATTCCGTCGATATCATTCACGGTGATTTTTTTCTTGTCCGCCTTGCGTATGTTGCAGAAATAGCCGTTGGAAATAGGGTGCTCGATATAGACTTTGCAATGCGGAAGCACATCCTGGGCCGCCTTGCAGAGGAGAAAGTCAAGGCTTCTTCTATAGACTCTCATCGCGCTGCTGTCGCGAAGGTCCAGAAATTCAACTGCCAGATTGTTGAACACTCTGAACTTCAGCCCTTGCGATACGTTGTTGACCTTGGCGGATATGAACGGGTATGGCCCGGAAAGATTGATTTTCTCGAGCATCTTCGATAAGGAAGAGCCCTCCTCCACCTTCTCTGTTTTCCCTGTATTTTTGCAAAAGATATCCAGCATAGTCGTATGTCTATTTTGTGTACCACTCGATTGATTCGTTCAAGCCTGCCAGCCACAGTTTGTCGCCGCTCCGGAATACGAAATCCTTGTCAGGATTGGTGTGGAGCAGGCCGTCCCTCAGGACACTGATGACCATACAGCAGGCGCTTCTCATATTCGTGTCTCCGAGTTTCTTCCCTGAAAGTTCGGAGTTGTCTGACAGGATTGCTATCTTGATTCCGAACTCCTGTCTCTCAATCTCTCCCGGTTCGGAGGCATCCACCATCTGTTTTCTGAATCTGTCCAACTGTTCTCTCGTACCCACGGCAAGAAGGATGTCCCCGGGGAACACTATCTCATCTCCACGAGGGATCAGAATTGACCTTGAGCCGCGTTGAATCTTGATTATGTTGACGCCGGAAGTGCCCCTGAACGGCATTTCGCGGAGGGTCTTCCCGGCAAAGGCGAAATCGGACGTCACTTGCGCCTGTTCGATGGAGACGTTGTAGTTCTCCATCCTCTCCCTGACTGCCGTGGTGACCGGAGCCTTTGACTTGTCATACTCATCCTTGGCGTGGAGATTGGCGAAAAATCTGTCTTCCAGGCTGGTGAAGCGGCGGGATATCCTGCGGGCAATGAAGAATACGGCCAGCAGCCCCGCGAAAATGACAGCCAGATGCCACTCTTCCAGGTCAAGGTAAGGCATTATTGCGAATATTGCGAATTCCACTGCGAGAAAAACTCTGAAGAAGATGGTCGCCACAATGGGAATCCTTGCCCTGGAATCCTTCCGTATCAGGACTGATGAAAGGTCTTTCAGGTCGGACCCGTTCACTGCCAGGCCGTATAGGAAGGGGGACATCACCAGCAGCGAAGCGAGCACATCTGCAATCTTGCATATCGGAGAGTCAGTATCAGTGAAGATTTTTTCATTGAGTGCAGGTATCACGGCATTGAGCGTGACTCCCAGTACGATGATAATCATACTGTAGAGAGCGATTCTGATGAAATACTTCTTGAGAAAAGTCATCCAATCGTTCTTTTCCGCCATATTCGTCAGCCCGGATATTTCCGAACGCTTGTTCTGGCGTTCCATAAAACGCTTCGGCATTTTCCTGTGGAGCCACGTTGAGACCGGCCCGGCGGCTTTAATCATATATGGAGTCGTGAACGTTGTGATTACCGAAACCGATATGATGACCGGATAGATGAAATCCCGCAGCACTCCGAGAGAGCAGCCGAGTCCGGCGATGATGAACGAGAACTCTCCCAACTGCGGAAGACTGAATCCCACGTGGAGCGCTGTGTCAAGCCCGCGACCGGCGAAAAGCACTCCGGTGGTGGAGAATATCAGGATTCCCGCCATCGCTACGATTGTGATGGCCAGGATAACTCCCCAGTATTGCCATATTATTGCAGGGTCAACCATCATACCGACGGAGACGAAGAAGATTGCCCCGAACAGATTCTTGATGTTGGATGTAATGTGCTCTATCTTTTCTCCCTTGACAGTAGAGGAGAGGATGGAACCCATCAGAAATGCTCCCAGAGCGGACGAAAAGCCCACGTAATTGGCCAGGACCACCATTATGAAGCAGAGGCCCACGCTTATGAGCAGCAGAATCTCGTCGGAAAGGTATTTTTCGGCTTTCCGCAGGAGCGTCGGCAGAGCGAATATGCCGATGAGGAAACTCGTCACGAGGAAAATCACGAGCTTGGCAAGGGACTGGAGCAGGTCCAATCCTGAGAATTTGTTTGAAACCGCGATGGTTGAGAAGAGGACCATCATCAGCACGGCCAGCAGGTCCTCCACTACAAGCAGGCCGAAGACGAGCGGGGCATATCTCGCGTTTTTAAGTCCGAGGTCATCATAAGCCTTGATGATTATTGTTGTGGAACTCATCGACAGCATACCTCCGAGGAACAGGCACTCCATCCTCGCCCAGCCCAGAATCGTCCCCAGGGTAAAGCCTGTGATGAACATTCCGACGCAAATCGTCAGGGCCGCGATGATGGCCGCGCTGCCCACATTGAGAAGTTTCTTGAAATTGAACTCCAGGCCGAGGCCGAAAAGGAGGAAGATAATCCCCAGTTCTGACCATTCGTGCACCGATTCTGGAGAGAACTGCTGGACAAGCCCCAGATGAGGGCCTACCAGAAAGCCCGCTACGATATATCCCAGAATGAGAGGTTGCTTGAGCGCCTTGGAAATAACTGTGAGGATTCCCGCCGAGATGAGTATTATGGCCAACTGAGTGACCAGTGTGAGTTCGGATGACATCTAATTTGAATTTAAACCTTCAAAAGTAGTCATTGTTTCCGAAAAAAACGAAAAAGTTGTACAGACGCGAATCATTCGCGTCTGTACAACTTTTGTTGGCGTATTCAAAAAATATTCATATTTTTGCATATCTATTCAGAATTATGAACGAAAAGAACGACCGCAAAAGCGAGGTTAAGGCAATCATTGCCACCGGAAATATCCATAATCAGGAGGAACTGATGTCATATCTTGACGTCAGGGGCTATTCCATAACCCAGGCTACACTGTCCAGGTTGCTCAAGGATCTGGGCGTGGCAAAAGTTTATGACAAACTTCACGGCTATTGCTACAGGCTCCCCTCATACGAGAACAATTACGACAAGGCTTACAGGGAAGTCCGTCCCTCGGACGGAATCCTGTCTGTGGAATTTTGTGACAACATAATGGTTGTCAAGACTATCCCCGGATTTGCAAGCGTCGTGGCCTCCGTCATCGACCGCAATATGGATGCTGAGATTGCCGGGACTATTGCCGGGGATGACACGATATTCGCGACTCTTCGCAGCCGCTTTACCCGGCAGCAGGTGATAATGTCGATGAATAAATATCTGCCGTCAGTTGAATTGAAAGTGAAACAATAATATAAATGTCAACAATGAGTGAAATCACAGTAGAAGTAGCTTCTCTGAAACATCTTCCATACGTGTCGGAAATCCTCAAGACCATAGAGGATGCGGCAAAGGTAAGGGGCACCGGCATTGCGAAACGCAAACCGGAATATGTCGAAAACAAAATCCGCGAGGGCAAGGCCATTATCGCGATGGACGGCGACCAATTCGTCGGATTCTGCTATATCGAGAGCTGGAGCCACGGGAAATTCGTGGCCAATTCCGGCCTGATTGTCAAATCCGAGTACAGGGGCAGGGGAGTTGCCACCGCAATCAAGCGGAAGGCTTTCGAACTCTCCCGCGAGAGGTTCCCGGATGCCAAGATATTCGGACTCACCACCGGCCAGGCCGTGATGAACATCAATACGGAACTCGGTTATGTCCCCGTCACTTTCGGAGAACTGACCGATGACCCCACTTTCTGGAAGGGCTGCGAGAGTTGCGTGAATTACGACGTGCTTTGCCGCAACGATTTGACCCGCTGTCTCTGCACGGGTATGCTCTATGACCCGGCAAAGCATCCCGAGGCTCAGAAAAAGAAAGTTGTCGTCGCTTTCAGCGGCGGACTCGACACTTCCTTCACCGTGATGTATCTGGCGAAGGAGAAGGGATATGACGTCTATGCCGCCTGCGCCGATACGGGCGGATTCTCCGCGGAACAGCTCAAGGCCAACGAGGAGAACGCGTACAAACTTGGGGCAAAGAAGTACGTTACTCTTGATGTCACGAAAGAGTATTATGACAAGAGCATCCGCTATATGGTCTATGGCAACGTGCTGCGCAACGGCACTTATCCCATCAGCGTCTCCAGCGAGCGCATCTTCCAGGCCCTTGCCATTGCAAGATATGCAAAGCAGATAGGGGCGCAGGCCATTGCTCACGGTTCGACCGGCGCCGGAAACGACCAGGTCCGTTTCGATATGACCTTCCTTGTGGCGGCACCCGGAACCGAAATCATCACCCTAACCCGCGATATGGCCCTGACAAGACAGCAGGAAGTTGATTATCTCAACCAGCACGGCTTCAAGGCGGACTTCGCCAAACTGAAATATTCGTATAATGTCGGTCTTTGGGGCACCTCCATCTGCGGAGGCGAAATACTCGATTCGAAGCAGGGCCTTCCCGAAAGCGCATATCTCAAGCAGGTTACCAAACAGGGAAGCGAGACGGTGAGTCTTGAATTCAGCAAGGGGGAACTTGTCGGAGTGAACGGAGAAAAGTTCACCGACCACATCGCTGCAATCCGCAAGGTTGAATCAATCGCCGCTCCCTACGGCATCGGGCGTGACATGCACGTCGGAGATACGATAATAGGTATCAAGGGGCGCGTCGGTTTCGAGGCCGCCGCCGCAATGCTCATAATCTCCGCACACAAGTTCCTTGAGAAATTCACCTTGAGCAAATGGCAGCAGTACTGGAAGGACCAGGTGGGCAACTGGTACGGTATGTTCCTCCACGAGAGCCAATATATGGAGCCTGTGATGAGGGATATCGAGAAGATGCTCGAGAGCAGCCAGAGGAACGTCAGCGGTACGGTCACTATGGAACTCCGTCCATACACCTTCTCGACCGTCGGTGTCGATACTGAGAATGACCTTGTGAAGAACAAGTTCGGGGAATATGGTGAAATGCAGAAAGGGTGGACCAGCGAGGATGCCAAGGGCTTCATCAAGGTCTCATCCACGGCTCTCCGCGCCTTCTATGCATCACATCCCGATGAACTGCCGGAGGAAAAATGACAAGGGTCGGTATCATAGGCGGCGCCGGTTATACTGCCGGTGAACTCATAAGGATTCTGTTGAATCATCCTTACGCCGAACTTGCATATGTGCAGTCGTCCAGCAATGCGGGGAACAGGCTGTGTGACGTGCACGAGGGTATATACGGTGAGACGGAAATGACTTTCTGCGAGGATTTTCCCCTTGAAGACGTTGATGTCCTGTTCCTCTGTTCCGGACACGGAAAGAGCACGGAGTTCTGGTCATCGAGAAATTGCCCTGCTTCCCTGAAGGTGATAGATCTCGCTCAGGATTTCAGGGATGAGAGTTGCGGATATGTTTATGGACTGCCGGAAATCAACAGGGAGAGAATCCGCAATGCCCGCTTTGTGGCCAATCCCGGCTGTTTTGCCACTGCAATCCAGTTGGCGATTCTTCCTCTTGCCGCGGCCGGTCTCCTGAAAGGGGACGTGGCGGTTACGGCTGTTACAGGCTCGACGGGCGCAGGGGTGAAACCGGGCGCGACGACCCATTTCAGCTGGAGGAACAACAATCTCTCGACCTACAAGGCTTTCGAGCATCAGCATCTGAAGGAGATAAATATGAACGTTCTCCGTATGCAGCCCGCCTTTTCCGGGAGCATCGATTTCGTCCCGATGAGAGGTGATTTCGCACGCGGAATTTTTGCGTCGGTCCAGATCCGTTTCGACGGTGACCGGCAGGACGCTCAGGAGATATACCGCGAGTTCTACAAGGATGCGGCATTCACTTTTCTTTATGACGGCAATCTTGACCTCAAGCAGGTCGTCAACACCAACAAGGGGCTTGTGACGGTCGAGAAACACGGCTTCAAACTGCTTGTCAATTCGGCAATCGACAATCTGCTCAAAGGCGCGAGCGGTCAGGCGGTGCAGAATATGAATCTCCTATTGGGCCTTGACGAGAAGACCGGTCTCAAACTGAAGGCCTCGGCCTTTTAATTATTTGAAGATTATGCAATTATTTGACGTATATTCACTTTTTGATGTCACTCCGGTCCGTGCGCAAGGATGCAGGATTTGGGATGACAAGGGCGTGGAGTACCTTGACCTTTACGGGGGACACGCCGTTATCAGCATAGGACACAGCCATCCTCATTATATCGAAGCCCTGAAGTCGCAGGTCGACAAGATCGGGTTTTATTCCAACAGTGTCCGGAATCCTCTTCAGGAAGAACTTGCCACCAGTCTGGGCAGAATCAGCGGCTATGAGGACTATTCTCTTTTCCTTGACAATTCCGGAGCGGAATCGAACGAGAATGCTCTCAAACTGGCTTCTTTCGCCACTGGTAGGGACAAGGTGATAGCTTTCCGCAAAAGCTTTCACGGCCGTACTTCCGGTGCAGTGGCCGTGACGGACAACCCGAAAATCGTCTCACCGTTCAATGCAAACCACAAGGTCGCTTTCTGTGAATTGAACGACGTCGAAGCCGTTGAGAAGCAGTTGATGAAAGGTGATGTCGCGGCGGTCATAATCGAAGGAATCCAGGGTTGCGGAGGCATCAACCTGCCGGACGACGAGTTTATGGCACAAATTCGGACTCTGACTGAGAAGTACGGCACGATGCTTATTCTTGACGAGGTCCAGAGCGGTTATGGCCGTACAGGCCGGTTCTTCGCCCACCAGTGGGCCGGCATCCGTCCCGACATAATCTCTATGGGGAAGGGAATCGCCAACGGCTTCCCCTGTGGAGGAGTGCTCATATCCCCGAAGTTCACTGCCGTGAAGGGGATGCTCGGGACCACTTTCGGAGGAAACTATCTTGCAATGGCAGCGGCTCTTGCCGTAATCGACGTGATGGAAGAGGAGAAACTTGTGGAGAATGCGCTGGGGGTCGGGACATATCTCAAGGAGAACATTCCTTCTTCATCTCTCATCAAGGAAGTAAGGGGACGCGGATTGATGCTCGGAATAGAGTTCAACTGCCCGGTGGCTCCCATCAGGCAGAAACTGCTTTATGAAAAGCACATTTTCACAGGTGTCGCGGGTACGGATATGATTCGTCTTCTCGCGCCTTTGTGTCTGACTCTTGATCAGGCTTCACATTTCATCAATGAATTCAAGAATGTGCTATGAAAAGTTTTCTCAACGTAAGCGATATAGGTGACTTGAACAAGGCGCTGGACGAAGCGCTGGAAGTCAAGGCGAATCCGTTCAAGTGGCAGCATCTTGGCAGAAACAAAACCATCATCCTAGTATTCTTCAACAACTCGCTAAGGACACGCCTCAGCAGCCAGAAAGCCGCACTCAATCTCGGGATGAATCCCATTGTCCTGAATATCAACGGTGAAAGCTGGAATCTCGAGACTCAGATGGGAGTCGTTATGGACGGGGGAAAATCCGAACATCTCAGGGAGGCCATACCGGTAATCGGAAGTTACTGCGACATCATCGGCGTTCGTTCCTTCGCCGGCCTGACCGACAGGGAAGCGGACTACGGCGAAAATATCCTGCGTCAGTTCATCGACTACAGCGGAGTCCCTGTAATAAGCCTTGAATCTGCGACAGTCCATCCCTGCCAGGCATTTGCAGACCTGATAACGATAGAGGAACACAAGACAAAAGCCAGGCCGAAGGTCGTGATGACCTGGGCCCCTCATCCAAAGGCGCTGCCACAGGCCGTGCCAAATTCCTTCGCGCAGTGGATGAACGCCGCTGACGTGGATTTTGTCATCACCCAGCCCGAAGGATATGAACTCGACCCCGCCTTTGCCGGGAACGCAAGTATCGAATACGACCAGATGAAAGCCCTTGAAGGTGCGGATTTCGTATATGCTAAAAATTGGAGTTGTCCCGGCGTGACCTGCCCTGAAAAATATGGTCAGATACTGAGCCGCGATATGTCCTGGACAGTCGATGCCGCCCATATGGCCGTGACAGACAACGCATTCTTTATGCACTGCCTCCCTGTCCGCAGGAATATGATTGTATCGGACGAGGTGATAGACTCTCCGACAAGCCTCGTGATACCGGAAGCGGCCAATCGCGTGGTTTCGGCACAGGTTGTGATGAAAAGGATGCTTGAGAAACTTGCCTGATGGAAAAACTTACAATCATAAAGGTCGGTGGTGCGGTGGTCGAGGACCCCGAAGCCCTCTCGTCGTTTCTTGACAGATTCTCCGCCATCGGCGGCAATCTGATTATGGTTCACGGCGGGGGCCGCGAAGCCACACGTACCGCATCCGCTCTCGGGATAGAGTCGAGGATGATAGAAGGCAGACGGGTGACTGACGGTGCGATGCTTGAAATCGTGACGATGGTCTATGCCGGCAAGGTCAACAAGGGCATCGTGTCGGGGCTCCGCAAAAGAGGCCGCAAGGCAATCGGCCTTTCCGGGGCTGACCTGAACTGCATCACCAGCGTGAAGAAACCTGTCGTTGACGTCGATTACGGCTATGTGGGGGTCGTGAAGTCCATCGATGCCGCCACGTTCGGGGCATTGATTGGAATGGGGGCAATCCCCGTTGTTTCTCCAATAACCTGTGACAATGACGGCCAGTTGCTGAATACAAACGCTGATTCCCTGGCCTCCGCGCTGGCAGTCGGTATGAGCGCCCTTTATGAGGTTGAACTGATATTCTGTTTTGAAAAGAAAGGGGTGCTTTCCGACCCTGACGACGATGACAGCGTAATCGGGCACATCAATCCTGAACTATACCGTTCCTTCAAGGAGGATGGGACTGTGAGCGGCGGGATGATTCCCAAACTCGACGGCGCATTCGACGCCCTGGGCAAGGGTGTCTCCCGCGTGAGAATTACAAACGCGGAAACGCTGGACCTCACTTCCGGCACAACCATATCGCTATGAGAACCGAAAAATACACGGATCTGCTGCGGCACCTGATTGAAATTCCCTCCGTGAGCGGACAGGAGAAGGATGCCGCGGATTATCTTGAGAAATGGCTTGCGGATGAGGGCCTTGCCCCGCACAGACTGCAGGACAACCTATGGCTCGAATCCGAGCCGGCAGGTGCGAAGCCCACGCTTCTGCTCAACGCCCATATCGATACCGTCAAACCGGCGGCATCATATACCCGCAATCCTTATATGGCCTCCCTGGAAGGGGATATTCTGTATGGCCTCGGTTCAAACGATGACGGGGGCAGTCTCGCCGCTCTTCTTGCGGCATATTTCGACCTGACATCGCGTCAGCAGCCTTATCGTCTGGTCTGGAGCGCCACCGCAATGGAGGAAAACAGCGGCAGTCCCGGTCTGGAGACGATTCTTCCTCAAATAGGGGAAATCTCTCTTGCCATAGTGGGGGAGCCTACCGGTATGCGGATGGCCGTGGCGGAGAGAGGGCTGATGGTGCTTGACTGCACTGCCTCAGGCAAAAGCGGACACGCCGCCAGGGAAGAGGGGGACAATGCCATATATCGTGCAGTCAGGGATATAGAGTGGTTCAGAAACTATCAGTTTGAAAAGGTCTCTCCCTATCTCGGAAAGACCAAGATGACTGTCACGATGGTCAATGCCGGCACTCAGCACAATGTTATCCCCGACAGGTGCGGCTTTGTCGTTGACATACGCCCCAACGGCCTCTACTCCAATCAGGAGATTCTGGACACCGTCCGAAGCAACATCTCTTCGGCAGCCGTTCCCCGCTCGATGAGACATTCGGGGTCGCATATCGATGAGAATTCACCAGTCGTGGTCCGCGGCAGGTCTTTGGGCTTGGAATCCTTCGGTTCGCCGACTATGAGCAACGCCACTCTCCTGAAATGCCCGACGCTCAAAATAGGACCGGGGGAGAGTTCGAGGTCACATTCGGCCGACGAATTCATATTGATTTCCGAAATAGTTTCAGGAATAGAAATTTATATCAAACTGCTTGACGGACTGCAACTTGTATGAAAAAGACGTTTTTTATCACCCTCATTGCGGCATTTCTTGCCTTTCCCTGCCTGGCCAGGGTTGACATTTCAGAATATCTGAATAACAGTGCGACGCTCCGCGGAGCATATGTGGGTGTATGCGCCGTGACTCTTGACGGAGATACTCTGGCCTTCCATAACGGAACCTGTCTCTTCGTTCCGGCCTCAAATATGAAACTTGTCACCACGGCATCCGCAATCGCTTCCCTTGGCGTGGATTACAGATACAGGACCGGCATAGCAGTTTCGGGTGAGGTGCGTGACAGTGTGCTATGCGGCAATGTCTATATAGTCGGTGGGGGAGACCCTACCATCGCTTATCCCGATTCTCCAGAAAAGGTTTTCACTTCGTGGATGGATATGCTCTCTGCGGCGGGCATAAAGAAGATAGAGGGGAAGGTCATCGGCGACGGCGGATTTTTCCCGGGGATGAATGAACATCCCAGTTGGGAACTTGCGGATACGGGGACCTATTACGGAACCGGGACATCAGGGCTTCAGTTTGCGGGAAATGCATTGAATTTCAGAGTGGCTCCGGGCCAGTGCCCCGGTGATTCCATTACGGTCGAGCAGATTTTCCCCGCAACTCCCTGGATGAATTTTGCATATGACTGTACGACAGGTGAAAAGGGGACCGGGGACCAACTCTATCTTTATACGACCGATTATTCCGAGAATGCTGTATTGAGAGGCACATACGCTTGCGGCAAAAAGCCCAAGGTGGTCGGATGCAGCAACAAATTTCCCGAACTGACCTGTGCCCGGGAGTTTTCGCTGTTTCTGGAAAGCCACGGGATTTCTGCAGGTGGTTTCTCCACCGGCGCCACCCCGGCGGATGCCGTGAAACTGGGGGAAACTCTTTCAGCTCCGCTTCGTGAAATCATCGTCCCTCTCAACAGGGAGAGCGACAATTTCCTGGCAGAGACAACCTTCCGCACTATGGGACTGGAACTTGCCGGGGATGCCGGATATGATTCCTGTGCAAAGGCGGAAAGGGCGGTTCTCGATTCCATCGGTGTCAGCGGCGACGGCAATTTCGTGATTGTCGATGGAAGCGGTCTCTCCTCGAAGAATCTTGTCTCCCCGGCGCTTATCTGCAGGCTGCTCCGTCATATGCTGGAGAAAGACTCTTCCGGGGCTTTTCTGAACAGTCTGCCCCGTGCAGGCATCGACGGTACGGTCTCTTCGTTCCTTCCGGGACTGCCCGATGAAGTGAGGCATTCCTTTCATCTGAAAAGCGGTTCGATGGGGGGCGTAAGAGCCTACAGCGGCTATTATCTGCCGAAGAACGGGACTCCGGTCATATTCTCGGTCATCATCAACAACTCCCCGGCTTCTGCAAGCCGCCTTGTCACCGCCGCCGGTGAGATCATCACCTCAATCATCCCCACAAAGTAATGTTGTACAGACGCGAATCAAGGCGTAAACGAAATATGTTTATACTTTGCGCTTCACTCGGGGAAATGCTGGCCAAAATTACCTCTATGCTCTTTAATAGGGTATTGTATCCCTTCCCTGGGGTTTGGGAGGAAGTGGCGATCCATAATCGCTAATACTCTGAATCTCAATCACTTTTCCGACCGCATCACCGTCGCTCTTGTGGATTGTAACAACGCAAATCGTGAAGGCGAACTGATAATTCATACCGTTCTCCACTGCCTTTGTTCTCACGGCATAAGGTTCGG
>JAZUIV010000026.1:0-6798 GCA_045642485.1 Bacteroidales bacterium | reverse complement strand
AAGATTGCAATATGCGCCTCGTTGCGGCTGGTCGATGCCGGACGCGAATGTCGGGATGCTGGTGTTCCCGGATTATACGCAGGACAATGACTTGTGGATCTCACTGCAGGACTACAGCCATTATGACTGGAAGCAACTGATTCAATTGTGGAAATATACAAATCTTCACATCGCATATATCATAAGAAACATCGATGTCTCGAAGCTTGATAATTATTGGATTGACTATCAGGGGAACAAATGCACTCTGCTCCAAATGGCAAAAGGGTATGTCGGCCATCTCAGACTACATATGGCACAGATACACGAACTGATTGAAGGGTAAAAGATTATGGAGAGGCTGATTGACAAATACTTGCCATCGGATTATAGTGACAGTGTTTCCAAGAGGATAAAGCCGACGGAGTCGATTACGCCTGACGGCATCTTCGAGGAGATGTTCTGCAACTTCCCAAAGCCTGTGGCGTGGTTGATGAAGATGCGGAATGCGTTGGTAAAACCCTTGGGGCTTCAGGGAGGTGGCGGATTCCGGAATCTTGTATCCGAGCGCAGCGATGAGGAGATCATTATCTGCAAGAATGACAGGCATCTGTGCTTCTGGGTGGGCATCTATTGCTCCCGGCCCGAAGAGGGCTGGCAGGAGGCTTCTGTCACCACCGTAGTGAAGTTCAATAATTTCCTTGGCAAAATATACTTCATCGGAATATGGGTGTTTCACAAGCTGCTGGTGAATAGCCTTTTTCGCAAAGTGGTAAAATCGAAAAAGTTGCGCAATACGCGAGTCACTCGCGTATTGCGCAAACATTAGACATATATTATGGAAACGAAAAGACTGAATCTGAGGCCCTGGCGCGAATCGGACGCCGAGATGCTGTTCAAATACGCATCAGACCCGGATGTGGGGCCGCGGGCAGGCTGGCCGCCACATAAGTCGGTGGTGGAAAGCCTTGAAATCATACGGACCGTCTTCAGCGGCGAAGGTATGTGGGCTGTCGTGCTAAAGGAGACTTCGGAGGTGATTGGCAGCATCGGGTATCTGCCTGCCGGAAGCTCGAACCTTGATATTGAAGAAGATCAGTGCGAGATCGGCTACTGGATAGCCAAGCCTTATTGGAATCAAGGCATCTGCACGGAGGCGTTGCAGGCAGTCATTGACTATTGCTTCAACATAAAAGGTTTTTCCGTCCTCTGGAGTGACTATTTCCCTGATAATCCAGCCTCCGGCAGGGTTATGGAGAAATGCGGGTTCGTCGATACAGGCAAGGAAACGCTATGCCCCGGTCTGGAAATCGGTGGCGACAAACCTGTAAGAGTAATGAGACTTGATTACGCAATATGAACATCAGACTTGAAAAGCCCGAAGATTACCGCGAGGTCGAAGAACTGACCCGCGAAGCATTCTGGAACGTCTATGCGCCGGGATGCGTTGAACATTTCGTGCTGCACCATTACCGCAGCAATCCCGATTTCATCCCGGAACTGGACTTCGTGATGGAGGAAGACGGCAGGATTATCGGCCACGTGATGTATTCCAAGGCAGAGATAATCCGCGAAGATGGCAGCGCGATGCCAGCGTGGACATTCGGTCCGATCAGCATTCATCCTGACTATAAACGAAAGGGATATGGCCTCAAATTGCTGGACTATTCGATTGAGAAGGCTCGCGAAATGGGGATAGGAGTATTATGTATGGAAGGCAATATTGAATTCTACAAGCACGCTGGATTTGTCCTTGCCAGTTCGCTGAACATACATTATCACGCGGAGCCGAAGGAGTCGGAAGTGCCGTATTTCCTCGCCCAGGAACTGATCCCGAGGTATCTGGACGGAGTTGAGGGTAAATATCATACCCCGAAGGGTTATTACATCGCATTCGAGAACCCTGACGCATTCAACGAATTCGACGCCACTTTCCCACCAAAAGAGAAAAAGCACCAGGAAGGGCAGATCGTTGATGACTGCACAATGAACCCTAACGGGTAATTTATGGTATTTCACATTGCGCAAATGAAAGAAACAGAATCCAATATCTGCCAGATTGCTGCCATAAAGGGAGGCAGACTTGTTCTGTCCGAGACTCTCGGAGATGCATACGCCGCGCCTTTCGTGAAAGTACCGCCTCCGGTAGGAGTGTCCGCAAAGTCAACGTTGGCCATCTTTTTTTTATACCCATTCTTTTTCTTACATCATCCTGGCTCAAACAACCTATACCATACAACGAATATGGTTTGGCGGTTTTTCCATATTTGCTTCATATTGAACCCCTAAGTTTTGTGTTCAACTTTCGGGGTTCATACCAGATGGACGTCGTGTCCTGTGCTTTGACCACGACGGCACAAGAAAACACAGCCCTATCATAGAAAGGATAGGCAGGGTGTATATTCTTGAAAATAAGTCCGTGGCTTCGTATCTGCGGCAACTTGACATGATTGGAGAGAATGCCGACGAATATTCATCGATATGGGAATATACATCTTCAGAAACCGAACCTCGCGCATCAATTTTCCGATATCCGGAATACGACTTCGCCGTCACAGATACGATAACCAACTATTCGGATAGTGTCAACTGATTATTTGCTCATCACTCGTATGTATGTTATATTTGCATTATGGAGAATATGTATCTTACACGGAAAGCTATAAGGAAATTGCCGGGAAAGGTGATGAAGACGGTTCCCATACCGGAACCGACCATAATTGAGGGCTTCGGGTGTCGCGGGCAGATCGGCGGGATATGTAAGGAACAGAGCTTTGATACCGTGCTGATTCTGACAGACAAGATTCTTACGAACCTTGGATATCTGGAATCAATTGAAAAATCACTCAGCGATGAAGGAATCCGATACGAGATTTACGATGAGATAAACTCAGAGCCTAAGCTTGAATATATTGAAGCGGGACGGTCGATGGCTTTGAAAAACGAGGCCAAGTGCATCATCTCCCTCGGTGGGGGATCCGTGATGGATACCGGCAAGATGATTGCCGCAGGGTGCCGTCTGAAGTATATGCCTGTTGACCTGCTTCTCCAGAAATTCCTCATTGTGCCTGGCAAGACCTTGCCCGTGATTGCAATACCGAGCACGGCTGGAACCGGCGCGGAGATGACGGTTGGGGCTGTTATCTCGCAAAAAAACGGAAGCAAATTCGCTTCGGTGATAGTGGGGCTTGACGTCCGCACGGTGCTGCTTGACAGCGAATTGACTGTGAAGGCGCCCTGGAGGATTACTGCATCCTGCGGGATTGACGCACTAAGCCACGGTCTCGAAGGGGCTGTCGCTGATGTCAGCAGTTCACAGACCGACTTCGAGAAGAGCAGGCAGTGCGTGCGCCTTGTTCTTGAGAATCTGCCTCTGTTGAAAGAACATCCGGAGAACATCGATGCAAGAGCTGCGATGTGTCTTGCTGCCAATCTGGGGGGCAATGCCATCAACAAACAGTTGGCCGGCTATGTTCACGCTTTCGCGCATTCGATAGGAGCAAGATACCACATCCCTCACGGCGAGGCCATCGCGATGTGCCTCCTTCCGATAATGCGCTCTCAGCGTGAGTCTTGCGAGGAGCAATTGACGGCTCTGGCGAATTTCTGCTCCTTTAGCGGCGTGGATTCCCTGTTCGATGCTCTGGACACCCTGATTTCCCGCTGCGATCTGAAACTTGACGCTCAAGCTATAGACCCAGCGGATTTTAAGGCACTTTCAGTGGCCATTGCAAAAGATTCCATCAATTATTCAGCACCTGTTGCGTTCAAGCGCAAGCAAATCATATGTATACTTTCTGAAATCAAAAAATTGTACTGATATGCCATACTCCACTCCCGACATTCAAGGCATCGTCGAAAAACAAAGAACATTCTTCCGTACGGGCACTACTCTGGACGTAAAATGGAGACTCAAGCAGTTGCGTACACTTCGCGATGCCGTCATTGCCCACGAAAAGGATTTCGAAGAATCATTGCATAAAGACCTGGGACGCAGTGCAACGGAAGCCTACCTTTGTGACATCGGCCCCATCGTGGTGGAAATTAATGAGATGCTTCGTGGTCTTCGCAAGTGGTCCAAGCCCGAGAGACATTTTAGCGGTTTGATGTGTTTTCCGAGTATTACCACTAAGGTCTACAAGATGCCCTACGGAGTTACGCTGGTGATAAGCCCTTTCAATTTCCCGATTCTTCTGACTTTAGGAGTGGTTGCAGCCAGCATCTGCGGGGGAAACACCGTTGTGATAAAATCAAGTGCCAAGTCCGCTAATTGTACGGCGACAATGAAGAAGTTCATTGCAGAGGTATTCCCTCCGGAATTCGTCACCCTGATAGACGGCGGACACGATGTCGCCGATATGTGTCTGGATTGCAGATGGGACAAGATTTTCTACACGGGATCTCCGAAAGTGGGCAAGCACGTCCTTGCAAAGGCGGCGGAGAACTTGACGCCCGTCGCTCTTGAATTGGGAGGAGAGACGGGCAACTGGTGCATTGTCCGCAAGGATGCTGACATCCGCGATGCGGCGCGTAAGATTGCTTTTTTCAAGCTTTGCAATGCGGGCCAGATATGCATCAACATCAATCAGGTGGCAGTGGCGGAGGAAATTGCCCCCGAGTTCCTCGATGCACTCAAGAGCGAGTTCGTACGGCAAATCGGGGAGAATGCGCAGGATAATGCGGAATATCCGAAACTCATCACGCCGCAGGCGTACCAGAAATGCTCATCCCTTGCCGACGCATACCGCGACCGCATCGTTTTCGGAGGTCGGGGCAATGCCGCCGAACAGCGATATACCCCGACAATAATCTATCCGGTCGGCGCCGATGAAGATATTGTCTGTAGTGAACTCTTCTGCCCGCTGCTTCCGGTTGTTCCGTTCAAGGACGGTGAAGTAGATGCTATTCTCGATGTCATTGAAAACAGGGAACATCCGCTGGCAATGTATCTTTTCACGAAAAATATCAGATGGGCCGAGCGTGTGATGCGATCAGTTCAGTACGGTGGCGGCTGCATCAACGAGGTGTGCGTGCATATGATGGTGAAAGGCGTGCCTTTCGGAGGAGTGGGCCATTCCGGGATGGGCGCTTATCACGGAGAATGGGGATTCAGAGAATTCACCCACGCATCAACTGTCCTGAAAGGCAGTACACGCCTTAATCTGTCTTTGAGAGAACATCCATACCGGGAGAAGAAAATTCTGCCGTTACTCCGCCTTCTGGAAAAATAATCTGGATTCATTCATCCATACGATTAATTTTGACGCGCTACTAACTGTTTTGAGTAATACTATGCCTTAGTATCTTAGAAAGGTCAAGCACTTTCTTTTTCCCGCTATCTTCTCCAAGAGCAAATTGCGAAGTTTGAGTTAAGAAGATAATAACCGAAATCCTAATTGTGTTTCACAAACCCATCCGGTCTTAATATTCAAGGTTCACTGAAATATCTATCAATATTTCTTCGTAGATGATACGTCATTCGTATTATCTATGGAAGTCAGTTTTATACGCACTTTTTTTTTGGCTCGGCAGATTGCAAGAGTAACGTCCTCATATTTCCGACCTGTAATCCTTGCAATTTCTTTATTGTCGTATCCGATAATAGACAACAACAATGATGTTCTCTGCAACTCGTTGGTGAGACCATATATAGTTTCCATTATTTGCTCGCATCCTTCGGAGCTTTCAATAGCATCGTATGACAGGAATAAAGATTCCTTGTTAGAAATCAAGTCGAAAAGGTCAACACGACTACTTGAATTGTGGATAGACCTGTTCATATCAACCCATTTATTTTTTACTATTCTGTATATCCATCCTCCCAAATCTCCTTTTGATGAAGAAAATTGCTCCCATTTGCAAAATACTGAAGTTGCACTCTCGCTGACAAGATCGTCAATCTCATATACAAAAGAGCGTGGAGGATATCTATGATAAACATTTAAAGACTTCTCGACAACGATGTTGAAAATATGCTCCCATTCCTTGGTCTCCATAGTGATAATCTATTGATTTGACACAAAAGAATATAGAGTATGCGCAAGCTATTTGCGTTGCAAGAAAAAATAATGTATTTTTAATGAAAAAATCAGTTCCAATCATGTCATTAAACAAACAGGCGTTTTCCAGGTACAAGATTCTTGACAGTTGCCTGAGCAATCCATATCGGAAATATACATTATCAGACCTCCAAGAACGCGTATGGGATGATACAAAAGAAATTTATCCTTCAAGAAGAACTATTCAATATGACCTTCAGTTTCTTGATGAATATAACGAAATTGAAGTGTATGAGAGGAAATTCTATAGGTACAGAGACCCTGATGCCTCTTTGTTCAATAGCACCCTGTTGCCGAATGAGATAACAACTCTTCACGACGCAATGCTGACCATAAAGCAGTTTTCTCTGTTTAAAGATTTGAACGGCATACAGGAAATTGTAGGGAAGCTGGAGGATAGGGTTAACTCAATCAGTGCACCTTCTCAAAAGGTCATTTTCCTTGAAGGAAACGAACAGCTGCTAGGGATAGAGCATATTACCACCTTGTATGATGCCATACGAAAAAAGACGGTCATGGATATCAAATACCACGCCTTCAGTTCCAAAAACGTATCGGAATTCCACTTGTCTCCATATGTTCTTAAGGAACACCGCAACAGGTGGTTCGTTCTTGGCAGGACGGATTCCGAGAATTATATTAAAGTTCTCGCACTGGACAGAATTCAAGCATTGAATGAAAATACAGATGCTGTCTTTATTGAAGATCCTTCGTTCGATCCTGAGAAATATTTCAAGGATATTATCGGTACGACGCGCTT
>JAZUIV010000025.1:0-11977 GCA_045642485.1 Bacteroidales bacterium | reverse complement strand
TTCAGCCCATATGCCTTAAGGGAATTCTTCCATGCCTTGAGCTGCATGGAACGTGGCGACTTGGCAAGCCCGCTATGCTGAAAAGTGAATTTGTAATTGAAGGTTTCTCTGATGAGAAAAGTCTTTCCAACACGACGCCTTCCGTAAACAGCCACAAACTCTGAATATTCTGACTCGTATGCGCTGAGTAAGCGGTCTTTTTCGAATTGTCTGCCTATCAACATAATAATCTGTTTTTATAGGACAAAAATATAAAATAATATCGAGTTTCCAGCGGAATCGTTGAAACATTCTCACATTCCGCTATAATTTGGCCATTATTTTGTCGTCTCGTGATATCCACGAGGATGTACAAACATTCTGAATTTTATAGTAAGCGTCTCCGCGATGACGTCTTGACGTGTGTTAATGTTCTTATATCCAATCTCTCCTTTAGAATAACGAATGCAGACGATGATAGTCCGTATTGGGATCCATATTTTTTAATTTGATAAAAATTACTAATATTCAGGCCTTGGTTGACCTGACTGTTAGAAAAATACGAATAATCTGATTTCTCAAAACCCGCTAAACGTTCAGCGGAGAGCAATCTTACTTTCAACCTTTGTGCTGAAAATGCGTCCTTCCTGTCCCCTGTTCATGTCTGCTTCGTGGGGCTCATCCTCGCATCATACGTCCGCCACATCTGGGAAGGAAACGAGTATCTCCGGGAGAACTCCGACCCCACCGAGTCAATCCTTGCGGAGATGCGTACCATACGCTGCATAGAACACACCAGCAGAATGAAGTTCGTCACCCCGTTCGTAGGCGCTCAGGTGAAAATCTGCGAGGCCTTCGACTTCCAGATCCCCGACTGTTGTGCACCGGTCTAAGTCTCCAAAGCCAAACAGACTACGAGGCGCCGCGGCCGTCCCGCCAAGCCCAAGGTCGAGAAACAGACTTTTTAGTACAGAAAATTGAAAAACTCAGAGGAGAAGGGGAGTGCGTCCCTCGCTGGTGCGGTACTCAGCCTGTGTGTAGAATCCCATCAGCTTGAAGAGGATAAAGACCACGTTCTGATAGTGATTTTCGAGTTTCTTGACCAGTTCATACGGGGTATCGGTGAAGAAGGACTTCAAACGCGCAATGAAGCCCTCGGTGTTGCCCGACTGAACGTCACGGACAAACGACTTTATCTCAAAGGCGGAACTGCTGCTCGATATGGAAATGCAACAGAAGTGAAATAATGCTCGTGCTCATCCGCACAGGCGAATAACACTTGCAGACTGGGATGACATTGCGGCAAAGGACAGACTCAGCCGCAGACAGCAAGTTATTTGCGAAGCAAATGACGCAGATGGCGAGAATGGACGCTGTCCGGCCGCAAGTCATTCCAGTCTGTGTATGGACGTGCGGATTCATCCGCACAGACGGGTGATTGTTGTGCAAAACCGTAGCGACCAGGGCTACAGAATGTAAGTTGTTCACAATCAACGATTAAAGTAATCAAACCTTGCATTTTCGAGGGAGGGTGTGCCGTCACTTGAAGCCGAAAAAACAGCCGCAAGTGACGCAAAAATCACCCAGGAGCCCGATTTTCGTCACCTGCTCTTAAGAATGTTGCGCGCCACGCGAGTTGCGCATACGTGCGGATTCATTTATACAGACGGTTGATCACAAATTGAATTCGTTTACGTCGTTGGAACGATGTAAAGCAGTATCGATTTTTGTAGGGTCAGAAGACGATATCCTTAGGCTTCTCCAGGTAACCTCCCTCGTTGAAGTGCTGGTTGTCCGGCAGTTCGATGTCGGTTCGTGCCGCTCCCTTCTTCATCAGACTCTTCAGTTCGGAAAGATATTTCTGATATACATCCCTTGGCAGGGCATTGTGCTTCGTGCATATGCTGGCGGCCATTCCTACCACTTCACCCATCATACCGATGGTGCGCATCAGGCGGGTTGAACCTAGTGTTACGTGAGTTACGCTGATGTTGCGCCCTGCCATAAACATATTGTTGATGTTCCGTGAGTACAGTGTGCGGTAAGGCACGGCATACGGGTGGATTGGATTGTCCTTCGTGGCGGCGATGAACTCGCCTCCGGGAAAGAACTTCGAATTCTCTGGGTCGGGGAAGTGGAGGTCGAAATGCCAGGTTGTCGTGAACGAGGCGTCTTCGTGGAACACCTGCTTGTCAACGTCGTCCTGCTTGAGTACATAGTCGCCCAAGAGGCGGCGGGACTCACGCTTGCCTGCGGTATATGCCACCCAGCCCAGCTCGCGTGAGGCGAAGTCGGACTTGCCGCTGAAATGGTTCTTGAGGAAGCTCCAGTTGGAGTATATCACAAGCATACCGTAGTCGCGGATACGTTCGAAGTCCCATATCTGGTCCTTGTCCATACCGGTCTCCCAAGTCCATTCTCCCATTGTGACATTCTTGCAGTTCTCTTCATTGAATTCCACTCCGTAACTGAATTCCGGGAAAGAGGATTTTGCACCTTCTACGGAGTACCATTGGACGGATGCACCCATTGTGAGATTGTCGCCGTGTTCAGGGGCGAGACTCTCACCGTATTCGTCTCTTCCTTCACGTCCCATCATCCAGTCGGCACCGGCCATGAAGCCGAGGTTGGCATCGCCGGTGCAGTCACTGAAAATGGGGGCCTTGAGTTCCATCTCCTGTCCGCTCTCAACGTTGCGGATTATCACAGAACCGATGGTGTGCGGGTCTTTCATATTCACCCTGACTGCCCGCCAGAGAGGGAAGTAGTCGAGGCCTTCCTGATTCTCTATGAAGTCAATCTTCTTCTCATCCTCATAATACGATGCGGGCTGTGCATTGCCGATTCTGCTGTGGCCGAACTCACGCTGCATACGTCCGAGGGCGGGGTAGGGCTCCATCTCGATGTGCCCGCCAAGGTGTACGCGTATCTCCGCGCTGTTGTTCCCTCCGGGAATCAGGCGGTCATTCACCAGGGCCACCTTGCAGCCGAAGCGGGCTGCGGAGACAGCGGCGCAGATACCGCCTATGCCGGCTCCGATGACAACGAAATCATAACTTCCTCCATCAGTCGGATTTTTAGAAATTGCGCCATACCGGCGGCGGAAGTTTTCCAGAGCCTTAATGTCTGAAGGCGGCACATCTCCCTCTGTCTTAGTCAGATAGATTGCATCACAGCGTCCGTCGAATCCTTTGAGGTCAGAAAGAGCGAGCACGGTGGTGCCGGCCTTCAGTTTCACGCTTCCGGCACTTTTCCACATCCAGCAGTCACCGGTAGTGCCGAGTACCGGCTTCAGTGCCTTGCCCCCGATCTTGATTCTGAAAGCGCCGGGCCCTTCCTTGGAAGTGGTCCAGGGCGACACCCAGTTATAGGTTCTGGCATACACATACCATATACCTTCAGAGTCGATGTCAATGGCAGTGCTGGCATCTGCAACCGGTTTGCCGTAGCCATGGGCGATGAGGTAGGGTGACCCCATAAGGTCGGTGAACTGCTGGTCCAGTGACCAACCTCCCTTGTCGGTGAAGCTCTCTGTCTCGATGAAAATTGACTGAGCTCCCGCCGTTATATACATCAGGGTCAATAATAGTGTAAGGATTGTTTTCTGCATATTGCTACTTGAAACCTATTGATTTGTTGCGTGGCGGAGCGTGATTGCCGTGATTTCCGAGGGACATCCAATCCGGAGCGGCACTACACCGCCAAGCCCGGCATTCACATACAGCATACGTCCATCGTTGTCATATCGTCCGTCACACTCGTTGAACATCAGATGAGCGGGAGACCACCCCAGCAGGCGAACCTGAGCTGCGTGCGTATGGCCGGACAGTGTGACCTGAACGTGCGAGTAGGGAAGCACTTCCGCTTTCCAATGACTCGGATCGTGAGTCAGCAGAACCGTGAAGATGTCATCCAACCCATTGAGCGCACTCTTCAAGTCTCCTTTTTGGATTGTGCGGAAACCCTGGCCTCCGTTGATGTTGTCAACACCTGCAACGGCAATGGAGTCCGTCCCGCGGTGCAGGATGAACGACTCGTTGCGGAGCACACGCCATCCCAGAGTCTGACGCTCGTATCGAGTGAGTCTGTCGGCCTCTCCGCTTCGCTCTTCGTCAGTATGGAACCGTCGGTCATAGATGAAGAAATCGTGATTGCCCAAAACACTCACCACGCCGTCCTTGGCGTGCAGCGAACAAAGTGCCGATTCATACTCGCGTACTCTTTCGAGTGTGCTTGTGGTTATGTCTCCGGTAATAAGTATAATATCGGGATTTTGGTCATCAATCTGCTTGAAAAGTTTTTCCAGATGACCGGGCCTGTCAAAAGAATCTACGTGCAGGTCGCTGATATGTACAATCCGGTAGCCGTCGAAAGCCTGTGGCAGCCGGGGGGATGAGTACTCAACCTGCGTTACCTTCGAGCGGAATCGCCCGATATAGTGCCCGTAGAGTATGAACACCCAGACGATGACGACAAGAACTGCCGCACTCCAGCCGAAAGGAGCATAAGGAATGTGATACCCGAAGAGCAGGCCTACGCACCGGGAAACAAGCCACAACAGGTTCGGAACCAGTGCAAGCAGGACGCTGAAGAACGCTGCAATGCCGAATATCGAGTGCCAGAACATAACCGTTACATATTGATGATTTCAGGACAAAATTAAGGATTTTTGATTATCTTTAGGTATGATTCGCAGAGCAACCACAGATGATATCCCGTCCATCCGTCAGATGGCAGATGTCGCTTTCCGCGATACATACAAGGACATCCTTTCCCACGAGCAGATGGAGTATATGATGGACTGGATGTACTCTGAGAGCAGCCTTTTGCTGCAAATGACCCAAAAGGAACATGTTTTCCTCATCGAAGACGGGAAAGGATATGTCTCATTCCGGAAAGAAGCCGGGGCCGATGGAAAGATTGCCATCTATCACATCGAGAAACTCTATGTCCTTCCGCAGTTCCAGGGCCAGGGTTTGGGCAGGAAATTATTCGGAACAGTCGTGAAGAATGTCGGGTCTTTCTCCGACTGTCCTATCCGGATTGAACTTAACGTGAACCGGGAAAACAGGGCGGTCTCTTTCTATGAGCACCTAGGGATGCACAAGGACCGGGAGGGGGATTTTCCGATAGGGAAGGGCTTCTATATGAACGACTACATAATGGCTATCGAACTGCCACACAATATTCTTGACATAAGCACCCGTGCAGAATTGTATGAATGGTTTCGGGATAACCACGGTGTGGCCAGGGAATTCTGGATTCGGGTCAATCGCAGTACAAAACCGTGCGAGGGCGTCATAGGATATGTCGATGCAGTAGAAGTCGCTCTCTGTTTCGGATGGATTGACAGCACGCTGAAGCGTATTGACTCCGGCAAACCTTTTCAAAGATTCTCTCCAAGAAGGAAAGGAAGTAATTGGTGTCCCCGGAACATTGAACGCTGCCGACGGCTTATCGGGCAGGGGGAGATGACCGAGTATGGATTGGCTGTCATACCTGAAGAACTTTTATAACTGTATTTGACAATATGAAGATTTTCAACACACTACTCGCTTTGCTCTGTGCCGGCTGCCTGTTTGCACAGGAAAATGCACCGGCAGTTCAGGAGGAACTTGTGATAAAACAGGAGAACGGTCAGGAGATATACGGCGTAATCAGCAAACCTGACAATAAAGGAAAACACGGAGTGGCAATCGTAAGCCACGGATTCAATGGCACGCACCATTCCGGGAAGGACTACTTCGCGACACTCAATGATATGGGATATGCGGTCTATACGTTCGATTTTCCCTGCGGTTCGGTGAACAGCCGCTCGGACAACAATACGATGAATATGTCCATATCGGACGAGAAGAACGCACTGATGGATATTGTGGCCTATTTCCAGAAGCAGAAGGATGTGGACAAAAACAAAATTGTACTCATCGGCGAGAGTCAGGGAGGCCTTGTGTCTGCACTTGCCGCCGCCGAACTGAAAAGGCAAATCAGCGATCTCATACTGATTTATCCCGCACTCTGCATTCCCGACAACTGGAATTCCCGTTATCCCAAAGTTGAGGATATTCCCGAAATTTCCGAGATATGGGGTGTCAGGCTCGGCAAGAAATTTATGCTGGACATACGACATATGCAGCCATACGAGACTATCGGAAGATACAGGGGACGAGTGCTGATAATCCACGGAACGGACGATATGGTTGTTCCACTTGAATACTCCACCCGTGCCGCACAGACTTACAGCAATGCGACATTGAAGATTATCGACAAAGCCGGTCACGGATTCAATCCGACGGAACGTGTCCTGTCTAACCGATATGTCAAGGAATTCCTCCTGACTGCCAGTTCGATGACGGACTCAGCCCAATGGGAGAGAGGCCCGGCGTCTCAACCGTCAGACGGTCTGAAGGACGCCTATAAGGAATATTTCAAAATCGGAGTTGCAGTCAACCAGCGGAACATATCCGACCCGGACGAAATTGCGGTGCTGCTCCGCGAATTCAACAGCATTACTGCTGAGAATGACATGAAGCCCCAGCCCACTGAGCCCGAATACGGCAAGTTCAACTGGGAGAATGCAGACAGGATTGCGAATTTCTGCCGCGAGCATGGAATCAAGATGCGCGGTCACACTCTGATGTGGCACAGCCAGATCGGCGAATGGATGTATCAGGACGAGGACGGCAACCTTCTTCCCAAGGAGCAGTTCTACGCCAACATGAAACATCATATCCAAGCCGTGGTTGGCCGCTACAAGGACGTGGTCTACTGCTGGGACGTCGTCAACGAGGCCGTGGCGGACAGCCCTGTCCCGCCCGGGCAGTCCCCCCTGCGCCAGTCACCCATGTTCCTGATTGCAGGAGAGGAGTTCATCTACAAGGCTTTCGAATATGCCCGTGAGGCTGACCCCGACGCTCTGCTCTTCTACAACGACTACAATGACGCGGAGCCGGACAAGAGCCGGCGTATCTACGAACTCGTCAAAAGGATGAAGGATGCCGGTGTGCCTGTAGACGGAATAGGCATGCAGGGCCATTACAATATCTACGGCCCTTCAGAGCAGGATATCGACGCCGCCATAACGAGATACGGCGAGATCGTGGACCACATCCACATCACGGAACTTGACATACGCGTCAACACCGAATCCGGCGGCAGCCTGAGGTTCGACCGCGGTGAGCATAGGCCTGCGGCATCGTGGGAGCAGATCCTCCAGACAGACGAGTACGCCACACTCTTCAAGGTGCTCCGCAAGCACAAGGACGTCATCGACTGCGTGACTTTCTGGAACCTCCATGACGGATGCTCCTGGCTCGGCGTCGACAACGCACCTCTTCTGATAGACAAGGACCTCAAGGTCAAGAACGCCTACTATACGGTAAAGAACTTTGACCCCAAGCGCGACAATGCCGAAATCCTGGATGACTTCGTCCCCTCGGAACTCAATCAGCCGGGACAGGAATACCCTATGGTCAACTCTCAGGGCTATGTACGTCTCCGCGTCAACGCACCTCAGGCCAAGTCAGTGATAGCGAGCCTCAGAGGAGGAACCGTCCTTCATAAGGGCAGGGACGGATTCTGGTGGGGAACAACGCCTACCCCCGAAGACGAGGGCTTCCACTACTACCACCTCACCATTGACGGCGGTGTGTTCAATGATCCCGGCACGGAGAATTTCTTCGGTTCCACCCGCTGGGAGAGCGGCGTCGAGGTTCCGGCGCACGACAGGGACTTCTATGCCATGAAACAGGTTCCTCACGGAAAAGTCTCCCAGGTCTGGTTCTGGTCGGAGAGCACCAAGGTATACCGCAGGGCTTTTGTCTATACTCCTCCCGAGTATGATTCATCCAGGAAAAATGTCCGATATCCTGTCCTATATCTGCAGCACGGCTGGGGTGAGAACGAATGGGGATGGTGGAATCAGGGCCATGCCAACCTCATAATGGACAATCTTATCGCCGAGGGCAGAATCGAGCCTTTCATCATCGTGATGACTTACGGAATGACCAACGACTTCCGTCCGGGTCAGGGTCCCATACGTCTTGACAACCGCTTCCAGACCGTCCTCTGCGACGAGCTGGTGCCTTACATCGACGCCAGTTTCAGGACCATCGCCGACAGGCCTCACAGAGCTATGGCAGGTCTCTCTATGGGAGGGATGGAGACTCACTCCATCACTCTCGCCCGTCCCGAAATGTTCAGTTACTTCGGCCTGCTCAGCGGCGGTATCTACACCCCTGACGAGCTGAAGGACATCAAAGATGTCAAGGGCATATTTATCGGCTGCGGCAGCAAGGAAAATCCGGACCACGTTCGGAAGGCCGCCGATGACCTCAGGGAAGCCGGATACAACGCAAAAGGCTATGTCTCAGAAGGCACGGCACATGAGTTCCTCACGTGGCGCCGATGCCTCTACGAAATGACCCCGATGCTGTTCAGATAATAAAAACGCTATTTTGAAGCCAGACAGGCGGCGACGAATCCGAAAGATTCTGTCGCCGCTTTCAGCATATCCCGGGCACCGAAATGCTCTACGGTAAGCCAGCCGGACTATCCGCTGTCCCGGAGAATGCGGATGACTTCCGCTTCCGGGATGCTAGGGCCATCCTGCACGCCGCTGCGGAATTTCCACACAGCATATCCTTCTCCATCATAGTCGTATTGCTCGGACAGCTTTGCCAGAAGGCTCTTCGAGCAATGCTTTTCAAGGAATGAATAGTTTTCGTACTGGATTTTCTCATACATCTCGCGGATAAACTCACTGTCATCCGGACGCTGAGTGCCGGCTGCCGCAAACACACAAACGATAATTGAAAATACTGTTATTCATTTCATATCAGTTTTACTTTTTACTCAAAGCGAAGCATTTTCTCTTCTGCCATACGGGCATATTCTGCCTTTTTGCCCAGACTTTTGAGGCCTTCGTTTTCACGTGTCATATATTCTATAAATCAAATAGTTTCCAGATGCTGTACGAGAGGTCATTGTCATATACATCCGTCTGTTCGTGCTTCTTCACCCAAGCCACGATGCGTATCGTCAGAGGGAGAACAATTATTTCATATGCGGTCTTGAGCAATATTTGGACAAACATAAGCCAGGGCAGTTCCGCGGCAGGGACTATACCCAGGAAGGCTAGGGGAAAGAAGATGATGGAATCCGCGGTCTCCCCGAAGATCGTGCTCAAGATTGCACGCAGGGAGAAACGCTTCTGACCGTCGCGGACCTTCATCTTCGACATAACGTATGCATTCACGAAACTTCCGCAGAGGAAGGCCGCGAACGAGGCGCAGGCGATGCGTGGCGCAAGGCCGAAAATGGCGTGGAAGCCTTCGGCGTTATCCCAATAGGCGGCTCCAGGAAGCAGGTCGCACAGAGCTCCGATGCCCACGAAGAAGAAATTCATTATGAATCCTGTCCAGATGAGCAGACGCGCCTTCTTGAAACCCCAAACCTCACATACAACATCATTTATGATGTATGAAATGGGGAACACAATCAGGCCACCGGTCTGGCTGTGACCGAAGAATGCGAATTGTTTGGTTTCGAACACGTTTGCCGCGATAAGGCAAACGCAGAAGAGTATGCTGAAAAGCATGAACAGCACACTCACCGAGTGATTTTTTGCTTTCATTTTCTTGTTTTTAAAGAGGTTACCAAGCACTCTGAGCGCAAAATAACGAATAATTCGCGAGACTGGCAAGTTTTGTGTCCAAACGTACAGACGGATGAATATTCCTTGTTCGATTCCACAGAAGGCCAGTTTTCTTTCCGTTGCCGGAAGCACGAAGAAAGTTACAATTGTTGTGTGTTTCGTGGGCGGCTCTTCTTCGATTTTTTACAAAGTCTTTGATTTCTGTATTACGCATTTCAAAATAATGTCTATCTTTGGTGCGAAATAGCAGGCAAAGATGGATAACAGCAATAAGAACACCCGCGGTGGTGCCAGAATCGGAGCAGGAAGACCGAAGGGCGAAAGCAAACTTTATACTTTCAGGTGTCCCGGCGATATGGCCCGAAGGCTCGATGAGAAGCAGAACAGGACCGCATTCATCCGCGACAGCCTTTCCAAGGCTCTGGCAGCGGAGGGTCGTGTCCCTGATTCCATAGGAAGTGTAACGACAGCAACCATAGTGAAGCCGATGCGTCTGCCGTACTTCGATATACGTGTGAGAGCGGGTTTTCCCGTGCCTCTGGACAATGACGAACGGGCTCAGGATGTTGAAATCCTGACTATGCTCTGCCCTCATCCGGAATCATCCTATCTCATCCGCGTGGTGGGGGACTCGATGATTGATGCCGGGATTCTCTCAGGAGATATCGTCATCGTTGACAAGAGCAACCGCAATCCCACCTCAAAAGAGATAGCGGTCTGTGAGCTTAATGGGGAATATACCCTGAAGCATTTCGTGGAAGAGGACGGGCAGGGGTGGCTTGTGCCCGCAAACCCTGATTATCCCCGGTTCCGGATAAAGGAGGAAGACGATTTCAGCATCTGGGGAACCGTCACTTATATCATTCACAAGGCACGGGACTAGAACAATGTGGGCGCTCGTCGATGCCAACAGCTTCTTCGCGAGTGTGGAGAAGGTCTTCCATCCCGGCCTTAAAGGGAAGCCGGTGGTGGTACTCTCAAGCAATGACGGCATCATCGTGGCTCTCACGCCGGAAGCGAAGGCAATAGGCCTGCATAGGGGAGACCCCATATTCAAGGTCAAGGACATAATTACCCGATATAACGTTGCTGTTTTCTCGACGAATATGATGCTTTATGCCGCGATGTCAAAACGGGTCGCCGGTATTATAAAGCAGTCAGTGGAGAGGGTTGATCAGTACTCGGTTGACGAATGTTTTGCCGACCTGTCAGGATACGAAAGCCACTACAATCTTGAAGAATATATGAGGGGAGTGGCCGGCAGAATCAAACTGTGGACGGATATACCCGTGAGCGTCGGGATAGCTCCCACGAAGACTTTGGCCAAGATAGGCAGCAAGTATGCAAAGCAGTACAGGGGGTACCGTTCCGTATGTATGATAGATACGGAAGAGAAACGTCGCAAGGCTCTTTCGATGTTTGATCTGTCTGACGTGTGGGGGATAGGCCGGCGTTCATTGGAGAGGCTTCAATCCCTTGGTGTGAACACTCCGCTGGAGTTTGCCGACAAGAGCGGAGACTGGGTTGCAAGACACTTCCACAAGCCCGGAGTTCAGACCTGGAAGGAACTGAACGGATTTCCATGCATCGATACGACAGAGATTCTGCAAAGACAGAATATCACGACAAGCCGCAGTTTCGGCGAGATGATAACCACCATCGAGCAGGTTAAGGCCTCGGTGGCCACCTTCGCGGCCAGCTGTGCAAACAAGCTTCGTGGCCAGGGTTCATCTGCCAAAGTGGTGACGGTATTCCTGTGCAGCAATTTCTTCCGGGAGGACCTGGAACAGTATTTCAATGCCGGATCCCATAAGTTCGAGGTCCCGACAGCCGATACTCTCGAAATCACCGATGCGGCGATGCATATCGTCGATGAAATCTACAGGCCGGGAATCAGATACAAGAAATCCGGAGTAATGATTGGCGATATTACTTCAGGATGTATTCAGAATGTCCTTTTCGATCCCATAGACAAACGTGAAGAAAGATTGCGACTCTCTTGTCAACTAGACCGCCTGAATCAGAAATACGGCCTGAAAACAGTGCGGCTCGCGGTTGAAGGGGAGAAGTCGGAACCATGGAAGGTGAAAAGTGAGCACAAGAGCGGTAATTATCTTACGGATATCACCGATCTGCTTACCATTCACATCTGATACGGGTCTTGCAGTATTTGCCGACCTTGGAATTTTTATAGCATAAGGCTTAAGTCATTATTAAAAAATAACTTGGTAATCTTTATGAATCTTGTTTCGTCTTTTGCATATGTCATTCAGTCGAGTAGCCCGCTACACTCCTTCTTTCCATATCCAAAATCCATAAACAATCTTTCATAAATCTTTACCA
>JAZUIV010000024.1:0-21761 GCA_045642485.1 Bacteroidales bacterium | reverse complement strand
CCGCGTGAAACAGCAGCACCTGAACCTTTGCCGAAGACTTCTCTGACGTAGCTTGCGATGCCGTTTTGCCGCCCTGCCTGCATCCCGCGAGTGAGAGCAGCATCATAAGAATCAATGCAGTCCTTTTCATTACATCTGAGCCTTTATGATGGATTTGACTTCTTCTGTGCTCAGGACCTTTCCGGAAGAGAGAACATTTCCGTCCACCACAAGGGCCGGAGTACGCATCACATTGTAGGAGATGATCTTCTCGATGTCAGTGATTTCTTCCACTTCGGTGTTGATCCCGAGTTCTGCAACTGCCGCTTGAGCTGCTTTCATCAGTGCTGCGCACTTGCTGCAGCATCCTGTTCCCAATACTTTGATTTCCATAATTGTTGTATGTTTGATTAATATGTTCGTATTATTACGAACATTGTTTCCAAAATAAAAGGCTTGACTTGCAAGCCTGTGTCTTACTTGCTTTCACCGGAAGAGCAGCAGCATTTCTTCTGAACCGGACTCTGGCGGTTGCAGGGGCATTTGGCGATAAACTCCTCGAAGAGCAGCTTGAACTCTCGCCAATTCTCCTGGTTGATGCAGTACTTCGTGCGTGCGCCCTCAATCTCTCCCTTGATGAGCCCTGCGTCCTTCAGCTCCGAAAGATGCTGGGAGCAGGTGGCCTTCGCAATGGGCAGCTTCTCGTGCATCTGTCCGAAGAAGCATTCGTCCTGTGCCGCGAGGAACTCCATAATGGCAATTCTCGCAGGGTTGCCGAGTGCCCGGGCGTAACGCGCCAGCCGCTCCTGCTTGTATGTGTATTCATTGTCAGGCATAACAATAAGGCTTAAATTATTCGCAAATATACGAACAATTTTCATTCTTCAAAATAATAAAGAAAAATAAGTTAAGGCGGCTATGGGCTATCATTACGCTACCACCAAACTTACATGTATAGGCGGCTATTACATATCGGATTCATCCGTCCAGACGAGTGAACTATTGCCTCCGCCTGTAATGCAGCGGCGTAATGCCGGTTTTTGCCTTGAAAAACTTGCACATGAAACTGCTGTTCGGGAATTCCAAGCGGTCAGCAATCTGTGATACGGATAAGTCCGAATGACGCAGCAATACCTTTATCTCCATAATGACTGCATTGTCTATGAGGCTTTTTACAGACTGACCGCTTGACTCTTTGACGGCTATGCTCAGGTAGTGGTTGCTGACACACAGGTTTTCGGCGAACCAGCCGATAGTACGTTTCGTCCCTTTCGTTTGAGGGAGAAGTGTAATGAATTTGGCGCACAGTTCGTCAGCGCGACTGCCTGATTCTACCTTTACGACTCTGTCTGAGGAACACACCTGCAAGGCGAATTGCATTATGCACACCGTCATTTCTCTGCTGATTTTTGACTTTTCTCCGTAAAGTTGCAATGCATGCAGATAGACTTCTGCCATTTGCCTGAATATCAACTGTTCATCCTTTTCAAGCCGTACTCTGATATTTGTCCCAACCCTGCTGAAGAATATCTTGTCCGCATCCGACAGGATTCCATCAAACAGGAATGGAGATATGGCAATTCCTATAAGTTCGCAGTCCCCGCTGATTCCCTTCAGACGATATATCGATCCCGGGAAAATAAGTTCGAAGTCTCCTGTGCCGGCTGTTTGTGGGGCGAGGTTGATTTCAGAAGAAATGTGACCGCTGCAGCAGAAAGATATGCCAAGATTGTTGAAACGCAGAGGCTCCCCGTCGGAAGCGGACTTTATTGTAATACTGCTTGACTTGAGCGAAACATTGCACTCGTCTCCATAATAAGTGTCCGTCAGCGAGGCGACCTTTTGCTTGATAGATTGGGCTGAGAACTCCTGAGGTTGTTGCATTCCTGTCGAAATTGAATATAAATCAGGGGATAAATATAACGATTTTCTTCGTATTGTAATGAATAGAACATTTTTATGACTTTAATGGACCTAATTTGGGACCGTGCTGGCATAACATTGGCTTAACTTTGTGCCCGATTGACAAATTATGCTGATTATGAAAAAATTACCTGTTTTGTTTCTTGCCGCGCTGTCTGTATGTGCGTGCAATACCAATGGAATGGATCCTTTCGGCCCTTTCGGACCGGGAGGAGACCAGCCTATGCCTCCCGGGACTCAAGGCAGCACCTATGAGTTCAGTACAATTGAGTATGATGGCCTGCTCTCTACAGACAGTGATGCCGATGTGACAGACAAGTCAGACGCCGACATCTATTGGGAAGCCGAAGCGGAATCCGACGGTACTTTCAAAAATACCATTACCATTGAGTACAAAGGTGATGATGTTGCGGTTGAGATGAGCAAGAACGCCGAGAAGGTTTATATCCACAAAAAAGAAGGTGCTCACGTTGTGCTCTATCCCTCCGGCAACGATGTCAAGAAATGCGAAATCATCCTGAATGGGGCCAGTGACAACGGGTCGCTCAAGATCTACAACACCACCGACCCCGATGACAAGGAAGCAGGCAAGAAAGTGAAACTCACTCTCAACGGAGTTTCGCTGAAGTCCCAACGCGGCCCGGCAATCAACTACCAGTCGGGCAAGCGGCTGTTCCTGCACCTTGCGGACGGCACGGAAAACTATCTTGAAGATTGCGCGGAGTACAAGGATGATGCATACTATTTTACCGGAAAGACTGCTGCTGATGAAGACCGCAAGGGATGCTTCTTCTCAGAAAAGGCCGTTATCGTGAGCGGAAAAGGTAAACTTTCCGTGAAAGGCAACTACAAGCACGGCATCAGTGTGGACAACGATTTCTATATGCGCCCGGGCCCTACTGTTGTTGTGACCGGAGCCGCAAAGAACTGCCTGCACTGCAACGATGAGATTCATTTCACCGGAGGATATTTCTATGCAAACAACAGCACTGCCGGGGGCAAAGGCGTGAAGACCGACAGCACCCTTATCGTTGACGGCGGGCGTCTGGTGGTCAATACCAGCGGCACTTACGGCAAGGATGACAAGGGAGAGCAGGAGTCCCCTAAGGGTATGAAGATTGACGGAGACATCACCATCAACGGAGGAGACATCACAGTCCGCTGCGTCGGCAAATGCGAAGGTTCCGAAGGTATCGAGAGCAAGAAAAACCTTTACATAAACGGAGGGAAAATCGACGTTATGGCTTATGACGACGCGATGAATGCCGCCACTATGGTGAAGATTTCAGGAGGAGAAATTTTCTGTCTCTCAACCAACAACGACGGCATCGATTCAAACGGAGACATCAAGATTACAGGGGGGAAGGTAATTTCCATCGCTGCGAATATGGAAGCTGCTTTAGATAGCGACGAGCCAGGAGTGAACAGTACTTTAGTCATCGATGGCGGGGAAATCATAGGCATAGGCGGAACAGTATATGCTCCGACTTCAACAAGCGCGCAGTTCTGTATTGTTTACAACGGATGCCCTATGTCAACAACCCAGGAACTTGCCGTAAAGGATGAAAGCGGAACAAAGATTCTTGCGGTAACTTCTCCGCAAGGGTCACAAAGTGCCGGTGTAATTCTCAGTAGTTCCAAATTCGTCAAGGGAGGGGAATATACCATCTCAATCGGTGACACCGTGTATCAGACGGTAACGCTGTCAAACAAGATAACCACAATCGGTTCTCAGACAGGTCCCGGCGGTGGAGGTTTCGGCCCTGGAGGTCCTGGAGGTCCTGGAGGACGTTGATAGAAAGATTTCATTTATAGTAGATAAAGACCTTCGTTACTGGAGGTCTTTATTATGTTCATCAACCCATACGAATGAATTCAGGTGCCCATAAACATAGAAGAAGCCAGAATCTTTCGAGTCTGACTTCAGCGGGACCCAAAGCAGGACAATGCCCTGCGATGAACCACTGCAAATATACGTACATTTTGCGTAACTTCACAATATGAAAAGCATCTACAGCGGATATATATTGATGTGAGGGCGATTTTGTGTAAATTTGCATAGCAGAAAATCCGTATATGCCGTCAGGAAAGATACAGAGAACTCTTGCGTGGTTGGATGACCACGGAATAGCCTATGCGGTCTATTATCACCCGGCCGTGGAAAAGAAAGAATCAAAGTAGTGTTTCAATTTTTGAGATGATAGTCTCGTCTGCTGGCAACCACTGCACTGAGCGAAGATGCTCACGGTCAAGCCAGGTAGACGCCTCATGCTCCAGCAGTACCAACGAGCCTGTGACGACGCTACATAAGTAGCAGCGCATTGACAAGTGGAAAGAGGGATATTCCCATGCAATCGTTGCTACATAGCGTTCCACACGTATCTCCGTTGCTAGTTCCTCACGGATTTCGCGTTTAAGCGCATCTTTTGGCGATTCTCCCGGTTCTATCTTCCCACCCGGAAACTCCCACCAGTCCTTCCACTCGCCGTATCCTCGCTGCGTCGCGAAGATACGTCCATTATGGACGATGAGGGCTGCTACCACTTGAATTGTTTTCATAATTCCTTCAGCCCCAAGGATTTTAGATACTCATATGTGCTGTTATAGAACTCTGGAAGCCTTGTGGCGTCCTCTGGGAAACCGCCAACTGTTTTATTCCCGTTGCCAGTAGGCACGCAAATGACCATGCCCATGCGAGCACGAGTAAGAAGGACGCGATAGGCGTTGAGCATGTATTTGCGACGTTCAATGCTGACGTCCGTGTTGCCGGTTTCCTCGCGCCAGGCAGTTCGGCCATTGAAGTTGAAGTACTTCCATTCGTGAAATGAGGAATTGCCGTAACAGCGCATATCTGCATCCCAAAGCACGCAAGTATAGTCCAGTTCGAGCCCTTGCACTTGAATTTCGGTAGCAGCGTCCTCTAGATAATTGGATGATCGGATATCGTTTTTGTCTTCCAGGAACCAATGCACGGCATTCTCATCGCCCTGATCAAGGATATCAACTGCCAATGGCTTGAATCGGGCTGCTGTCTTCGTAACGAGTATGCCGGTACGCTCTGAGCCACGAGCCTTTGAACGAAGCCATTCGCGAGCCTTGGCCATATCGCGTGTCAGGACAATAGGGTAGCGGTCCTTGATTTCGCTGTAAATGCTCGCTGCATCCGGATTGAATGAAAGCAGAGAATGCACGAATGCGGACAGTTTCTCGGCACGGAATGAGCGAAGACTGACACCTAAATGCAGATTGTCGGTGAACGTGACATTGCCGTTATTAGCAAGTAATTCGTTGACCCTGCCTTCTGCATATTCCGGTTCAGTCAGTTTGTTGGAGATATAGACCTTCCAGTGCGGGAACATGCCATTCAACGCAGCAATCCATTCAGAGATGCCTGCTTCACCAGTGTTAATCTCTTGGCCGCCACCTACCAGACATACGATTGTCGCCCAATCCTCGCGCTGATCCAGCGACCATATAAGAAAAGCAGCTTCAGAATATGGGAAGTTCGGAACCTTAAGTTTATTGCCGTAGGTGCCACCCCGCTTCAAATAGTCAGCGAGTCGCTTGTGTGTCCATGAGCGTTGTGCCTCGTCAAAGATTGCCACATGCTCAACTTCTCCGTATCCCGCTTCTTTGTGTTTCAATGCTTTTGTTGGGTCGATTTCAAGTACTCCGTTCTCGACAGGATTCTTGATCTTCATCAACATGTTGTCGCGATAGCGATGGATGATCTGGATAAACTTGCCGACCTCACGGCGGGAGTCCGACATATTTTTCTTCTCGCCACTTGCACGGCATTTCTTATGATTGTCAAATGCAAGAGCTTCAGTTAAGACAGCGACCAAAGGACCGTTTCCGGAAAGGTAAACAGCTCCTTCGTCTTCGACCATTTCATTACCACCTTGATATGACTGTTTTACGGCTACATCAAGACCTACGAGGGTTTTGCCAGCGCCAGGTACTCCTGTGACGAAACAAATACTTTTATCCCCATTTTCTTTGCTATCCTTAATCACCTTAAGAATGAAGGCAATAGTCGCATCGGTCGATACTTTGTCCGCTTCGTGACGGGTGATATCTTCAACAGAATGGTTTTCGTATAGCTTCCTAGCAGCCTCGATAATCGTCGGCGTAGGGGAGTACGGACTGATTATCCAGTCGGCATTCAGAGTGTTATCAGTCTTTGTCGCTCCGGCATGTGCAAGTACGTCGGTAATGAGTTTCTGCAATCCGTCTGCACCTGTGATGAGTGGATTGTATATAGAGTCATCGTACACAGAGGGCTGAAACTCTTTAGAAGTGTTTGGATACTTCGTCGGAATGAGAATCGGCACGATAGTGCGCTCCTGACTCAGTAGATGAAAGTTCTTCAGGTCCAATGCATAATCGAGTACCTGCTCGATATCTGCTTGAAGTGCATCTTTTTGACCGACTTTGAACTCAAGGCAGAAGATTATTCCTCTGAGAAGAAGAACTACGTCAATCCTCTTTCCGAGACGCGGAATGTCATATTCGAATATGATTTGCCCAAGCTCGTTCCTCCACGGTTGCAGAACTTCTTGCATAATGTCAATCTCACCGGCCCATGCCTCATTGGTCGAGGTCAATATATCGCCGTGATAATTGATGCCGAAGGAACCTAGTAGGGATTTTGCATCAGAAGCGATGAATGCGTTTATTGGACTATGGTATAGACAGCGAGGCATATAAAAGACTATTTATGCAAATTTACATATTCTTGTGTTTTTTGGTAGTCATTTCTGAAAGTGGCAGTAAGCTGTACATTTTCGGCTCACCCTCAAGCATCTGGCAAGACCTCGCCGGCGGACGTAACATCCGGCGGGCTAAAGCCCTGCTGCTCGGGCCGCGAGTCCACAGGACTCGCTGTAAACACCCTCACGACCGCGGTTCGGTAGCGGGGGGACCGCAAGGAGCGTCAGCGACGCAGTGGTGGGGTGAGGCCGAACAGGCCGAACTCCGCCGGGAGGTGCTTGCCAGTGCTGAGGTAGGCATAACTTTCTCCGCCCCGGTAATTCCCAGAATCTTGAACTCCAGTTCCCGGAACGAAACGGAATAGAAGGAATTGTCCTGAAAGGTAATGATGACCGTGGTTCCCTGTATCGGCACTTGAATTCTGTCATTTTGCGATTCTGCCGGATTTGTTTCGCCTCTGGAATTTCTTAATATCGAAACAGCAGAGAGCATTTTCCGTGATGCCAAGCAGTATTTCTATCTGATTTCCCGAAAAGTGGAGTCTTACTCGGAGGTGGCTACAAAAACCAATGAATCACGGACAAACCGCTAGCCCTGTCCGTGAAATTTGACATATCACGGCCATCAGTAGTCCGCTAATGCGAAAATTCGAATGTTCCCTCTCTATTTCCCGATGCAGAACCGGCTGAATATGAGGTCGGTGACGGCTTTGAAGTCGATGGCGGCGGCCGACGATGCGGAGGCGACCGAAGAGGCTGTGGCCGAAGAAGCGGCGGTGTTGCCCCCGAAGATTGAGTTCAGTTCGGTGATAGCGGATCTAAGGTCCTCGGCGACAAGGTCGGTGGGTAGGGCGTTACCGAGTCCTTCCCGGACGGTGCGGAGGTTTTCTGCCGCCCTGACGAGAGCTTCGTAGTGGCGGAGGTTCGTCACAAGGGTGTTGTCCTGTGAGAATCTGTCGGCCTGGCTTGCCGAGACAGCCTTTTTCAGGTCATCGATGCCGGCCCCGGTTCTGGCGGATATTCCCAGTGTGCCGTCAAGGGCGGGGGAGATATCCGTTTTGTTGGTGACTGCGACAAGGGTCTGATGCGGCTCAAGTTTTGATGATATTTCCGACATCGTCCGGGCAGCTTCAGGTGACGGGGCGGTCCCGTCCAGTACGGCAATCACTACATCCGCTTCGGAGAGTTTTTCCCAAGCCCTGCTGATGCCGATTTTTTCGATTGTATCATCGGTCTGTCGCAGTCCGGCGGTGTCAATGAAGCGGTAGAGCAGCCCGTCGATTGTCATTGTCTCCTCGATTGTATCGCGTGTTGTGCCGGGTATGTCGGAGACTATTGCCCTTTCTTCCCCGATAAGTGCGTTGAGAAGTGTGCTCTTGCCGCTGTTGACTTCGCCCACGATGGCGACGGGGATACCGTTCTTTACGGCATTGCCGTCGCTGAATGAGGATGCAAGTCGGCCGATGTGGGCAAGCGCTTCATCCAGTAGGGAAAAAAGGGTGGTTCTGTCTGCGAATTCGACGTCCTCGTCCCCGAAGTCAAGTTCCAGTTCGAGCAGGGCGGTCAGTTCGAGAAGTTTGTCCCTCAATCGTTTGAGTTCGCAGGAGTATTCGCCTTTGAGCTGGCTTACGGCTACTCTGTGGGCGGCTTCGGACTGAGCGGCTATAAGGTCTGCAACGGCCTCGGCCTGTGCGAGGTCCATCTTTCCGTTCAGGAATGCCCGTCTTGTGAATTCGCCGGGCTCGGCCATTCTTGCGCCGGAGAGGACCAGATTCTCCAGGATGCTTTTGACGATATATCCCGACGCATGGCAACTTATCTCCACGGAATCCTCACCCGTATATGAATGAGGATTCCTGAAGATTGAAACCAGCACTTCGTCGATTTCTTTCTCCGGATTTCCGGAACTGTGGAATTTCCCGAACCGGAGTGTGTAGCCGGAACAGGCGCTTACCGTGCCGGATTTCAGCGTAATGACCTTGTCGGCTACTGCAAAAGTATCGGGACCGCAGACCCTGATAACGCTGATTGCTCCGGAACCGGAGGTTGCGCAGGCACAGATTGTATCGTCGATATATTTCAAAACAGAGTCTTATTTGGCCTGCGATGCGGGTATGCGGGTGAGGTAATTTACGAAATATTCTCTCAAGGCGGCTGCCTGGTCCTGGGTTACGGAGAGATAGTAATGTCTGCCGTCTTCGCTGGGAGAGAAGGTGGTGAAGCCTTCGTCATCGACGGTCACTTTTCCGGCGGGTGAGACGGTGAAGTAATCGGAGCCCTCGACGGCATAGACTACGGCTGTGGGGTCGAATGCGTAATTGTCGTATGGCATATCCCCGTATCTGATGTATGCCTCCTTGAAAGGATGGGCAGGAGTCCAGTTGTAGTCATTCTCGATGCTTTCTGCAGGGTATCTGACGGCTTCTCCAATCTCCCAGGGGGAGAGAACGATTTCCCCGGGCCAGTTGTCTATGATTTTCTGTGCGGCCGGAATGTCGAAAATGACGTTGAATTCGGGGTAGTTCGGCTCGGTGAAGCGTCCGGCCATCAGTACGAGTGACTTGACTTTCTTCTGAATCAGTTCCATTCCGGTAAGAGGGGAGTATTCATCTGCGGGGGTGTCCATCAGCAGCGAGAGGTTTGTCAGAAAGCCGACGGATACGACGGTGACGGAGTTGTCGGGCTGTGCCGCCAGAAGTTTGCGGTAAAGCTTGTGTGACAGCGGCAGGGACGAATACTCTTTCAAAGTCGTTGCAAAAAGAGGCGAGCCGTCTTCCTTTGTCATCTGAGCCACAAGGCCGGTATATCTTTCCTCTGCGGGTTCGCCACTGTTGAAGTCGTGCCTGATGATTCCGATGGGAATGTCGGGATGTCCGTACCAGGTATTGACGATGTCCACATATTTCGCGGTAAGATCCTTGTGTTTGTTCAGACAGATTCCAAGAAGGTTGATTCTCTTTTCATCAAGGTATTGATTAAGCAGTACGAGAGCCTCGGCATCGTCGATGTCATTTCCGATATCGGTGTCAAAAATGATGTTGCACGCCGGCTGCACCTGCTCCGTGGCTGTTTTGCAGCCCACTGCTGACAATATGGCTGCGATTGAGATGATTGCGGTGAAAAGTCTTTTCATGGTTGCTTTATATGGTTGTTACGTTACTGATCTGTTTTCTTCGGGCCGAACACGTCATCTACCAGTCTGGTGAACTCTTCATACGCTTCGGTTCCGGACATCTCTCTCAAGGCGTCCGCAAGTCCCCTGTAGTGCCATTCGTGGTCCGGCTTCCCGCCCGGAGCGTGGAAAATCTGCCAGAGGTCGTCCCCTTTCTTGTGATAATCCCTCGCAATTGCCCTCATATTGGAGAGTTTGTCCCCCAGAGCCACGATTTTGGAGTCCCGGTCCGAGTGTTCTATCCTGCTGATTGCAATCTGTTTGCGGGAACGCCAACTATCTTCCTCGCTGATGCCCTCCGGGAGTTTGTCGGATTCTGATTCCACGATGGATGCCACTCTCTGCCCGAAAACCTCCCGAAGTTGTTCGACGGTTACGGCTGTGTCCTCCACGGTGTCGTGGAGTGCCGCCGCCGCGAGCAACTCTGGATCGGAGGAGATTGTCGCGACGATTTCCATCGCTTCGAGCGTGTGGATGACATATGGGAACCCTTTGCCCCTGCGCTCAGTGTTTGCGTGAGCGTCCACGGCGAATTTGATAGCCTTATCTACAAAGGAGGTGTCGAGAAACTTGTTGGCCATATCGTTTATGGATTGATTTATTAACTGTCTTGACTCAGGTCTGAATAGTATTCACGCGCGGGACGCTTCCCGTTGTAGCGCATAGCCATCACCTGTCCGTATGCGCCCGCACTTCTTATGGCAATGATGTCTCCTCTGGCGGAGTGGGGAAGAATCCGGCCCTTGCCCCAGCAGTCAGATGACTCGCAGACAGGCCCCACGATGTCGTATCTCTCTTTCTTCCCGGTAGACGACAGATTTTCAATCCTGTGGTACGCCCCGTAAAGAGCAGGGCGTATGAGATCGTTCATCCCCGCATCGAGGATAAGAAACTTTTTCGAGTCCCCCTCCTTGACGAAAAGTACTTTTGAGATCAGGTTTCCGGATTGGGCAATAATCGACCTTCCGGGCTCGAAATGCACTTTCTGTCCGGGCAGGGGATGAAGGTTGTGCCGGATGGTTTCAAAGAATTCGCGGAAAGGGGCGACGGGGTGTCCGTCCGGGTCGGAATAGTCGATTCCAAGGCCTCCTCCAAGGTTAAGATTGGCGATTCTTACGCCTTTGTCCCACAGGGCAGACTGGATGTCATTTACTCTGGAGCAGAGTTTGGCGAAGATTTGGAAATCTGTAATCTGAGAGCCGATATGAAAATGTAATCCGGTAAGTTCCAGATTGTTTAATCTGTTCACCTTATCTATGACTTCATCAAGGGAGGAGAGTGATATTCCAAATTTGTCCTCCTTCCTTCCTGTGGTTATGAACCTGTGGGTGTGGGCATCCACGTCGGGATTGACCCGAAGCGCAATCCGGGCCTTGGCACCGACCCTTCCGGCGATTCCGTTCACTATCTCGATTTCAGGCAGGGACTCGCAGTTGAAGCAGAAAATGCCGGCTTTCAATGCAAGGCGTATCTCCCTGTCACTCTTGCCGACTCCGGCGAAAACGATTGATTCGGGGGAGAATCCTCTCTTCAGGGCGAGGGATACCTCATTTCCGCTGACGCAGTCGGCTCCAAGCCCGAACTCTCTGATTTTGTCCAAAATGCGGGGCCGATCATTCGCCTTGAGTGCGAAATGAGCGGTGAAGCCATATTCGTCAAGAAGAGACGTGTAAAGCTTCAGTGTGTTCTGAAGCAACTCCATATCGTAGTAATAGAAAGGAGTCTGCTTGTTTTTGAGTGAATCCGGCAGTATAATGTGGTACATACGGGTACAAAGATAGCAAATAATGGCTATTTTTGCATATGCTTACAGAGGAATACAATCGTTTGCTCGAATGGGTCTCCACACGGTTCCCTTCATTCCAGAAGGTCGGTTCGCCGGCTTTCAGGTCGGGCATCGGAAATATGCTTGAATTCGATTCCCTGCTCGGCGTTCCCCATAACAAGTATCCTACCGTCCACGTCGCTGGCACCAATGGTAAAGGTTCTGTCAGTCATATGATTGCGGCAGGACTTTCATCCTGCGGGATGAAAGTGGGGCTCTATACTTCACCGCATCTCAAGGATTTCCGGGAGAGGATGAGGATAGTCGAAAGAGATACTTTCCGGCTGATTCCGGAGGAGGCCGTATATGATTTTCTGACCGCCCATAAAGAGGATATGGTCAGGCTGGACCTTTCTTATTTCGAAATGACCACCGGAATGGCCTTCAACTGGTTTGCCGATGAAAACGTGGACATTGCCGTCATTGAGACCGGCCTTGGAGGCAGGCTTGATTCCACAAACGTGATTACACCCGTGCTGAGTGTGATAACCAACATCGGTCTGGAGCATTGCTCCTATCTCGGCTCCACCCTCGAAAAGATTGCTTTTGAAAAAGCAGGCATAATAAAACCCGGAGTTCCGGTTGTAGTGGGAGAGGACCTGCCCGAAACAAGGCCTGTTTTCGAGAGTCGCGCAGCGCAGTGTGAATCGGAGATACTATTTGCCGGCAGGATGATGAATCCACTTGGGCTAAGTATTGAAAATATTGACCTTAAGGGTGATTATCAAAAGCGTAACTTAAATACAGTCGGAGCGGTCGCGGGAGTCCTTTCCGCAATTGCTGGAATCGATATTTCCCTATTTGCGGGAGGGGTCGCAAAGGCCTCCCTGATTACGGGATTGCGTGGAAGGTGGGAGGTTCTCCGCCACGGAGAAGGCGTCGCGGATGTGATATGCGATACCGGCCACAATGCTCACGGATTGAAATGGGTTGGGGAGCAGATTGACAGAATCTCCTGTGACTACGACACCGTCCATTTCATCATCGGCCTTTCCAATGACAAGGATTTGAGTGAAATAATGCGATTCCTTCCCCGTAACGTCAGATACATAGCCACGCAGGCGGCATCTTCCAGGGCGATGGATGCGGTTCTGCTTGCCAATGAGATGACGGACAACGGTTTCACCTGCACTATGATAAGGCCGGTTGCCGAGGCGTACAGGCATACTTTGGCCAACGCCGCAAGCGGAGACCTTGTCTTTGTCGGGGGAAGCAATTTCGTGGTAGCGGAAATATTATGAATAAACCAAACTATATATGAATTGTGATTTTGATAAGGAAATAGACAGACACGGCAGCGATGCGGTGAAGATTGAGGCTCTTGGGAGTCTTTTCGGAAGAAGTGACCTGATACCCCTGTGGGTGGCCGATATGGATTTTGAATCACCGGAAGTCGTGCGTTGTGCTCTTGAAAAATTTGTCAGTCAGGGTTTGTATGGCTATTCCAGTGCTCCGGAAAGCTACTACGCCTCCATCTTGAAATGGGAGAAAGATATCAACGGCCTTTCCCTCAAACGAAAGGAGATTTCTTTCATACCCGGGATTGTGCGGGGAATTAGTTTTGCCATACAATGCTTCACCGTGCCTGGAGACAGAATTCTCATCCAGCCTCCGGTGTATATGCCATTTTCGAGGCTGGTCCGGGAGAACGGCCGGGAACTGGTCCTGAATCCCCTGATTTACAGTGACGGGAATTATTCGATGAATCTCCGGGAACTGGATGAACTTTGCCGGGACAAATCTCCCAAAATGTTCATCCTGTGCAACCCTCACAATCCTTCCGGAAAGGTTTGGGACAGGGAAACCCTCTCGAAAGTCGCAGAAATATGCAAACGTCACTGTGTAATTGTCGTTTCAGATGAAATACACGGTGATATGCCTTTGTTCGGCAATGAATTCCATTCATTTTCAAGCGTATCGGAAATTGCTTCGGAAATCTCGATTACATTCAAGGCTCCCAGCAAGACGTTCAATATTGCGGGACTTATGAGTTCATATGCAATCGTGCAGGATGAAAATCTCAGGTCAAAATTCTTCGGATATCTTGCCGCCAACGAATTCAACGCTCCTCCATTGCCCGCCGCCGTCGCCACAAGAGCGGCATACGATCTGGCCCGTGAGTGGAGGCTGAAGATGTTGCAATACATTGAAAGCAACATTGACTTCGTTACGGAATACCTTGCGGCCAATATCCCCGGGATCAAGCCGGTGCGCCCGCAGGCATCATTCCTTATCTGGCTTGACTGTCGCGGCCTGCAGCTTGGGCACGATGAACTGATTGATCTGTTTGTCAATAAGGCAAAACTTGCGCTCAATGACGGTGAAGATTTCGGAAAGGGCGGGGAGGGCTTTATGAGGCTCAACGTCGGGTGTCCGCGTCTTATCCTGGAAAAAGCATTGAATCAATTGAGAAATGCTTTGAAGTAAATTGAAAAATATTAGTTAACTTTGTCATGAGATTTATCGATTATGGCAGAAAGTGTATCATCCAGACTGGAATCCAAGGTCAGGGATCTCATATCAAGATATGAATCCCTCAAGGCCGAGAATGCTCTTCTGCGTGAAAAGCTTGCTGCCTGTACCGCACAACTCGAACAGAAAACTGATAATATACAACTACTTGAAAAAAAAATAAACAACTTACAATTGACTGGAGCATTCTTGGGGTCAGGGAGAGACACATCAGCGGCAAAACGCAAGGTTACCGCCCTGATAAAGGAGATAGACAGATGTATCGCAATGCTTGACGAATAGGGAAATGAAACAGAAAATCACCGTGAATATTGCAGGAAGGGAATTCGGACTGAACGTGGAGAGCGAGCAGGAGGAGTCTATACGCAGTGCCGTGAAGAAGTTGAATATTGAGATTGAGGAACTGCAATACAACTATCACGGAAGGGACTTGAGAGACATTCTGAGCATTGTGCTGTTATCCGAAGAAAAGAGAATAGTGGATATGGAAAACAGGGATAAATTCGTGATAAACGACGACATAAACAAACTTGAGGAACTGGACAAGTCCTTGGGGGAATATCTTCTCAGCCGTTAGTTTTTGCTCTTTGCTGAAATCAACACTTTATTAATCAATCCCGAGCCGACTCGGAAGTCAAAGGCAGGCCCAGGTGACCCTCAGGGGGATTCTGTATATCAGGACGTAGGAAGTCTGCGACATTTTCCGGAGCTCAAATCTTATTATTTAAGATTTTCTGTCAGACCAGGGACTAACGGCTTTTTTCTGTCAATTGCACGTTAAATGGACAATATTAACAACATATATACTTTGGACATATGTCAGCATTAATCATTATCATTACGGCGGCGCTGTCGGCGACAGCGGCTGTCTTTATCCATATCTTTGTCAAGAGAAGGATACTTGGCAACAAAAAGGAAGAAATAATACGCAATGCGGAAGCTCAGGGAGAAGCAATCAAGAAAGAGAAGATTTTCCAGGCCAAGGAGAAATTCCTGCAGCTAAAGAGCGAGCACGAGGCTTATATCAACGAGCGCAATGCACAGGCACAGCAGCTTGAGACCAAATTGAAACAGAGGGAGCTTACCCTTAATCAGCAGAATGCCGAAATCGGCCGTAAGCAGAAAGAAATCGAAGCAATAAAAGAGAACCTGAAAGTCCAGTTGGATATTGCGGGCAAGAAGAGCGAGGAATATGAAAAACTCCGCGGGAAAGTCATCGAAAAACTGGAGGAAGTAGCAGGGCTGACAGCAGAGGAGGCTAAAAATCAACTGGTTGAAACAATGAAGGCTGAGGCCAGAACACAGGCTATGTCCTATATCAACGATGTTATGGATGAAGCCCGTCTGAATGCCAATAAGGAAGCTAAACGTATTGTAATCAATACTATACAGAGAACAGCGGCCGAGACGGCCATTGAGAATGCCGTTACAGTCTTCAACATTGACAATGATGAGGTCAAAGGCCGTATCATAGGGCGAGAAGGCAGGAACATCAGGGCTCTTGAAGCTGCCACAGGTGTGGAAATTGTGGTTGACGACACCCCTGAAGCCATCCTTCTTTCCGCGTTCGACCCTATCCGCCGCGAAGTGGCAAGGCTTGCTCTCCATCAACTTGTCACTGACGGGCGCATCCATCCGGCCAGAATCGAAGAGGTTGTGGAGAAAGTAAAGAAACAACTCGATGACGAGATTATGGAGACAGGAAAACGTACCTGCATCGATCTGGGTATCCACGGTCTCCATTCGGAACTGGTCCGTCTGATAGGCCGTATGAAATACCGCAGTTCATACGGTCAGAATCTGCTCCAGCACTCCCGTGAAGTTGCAAACATCTGCGCTACGATGGCATCCGAACTCGGACTCAACGCCAAGGTTGCCAAGCGCGCCGGTCTGCTGCACGATATTGGAAAAGTTTGTGAAGAGGATGCCGAACTTCCTCACGCACTGTTGGGAATGAAAGTCGCGGAGCAATACAAGGAGAAGCCTGATATCTGCAATGCAATAGGTTCTCACCACGAAGAGATTGAGATGCAGTCAATCATTGCGCCTCTTGTCCTTGTGGCTGACGCCATTTCAGGAGCAAGGCCCGGTGCCAGACGTGAGGTTATAGAATCCTACATAAAGAGGCTCAAGGATATGGAGAACATTGCAATGTCCCATCACGGCGTCACCAAGACCTATGCCATCCAGGCAGGACGCGAACTCAGGGTGATTGTAGGCGCTGAAGATGTTTCTGACGCTCAGTGTGAGGAGCTTTCAGCCGATATCGCCAAAACTATCCAGGATGAAATGACATACCCCGGACAGGTGAAGATAACAGTTATCCGCGAGACCAGAAGTGTGGCGTTTGCCAAGTAATCAAAGTTCGAACAATTCCGAAGATTCGCTTCGGGGAAGACAGTGAAGCGATGCCACAGAGCCGATGCTCGTGAGCGTCGCTTCCGCTTTTGAAAAGGCGGTTTTGGGAGTGTTGTTGTTGCCGCTCAGGTGGCACAGGAACACATTCTTCAGGTCGGGATGGCAGCACATCTTGAGAAGATGACTGTTCTGTTCGTTGGAAAGATGCCCGTTTCCCATCATAATCCGCTCTTTAAGTTCTTTGGGGTAATTGCCGGAAAGCAGCATATCCATATCGTAATTGGATTCAACAACCAAATGCTCCGCCATACGGGCATATTTTACGGCTTTGTCCGTCACAGCTCCGATATCGGTCAAAATGGTTATTTTCACCCCGTAAAAATCCAGATGATAGCCGACGGTCTGGGTCGCGTCATGAGGGACTTCGAAAGGGGTTACTTTTATCCCGTCAATGTCATTCTCAGTGTCTTCGATGAGATACCGTTCATTTCCGGCAAGTTTGCCTCCGGTGCAGATATTGCGTCGGAGTGCCTGATGGAGTTTCTTTGTGGCGAATACGGGCACATTGAAGCGTTGGGTGAATGTACCCAGGCTTCTGATGTGGTCGAAATGGTCGTGTGTGACGAGCACGGCAGAAACGGACTCAACGGAAATGCCTTGTTCGAGAAGTCTTTTCCTGATTGCTCTGGTTCCGATGCCGACGTCAATGAGGATGGACTTGGTATCATTGCCGAGATAGTAGCAGTTTCCGCTGCTTCCGCTGGAAAGACTTACAAAACGTACCATCATATTCTGCGATTTTTCAATTCTTCAGGACGCAAAATACCTTTCTCGGTGATGATACCTGTTATCAGTCCGGCCGGAGTGATGTCGAATGCCGGGTTGTATACTTCAATGCCCTTTGGGGCCATAGGCTTGCCATAGTACATATCGGTCACTTCGTACGAGGGACGCATCTCCAGTTCCATTTCGTTGCCGTCATTGCAATTGAAATCTATCGTGGAGTAGGGGGCCAGTACATAGAAGGGAATCCTGCAGTGATACGCAAGGACGGCCAGAGTAGCGGTCCCCACGCTGTTTTTGCAATCTCCGTTGGCGGCTATCCGTTCTGCCCCGGTAAAGACAAAATCTATTTTCCGTTGTTGCATAAGAGACAGGACCGCATTGTCGCACAGCAGAGTCGTGTCAACTCCAGACTTCATCAGTTCATAAGCCTCGTAACGGGCGCCACCAAGCAACGGCCTCGTTTCATTTACATAAACCTTGGGTGCATATCCTTTCTGCAAGGCAAGGTACAGCGGCCTGAATAAAGAGCCGTATCTTGAAACGGAAAGATTCCCGGTGCCCCCTTGAGTGAGGACGGAAACTCCCGGAAAAAGGAGTGGGAAGCCGTATTCCGACAGAGAAGCCCATATTTCGATGTCATCCTTCTTGATTGATTCGGCTTCATCCAGCAACGCTCTCTTGATTGTTTTCACGGCATCTGGAGTGCCGTCTCCTGATTCTGAGAGAGCCGTTTGGAAACGGTTCTCCATTCTGTCCAGGGACCACATCAGACCGGTTGCCGAGGGTCTGCTGATATAGAGATATTTCTTTACCCGGAAAAATTCCTTTTCGAGGTCTGCGACACTTTTTGTCCTGAACCTGTTGATGCATACCGCAAGTCCCATTGCAGCAAGAGTTCCGATGGCCGAACCCCCTCTGACCTTAAGCAGAGTTATGGCGTAGAACACCTGCTCTGCAGTGGTAAGATGAAGATATTTTTCCTGATGGGGCAGGAGAGTCTGATCCATAATTATGACTTCCCTTCCGCTTGAGGAAAGTTCTACGGTTTCGAATGGCAATACAGGCTCCATTACAAAGATTCTATCAGTTTGCAGAATATTGCCGACATAGTTTCGCCCGCAGTGTTTGCGGCAACGATAACGTCGTTTGAATCATTGAAAACACTGCTGTCAGTAGTGTCATTGGAGATATTTGTAATGACAGATGCGGCAAAGACACGCAGCCCGCAGTGTCTGGCCGTTATCACTTCGTGCACGGTGGACATTCCCACGGCATCGGCTCCCGCAAGCCGGTAGAACCTGATTTCAGCGGGCGTCTCGTATGTCGGGCCGGTATTTGCCAGATAGACGCCCTTTCTTATGGTGACGCCCATCTCAGAAGCCGCTTTTTGAGCCTTTGCGACAAGTTCCCTGTCGTATGCACAGGTCATATCCGGGAATCTTTCTCCTAATTCGTCGAGATTTGGCCCTATAAGAGGATTGGGCATCATATTGATGTGATCCTCGATTATCATAAGGTCCCCAATCTTGAAATCCTTGTTGATGCCTCCGGCTGCATTTGAAACAAATATAGTGTTGATTCCAAGACGTTTCATCACTCTTACCGGAAGTGTTGCATCGGTTGTGGAATACCCTTCATAATAGTGGAAACGTCCCTGCATTGCACAAACGTTCCTGCCGGCAAGTCTGCCGAATATGAGGTTGCCTTTATGTCCGATGGCTGTTGCTTTCAGGAAATTGGGAATGTCATCATAGGGGATTATTGCGGATGCTTCAATTTTTTCCGCAAGATGTCCCAGCCCGCTTCCGAGGATTATCCCCACTTCCGGGGTGACAAATCCTTTGCGGGATTTGATGTATTCGGCTGCCTGGTCAATCTTTTTGATTGTTGAATCCATAGTGCTGTAAAAAATTATCGTACCTTTATGCCATGAAAAAGATTGTACAGTGGTATCGTTCCCAAAGTGATACGACCAAAGCCTTTATCTGGTTGGGTATCATTTGCATAATAGGTATTATTATTCGTTGGGACTATATTGTTCAGATGGCTTCCAGAGGATTCAGTTTTTATTCGAAGTAACTGAATGCAAAGATGATGGTGTTTCGATAGACTTCTCCCTGTGACAGAGGCTTGAAAGGAAAATCTTTTCTGTTGGGAGAATCCGGGAACGCCTGGCATTCAAGTGCCACTCCGTCATAATCTTTGTATTTCCCTCCACTTTTCGATTCCGGACATCCGTCCAGGTAGTTTCCTGTATAAACCTGAATGCCGGGAGCATCCGTGTAAACTTCGAGTCTCCGGCCAGTCGACTGCTCGGAGAGTTCCGCAACTTTCTGCAGAATGCCTTCCTTGTAATTGTCAACGACAAAGCAGTGGTCATATCCTTTTCCGATTTCAAGCGGTTCAAAATCGGATTTGATATCTTTTCCTATTTTTTTCGGTGCAGTGAAATCCATCGGAGTCCCGGCTACCCGGGCAGGTTCGCCCACCGGGATCAGGGTAGGGTCGGTCTGCAGGAAGTGGGAAGCGTTCAACTTCAGGATATGGTCGGTGACGTCACCGGCATTTTCTCCCTTGAGATTGAAATAAGCGTGGTTCGTCAGGTTCACTATTGTCCTGCTGTCTGTCGTGGCCGTGAGCGTCAGGGTAAGTTTGTTGTCAGAACTCCATTGATACAGCGCCTCGACGTGAAGAGTGCCGGGGTAGGAAGCGTCTCCATCCGGACTGTCAAGCGTGAATTTGACAGCGTCGTCAAGTTGCTCGGCTTTCCAGAGTCTGTTTGCAAAAGATTCTTCATCCGGACCTCCGTGAAGGTGGTTTTTGCCGTTGTTCACTGCCAGAGTGTATTCTTTTCCGTCAAGTGTGAACTTGCCGTCGGCAATTCTGTTCGCAAATCTTCCGGGGACTTTACCCATACAGGGGCCGTCGCAGCAGTATGATGCGGGGGACTTGTATCCAAGAGCCACATCTGCCAGATTGCCGTTTCTGTCCGGAACGACAATCGATACAATGCCCGCTCCCAGATTTGAGAGTATCACTTCGGAGCCGGATTCGTTTGCAAGACTGAAGAGTCTTATTTCTTCTGTTTTGATCATATCATTGGATTTTATTGATTATTCTTCAAGGGGATTTTCTGCGAAATATTTCCACAACGGGGCGGTCATAAGCGCTTGTTTGAGCCTGTCTGCCTTCAGCAGCGAATAAACCTCTTTTTTGGAAAGGAGGTGTACAGAAATGTCCTCGGTATAGTCGAGTTTCTGGTCGGAGGCCAGTTCAACGCCACGGGCAATGAAACAGTATGTGAGATTGCTGCAGACACTCGGGTTCTGGCAAGTGACCATCCCCAGTGTCCAATCTCCTCCGCAGTAGCCCGTCTCCTCCAGAAGTTCCCGTTTTGCGGCTTCAATCGGGGTCTCGCCATCTTCGATGACACCGGCACAAATCTCATATTCCACGATTCCGAGACCGTGTCTGTATTGCCTTTCGAATACGAATTCTCCCTCCGTCGTTATGGCTATGACATTTACCCAGTCGGGGTATTCCAATACCCAATGTTCCGGGTTCTCCCGGCCGTCAGGCAGGATTACGTGGTCCTTTCTTGCCGTCAGCCAGGGCCTTTTAAGAAGATATTCGCTCTTTGCCGTCTTCCAGAGTCCCGGCTCCTTTCCCGTAGAAACAAGCCTCCGTACAGACAGGGAGAGTTCCATCATTGAATGGAATACAATATCGGCCCCAGCCTCCCATAATGCGGAATCGGGAAGTGTCCCGGTATTCACTGCAATTACAAAACAACCGGCTTCGTGTGCGGCTTTCACGCCAAGAGGCGCATTTTCCACAACCATCGCCTCATCAGCGCTTACACCGGCTTTTCTGAGCCCTTCAAGATAAGGGTCGGGGAACGGCTTGCCGCGGGGAGTGTCGTATGCTGTCACCATTAGGCTGCTGTCCAGCAAATCGCCGAACCTTTCGTCAATGACATTCTTTATCTTGTCAAAACCGGAGCCTGTCACAACAATGGATTTGACGCCGCATTCCTTCAATACCGAGAGCACCTCCAGGGCACCGCGCATAGGTCTTTTGCCGTCAAGAGTATTGTAAATCCCGGATTTCCTGGCATATATCTTCTCCCAGTCAAGGGGATGACCTATCTCTTTTTCAAGAAGGGCAATCGTATCCCGGCCCGTCCTGCCTTCATTCAGATAGATGAAATCAGGCGTAATCTCAATCCCGTTTTCCTTCAATGCGGTGGACCAGGCTGTAATGTGACTGGGGATGGAATTCAGCAGCACTCCATCCATATCGAACATTACAAGTTTTTTCATCATTTTCGCCATTTCTACAAATATACAAAAAGGCGGTGACTTTTCCGTCACCGCCTAATCTAAAAAGCTGTTTAGGAATGGTTAAAAAATAAGTTGGTAAAGATTTATGAAAGATTGTTTATGGATTTTGGATATGGAAAGAAGGAGTGTAGCGGGCTACTCGACTGAATGACATATGCAAAAGACGAAACAAGATTCATAAAGATTACCAA
>JAZUIV010000023.1:0-27838 GCA_045642485.1 Bacteroidales bacterium | reverse complement strand
TAGACGTCAACGTGCTTCTCCGTCAGCCTGTGGCCATCATTGACGGCATGAACGATGCCGGACTGGTTCTTACCAGTTATCAGCTTCCTGACTTTCAGGATGAGGAAGGCTCTATCGTAGATCCATTCGAGAGTCCCACTCCGCGTCCCCGTGCAATCAATCAGAACACAGGCAAGCCTCAGGCCAGCTTCACCGCGCTGCATTATCTGATTCTCACCACTTGCGAGACCGTGGAAGATGCAATAGACCTTTTCCACTCATATGATTACATCACCCTCTTCCGCAACCTCAATATCCACTGGTGCATTTCCGATGCAAACAATAACTGGAAAACGCTGGAGTACTGGAAAGAGAAGGACGGCACGGATTCTTTGTACGTCTTTGACGAAGAAGCCCGTTCAAAGTCGGCTTTCCTTGGCAATCACAACATCGCCTATGAATATATGAGTATGGAGAACTACTATTACAATCCCGTTCCGTCTTCAACCTTCTATATGGACTATTGGCAGAGGGAGTTCGGCGGAGTGTTCCGTGCCCATAACATGATGCATCACTATTCGCTGTTTATGGATGAAGAGGAAGCGTTGCAGTGCCTCCAGTACGGCAATTTCGGCATCGAAGTGCCCGGGCAGGTGACAAACTGGTCCTGCGTCTATAACTCCAAACAGAAGACAGTCCTCTTCAATGTCAGGGACGAAACGGACAAGGCTTTCACCATAGATCTGAAGAAGGACCTGTAAAATCCCGTTCCGCTTGGGTATGATTTATAAAAATAAAAGATAGATGGAAAAGATAACTGCTGTCAGCGTGACTCCTGAATTCAAGGAGTTTGACAAAATAAATGAGATATACGAAGAGGCGTTCCCACCCGCAGAAAGGAAGCTCACCCTTGAACAAATGCTGGCGTTGCCCATGTTCAAGCTGGACGTATACGCATATTACTGTGACGGGGAGGTTGTCGGAATGTCTGTCACGCAGGATATCGGGACTTTTGAATATCTGCTCTTTTTCGCAGTGGACAAGGCTATGAGAAGCAGCGGATTCGGGGGCAGAATCCTTGACAGGATTATTGAAGACTGCGGGGGAAAGCCCCTCATCTTTTCAATCGAAGACCCATCGGAGGAGTGTGCCAATAAGGATCAGAGGATAAAACGTGAGGCGTTTTACCTCAAACACAATTGTGTTTACATCGGGTTTAAGCTCAAACGGCCCGAACTCGGCTCCACCTTCCTCCTGATGTCTTCTGCCAAGCTTGATGACTATTCTTCCATCACGGAAGCCGCTTGTGCCATCAACCCGATGATTTCCTCAATAATTGAAAAATATTAACTTGAAAATAACTGTTTTTATGAAAAAAATCACTTTTGCACTGCTGGCTATAGCCACAGTCTCTTTCTACGGCTGTCAGAAGGAAATGCCAACACCCACCCCTGCCGAAGAATCTCTGAATATCATCAATATTATGGAGAACGGCAAGGAATTGGATAACCCGTACTACGGTAACGGGGTTCCGTATTTGTTGGATGGTTCAATGGAGACTTTGGAATCCTTCCGCCATGTATCAAGAGGACGGGTTTATTATATGGACTACAAGGTGCAGTTCCCTTGGGAGAACCTTATCAAAAAAGATAATAAATTCAACGTAAATGATTATCCGGCATTCAACAATGAGGTCAATCTAACTTTTGGACTGGGTGAGGCACAAGGCTTTATTGATGCGCCCCGCGGTTGCTCCGGTTTCATCTGCAAAAATGAAAAGAATGAACTGCTATTCGGACGCAATCTTGACGGAGTGCCCGGCCAGATGATCATTCTGTTCAACAGGAATGTCCCACAGGGAGAATACAAAAGCGTGATGCTTTCAAATGCATGTTACGTCAATCGTTGGAACGGGACTACCGAATATGATAAAGACTCGACTTTTCTTAAAAAAGGACAAGATCTCAGTGCTCTTCTCAAACAGAACATGGCCGTTATGGACGGAATGAACGAACACGGCCTCTGCTTCGCCGCATACCAGCTTCCCAACTATCAGCATTACAAGGATGGCGAACTTGCGGAAGTCGAGTTCCCCGGAGATTCCCCTCGTCCATGGTCAATAAATCAGAATACCGGGAAACCGCAAATCACTTTATCAGTTCTTCACAACCGTATTCTTTCCACCTGCCGTACTGTTGAAGATGTCAAGAAGCTTTTCCAGAGCTATGACTACACCTGCCTTATTCCTAGCACAGCCGTTCACTGGTTCGTAGCTGATGCGGAAGGCCATTGTGCTGTATTCGAGTATTGGAATTGTGGCATAGATCCAACTACGGGAGAGAAGACCCCTGACACCTTGTATATTATGGATACCGAAAAGGATCGTTATCTTGCGACTCACGGCACCCTTGCACAGGTTCCGTACGAAAGGAACAGTATCGAGAACTACTACTGCAACGTTGAAGCCAATAATACGTTCAATACAGACCGCTGGCAGTTGGGATTCAGCAACAAATGTCGTGTGCAGCGTATGATGACCTATTATTGGCCGGTGATGTCGGAGGAGCAGGCCCTGAGGTGCTTGCAGCAGGGTAACTTCGGTATGGAATATGCGAGTCCTCAGGTCACTGACTGGTCCTGCGTATATAATCCGAAGCAGGGAACTTTGCTCTTCAATATGAGAGATGATCTATCCGAGGTCTATTTCCTCAATGTTTATGAGGAACTCAGAAAATAGATTCTTGTGATAGTTCTCCCATAGATGGAGAAATGTTAGAAACTGAAAATCCCGACCATTTTGTATCTATGGCCGGGATTTCTGCGTAATCTCCATCAGGGCCTATCATATCGGGCGCCCGGAACCGTTTATGCCGCGGTTGCGGCCTAAACCTAACACAAACAATTGACTTAGTGCCAATAAAACCTGAAAACTCGGCAGAGCGCTACAATGGCTGCTGTGTCCATCTCGTTACAGACGTAAACCAATAACTTCCGGAATCAGAATCCATGATAGACATCCATCTCGGTGTAGGTGTACTTCGTGGTGCCTATCGTGAAGGAGGTTGAGTGGTACAGTTTGACGGATTTGCCCTCCTTGAGGGGTTTCCCGTTTGCAAGAGTCACTCCGCCCTCCTCCGCTTTGAGGTAGCAGGCTGAATTCTTCATAAAGATGCTGGCCTGAAGGGGAGCGATGTCTCCCTTTATGTCCCAACTCATCTGGATGTTGCAATCCACGGACTTGCCGAGGGTCACTATCATTTCAGGATTGGCCTTGAACCATTTGTAAAGGGCGATGTCGGTGGTCTTGATGCTCCCTTCCGCCCTGAGCACATATTTGTTGGACCGGGGAGCGGCGGTGGCGATACTCAGCGTCAGGAGCAGGGAATACCCTATGAAGAAGAGGAGGTCAATCATCCTGTAGTCAATCAGGTAACTGGAGAGGATGCTGTCCCATATCAGGAAATGGACAATAAGGCAGCCCAGACAGGCGAGAAATATCTTCTTCCGAATCTTCACGGGCGTGCGGAATGACATCCAGAAGACAAATGTCAGTGAAGTGGCCACCCACACCAGAACGGTGACTGAAAATTCCATCAGTTCGGAATCTATGAGATAGTAGAGTATGCTTCCTATTTCCAGAATAAGGAAGGTGGTGACATATACGGCTATCGACCTGCAGAAGATTTCAACAAGCCGCTTCTTCCACTGTTTGTGGCGGACAATGATGAAGCCCATAAAAAATGCGAGGCATGCGAAAATGGTCGCGGCGAGGTTCGGCAACTGCCCTACGGGGGACGAAACTATATCCTGGCCCAGCTGGTTGACGAATGCGCTCACAAACGATTGGTGGGTCTTCAGGTGGATAATGTTGTCGGATGTCATCAGACAAAGAACCCAGCCTATGAATGCGGCGGCGATTCCGGTGTACAGCCACTTTGCGTAATATCTGGCATTCCGCGGATCCGACAGATTTTCCGCATTGTAGTAGTGGGAGCCTTTTGAACAATGGCCGATGTATTCGGGGCAATGATACTCGTTCTCATCCCAGCACTCCCTGTGCATCGTGTGCTCGCATTTTGTCACAATACGGTCGCCTTTCTTGAAGGGAGCCTTGCAGAGATAACACTCCCCGGCGACCAGAATGCCGTTCACGCTCATATTCGGGCCGGTATAGCGTGTGACATATCTCCTGTGGAATATCCTGTAGTGAATCCAGGGCTCGATGTACTGGAAGATGGTGAAAGTCACAAGAATGAGCACAAGGCAGAAAAGGCTCCCCTTCATCAGGACGGACGCGGCGCTTTCCCCGTTGACTATGAACGTCCCGAATTCACCGCATACACGATAGTCTGTCTTCCCCCGGAGGATGACAGAATCAGCGGGCGAGGACATTTCGACGTTCAGATTCAGGAATTCCCCCGTATATATTCTCAAATCCGGGTTGACCAGCTTTATCTCAAATGTTTCGCTTGGCAGGTCCAAGGCAGCGGAGACGGCGTTGCAGAAATCCAGCCATCTGAATTTGTCAAGATAAATTCCGTCTGTCATCCTGCAAAGCGTCAGAATCTCGTTGTTCCTGGATGTCGTGACGAAGTCGTTGATTTCCGAATTCTCGAAATTGACATAACACAGGTGCGCCGCCTCGATGGAATCCCGGCAGTATGCGTTCAGCTTGTTCTGAACTTCAAAATGATCGGGGTCGAAAGGCTGGTCGGTACCCCATACGCAGCCGTCGGACATTGCCAGAAGCACCGCGTGGTTATCATTGAAAATTCCGCCTTCCGGGTTGACTTCACGCAACTTCTGGAGAATTCCGGCATAGAGATGCTTGTCAATGCCGCGATCATCCTCCACGAAGTAATTGTCCATAATGTAGTCGGTGACGAATTCCGTCTTTGTCACCACTCCTTCGGACTTGAGGAATGAGATATAGAGATTGTCATTGTGAAGGTTCGCCCTGATGCTGCGTACGGCCTCCTTTTCAAGGTCGATGTCCGCCTGCGGAAGAGTGAGGTCCACCAGTACAAGGAATTTTATCCCCAACTCGTCAAACCGCTCGGTGGCAAGGTCTTTGACGCTTACGGCCGCAAGCCCCATATCCCTGTTGATTGGCCTGCCCAGTTTTGAGGTTTCATATACGTTCAGGCCGGCATAACTGCTGTCAACCGTGAAGAAGTTCCCGTAATCCGTCGTGGCCGTCGCCCTCACCACGGCTGTCTTGTATGAGGGGTCGAAGGTGAGACTGTTTATGACAAGAGTGTTCTCCTCCGTGCTTTGTGAGAACAGGTCATCCATTTTTGAGCAGGCTGTCGATGCCATGAATAAGATGGCCGTTGCCCATAATAACGATAGTATGCGATTTGTATTGATCATATTCGGTTTCTATATGCTGGGGGTGATGCTGTTGTTCTCGCCAAGCGCTTCCTTCATCTTCTGTTGAGCCTCTCTGGCCTTCTTTGCCGTCTTGACATAATTGCTCAGGAATATTGCGAACATTGCGATTATCGAAACAGCCGCCAGCGTCATAAGGTAGTCTTTTATCCTTGCCACAAACGGTTTGAACTCAGCCTGCTGGATGGCCGTGGAACTCAGTTGGATAGTGATGAATGTCTCCTTCAGTTCCGCCATCCTTTCCGACAGCGCCGGGTTTATTTCAGCCGCTTCTTCGGCCTCCTGGAACGCACCCTCGATTTTTGCGAATTCAAGTTGTTCCTCCGCCTTCAGTTTTTCCAACTGCGGTGCGGTCTGCTTGACCATAGCCAGTTTCGCGGCATCGCTCTCTAACTTCCTGTATGTGGCAATCTTCGACTTCACGAACAGCTCATCCTTCCTGAAAACAGAGGCCTTCTCGATTCTGGTGATGCAGAGGTTGAGCGAGTCCATCGCTGACCGCCACAACTGCTCATAGTCCGCCGCCATCTCAAGAAGCTTCTCATCCTGAGAGATTATGTCCACGGATTTGGAATAGAAGTCATTCCACTTGGTGTCCATAATGGCGGCGTGCCGGCTCATAGTCTTGAGCTGGCCGGGTTGAGCGGTTGACAGGGTATAGCCGAAGGTCTTGACTTCGTTTATAAAGTTGCCGATATTCTCGGAAACTCCCATCTTCGTGAGCTCGTTCGACAGGTTCCCGCCGCCGAAGGCAGGCAGGGCCGACAGCATGCAGACGGTCGTGATTGCCAATAATCTCAATATTTGCATATCCTCGTGAAATATTCTTTGGCCTGACGGAAAAGTTCCATCGCATTCCTGTCGGCATCCGTGACGAGAAGGTGATTGAGAGTGAGTTCCGCAGCCTCCTTCATTATCTTTCCGCCTCTCTGGAGTATGTCAAGTTTTTCGGATTTCGTGGTGGCGATGGGCCACCTGGCGGCCAGTTCGTCAAGTTGCCGCGCCCTGTACAACAGGCTGGGCACGTCGATTCTCCGGTCGTTGCCGTCAAGCGAACTCACAATCTCTCCCCTTGCGGAACTTGCCACTGTACAGGAGAGGCCCATAAGGGAATCGACGGTGGAATTGTACCTTTTGACGGCTGACAGAAGCGTGCCGCACTGCACGGTCGTGTCCTTGTAGTTGAACTTCTTGACAAGATCGCTCCAGATTGAATAGAAGTTGTCGAAACTTTCCAGCGTCTTGGCTTCCATTCCCGGGAAACTTTCCTGCAAAGCCGCGATTGCATCAGAGAGAGCATTGCAAAGGCTGTCGACGTCACTGACCTCCCTCTCTTTCCCGAGGCAGGGATTGCGTACCAGTGTGATGTCATATTGCGCGTCCAATGCCTTGTAGGACACGATATTGTATTTCTTCCACTGTCTGGGGCTCGAACCTTTGTGCTTGATGACCATTATGTCACGTATCCTGACGACAATCTCCGACTGGGACGGACTCACCCTGATGACACTGACAAGGCTGTCTTCCGGCAGTTTGAAATTCCCGCCGGACTGTTTTCCTCCTTCGAGACCCATCCAGGGACGGAATACATACCTGCCCGAATGGCGGCCCAGGGACTTTTTGGTCTTGTGCGTCATACGGAACGAATTGCCCTCCTCCAGTTCCACGTTGTACGGGAGTTTGTGTGGCTTGAGCTTCCGGCCGCACTTGAACACGTCCTTGTAGCGGACGGATTCGTGGAAGGCGAACAGCCGGTTCCTTTCGCTGGAGAGAGAAACCGTAACCGTGTTTTCCGGTTCATTGAATTCAATTTTCAGGCTTGCATCGCTTTCGGTGCTGTCGGGCAGAATCCGGAGACTCTCGATATAGGGTTCGTTCCCGGTCAACCATACGGTTTTCTGGGCTGACAGTTCTCCGACAAATGCGAAAAGTGCAAAACAAAATATAAGTAATCGCTTCATATTCAATTATTGAAAGGCACCCATCCGTTAGGCTCCCCCTGTCGTATTACCCAGGATGCAACCTGCTGGTCCTCAGGGTATGGGGGTTCGTTGAGCGCGTGGTATTTTTCATATTTCAGGTAACTGGCAATCCTCCTCACGCACCATTCGATATCCGTATAGGTGTCGGGAGTGTTGACGCAGACTCTGCCGGCGAATTCCCCGAACCAGCGGATATTGGGATGCCAGGGGTGGGGGATGGGATTGCCGTTGCCGTCTTCTGTCAGGAACCGGAATACAGGGCCGGCGTCTATGCAGGGATATTCGGGCGGGATGGTGATTGAAAGGACGAACCTGTCGTGAAAAACAGGCCTGTTGACAACTCCGGGTTTGCCGAGATTCTCCATATCCTCCACTGTGCAGATGCTCCGTATGAGATAGGTGACTTTGTATGCATCGGGTACACCGCTCCCTTCCCGACGTCCCGTGACGTCGATTATGATATCGCTCCTGTGGCCGAGCCGGGCCATCAGCGTACCATATTCATATTCGAGCCTTCTTTCCCTGCCTGTCATTTCGCTTTTAATTAACCCGGGAACGGATCCGCTATCAGATGCAAGGTGTCACCGTTCTGCACGCCATAGTCGGAAAGAACCTGGTCGGTCTTCCCGATGCGTGGCCGCAGGACACGGAGTTCGTTGATTTGGGAATCCTCCTTGCCGAAGAAATAATCCATCGGCGCTCCGGTGGAGTCTATCGACGGGAAATCGAAAATCAGTCTGCCGTCCTGGCTCGTGGCGTGCTTGAGATTGTTCATAAGCACGGACAGGGGGGCTTCAGGGTTTGTGACCTTGAATTTAACCGTCTTGCTCTTGTAAACAATGTTAAGATAGAAATCTTCCATATTGTCATTTAACGTTTATTTTTACTGAGATAGGGTATATGTTGACGCTCCGCACCTGCATCATCTTCGCCATAAGGATTTCCGCCTGAGGTATCTTGTCGGAGAAGTTCCTCCTGACGAAAGCCGTGTCGGCGATATCTATGGAGACCAGAATCTCATATCCGCAGCCATTGCCTGATGAGGTGCGGTCTTCACACAGATGCGGCTTGACGGAAATTTCACGGATTATGTTTGAGATTATCCCATAGCGGACCGCCAGCTCCTTGTAGCAGAATACCCGGATGTCGTTGGGTGTCACTATCCTGAATCCGGTATGCTGAAAACGCCTGACCTGCTCGTATGTCAACTTGTCCATAGTGTCCTTGACCTCATCGGAACCAGGAACTGGCGGGACAATCTGAACGGTAGATTCGGCGTTCAGTCCTCCGGGAGACTGGAACCTGGCGGTCTCCGTCAGATTGGCGGAGGCGGCGCTGCCGTCCGTTGTGAGATACCGGACCTTCACGCTTACCTGAGCGTCGCCGGACTCCTTGTCAAGCATAAGATAGGTGCCGCCAATGCTGTCCTGCCCGGATTCCCTGACCAGTTCCGTCAGTTTGCGCAACTGCGCTTCCAGTTCCGCGACAATCCCTTCCACGGCATTGCCGTCAAGGTTTGAGAATGCGTAGTAGTCCGAATGATATTTGTCAATCAGGGAGGCGAGCGAACGTATGAGAGTCGCTTTGTTGAAACGGTCTCCCGCCACCTTCCTCACGTGCAGCCGGGCATCTCCGAAAATCTGGTCATTGCCGGGGTTCAGGACGTGCATCAGCTGGGAATTGGCGCTGTCGCTGTTTCCGGTGAGCCTTGCGACAGGCTGTGAGGAATCGAGAGTCACTTCTTTCACGGCCACGTTTGCGAGCAGCACGGTGTTGAGTGCCAAGTCTTCCCTGCTCAATACGAAACCGGCTCCGGAACCTTCGAATTCGAACGTCAGCTTCAGGTCTGTCACCTCGTCCTGCAGAAACTCATTGCTATGGTGCTTCCTGATGAAATACATACGCAGGCCGTGACGGGCGAACAGGTCGACCAGCGACATCGAGGGGTCATAAACCGTCGAACCTGAATTACGGATGTTCTCGAAGGCGAAGACATCGGAAAATGGAAGTTCGCTGTATTCCCACGGGCGGACAAGCGGCAATTCCTTATCTCCGATGAAAATCCTGACATCGTGGAATCCCGGGTTCCGAAGCGTGAATGACATCAGCGACAAATCTGAAACGGGAGAGGCGAAGGTCAGCCCCACCTCCCATCTGCGTCCGTCGATTCTATCCAATGAAGTCACCTCGGCGGGGAGAACCCTCGTGTGCATCACGGGGATGAAGTTATACTCCGTCCCGTCCAGGTTGAATACGCTGCCACTGTCCACGTCGACTGAACCTATCCCCGGCATCGGCTCAGTCCTGACAACCGCGCTTGCGGGAGTGGCGTGACAGGCATCGTATGTGGTGAAAATATCGGAGAACTCGTTGATGATTTCCAGACGCAATCTCTCTATGTCGTTGTCTATCTCATTGGTCTGATGAGCCATCGCCGACATTATCAGCTTAAAGACCGGGTCATCTTTCAGGGGAAGCAGCTGGGTGCTGTAATTGCTCTGCTGCCAGACGGCCATCGCCTCCTCCATCAGTTCCCTGACCTTCAATTGGGTATCGAATATTTTCTGATTCATTTTTGCTCCTAATTCCAGACTTTAATGGTTGTATTGTACCGGTATTTCTCATCCGTGCCGGCAATCCTGGCATCGACCGTCACGTATATGTTCCTTTCTTCCCTGTAATACGACATTGACACCGAAACGTCACTCAGGCGTGTCTCATAACGGATTATCCTCTCCTGCAGCTCGGAGGCGAAAGTGTTGAGGTTCCGTGAGGTGCCGGATATCTTCTTGCCGTATACGCCGGACCTGCCGGAGACCACCCCGCTGTCCTCATTGAAGTTCTCCAGCATCAGGTTGTTGAAAAGAAACCCGAACTCGCCGTCCGCGACGCAGGCACCGTAGGGAGTGGTGACAAGCAGCCGGAGAAAGGAGGTGATGGAGACCTTGAGGTCGGCGTTGCGGGCCAGCCCCTCCCTGTCAATGTCCAAAGGCAGTTGCAGTGAAATCATAGCGGATTTATATCAAAGGTGTGAAACCCTCGCTCTCATCTTTCGGGGGTGTATATAATGCATCGTAGAGGGCTTTGTAGAGGCTTTCGTACAGCTCTGCGTTGAGTTCGCCCTGAAGTTCTTCCTTGAGAGAGTCGTGGGTCCTTGCTGCAAACGTGCCGTCCAGGAACTCCCTGAGTTTGTCCTCAATGGAGGCTTCCAGCTCCCGGGTCAGGGTGTCGCGAAGTTCTGCGGCTATGCTTTCGCTCAACTCCGGTTTCAGCTTGTCTGTGAGTTCCTCCTCAATCTGAGCCTTGAGGGCCTCGACGTCGATGTCTCTTTTCTCAAGTTCAAGGCTGTCCAGCACCTGAGCGGCACTTCCGACATATTCCTTGAGCCACTGCATCCATTTCTCCAGGTCGAAACAGGAAAAGGGAGGAATTTCCTCGCAGCTGTCATTCCGACTGAAAATGAAATGATCCAGAGTATCGGCAAGTCCCGAAAGGGTATGGACCAACCGATGCAGGGATTCGGCCCCGGCCATATTGCGCAACTGCACGCCGTATCGGATAAACAGGTGCTTTCCACGGCTCTCGTCCATATTCACGTGGGAGGTCACCGCCTCAAGACGGTCTGCGATTTCCGTGCAGTGGCCGGCGATTCTTCCGTCATCGGCGGCCGCAAGGCAGGGCGCAATGTAATTTTCATCGATGGAACATTTGCCGTCCGCAACCGTGAGGCGGATAAGGGGGAGCATATCGTGCTCCTTCAGCTCTTCGAGGGTAAGGACGGCATATTCGTATGCCGGGCGGACCATTGAAGTCCCTTCATATTCGAATTCCACCTGCTCCTTTCCGAGCCCTGCGGAAAAATAGTATTCACCGGGGCCCAGTTTCGGCATCGGTAGTACCGCATCCTCGTCGATGTCCAGAAAACGGCCGGAAGGCAGCATCGCGAAACATTTGAGGGCGGGGACTTCCAGATTGCCTTTGGCAAAGAGGCCCTGTGCCGACAGACGCGCACCGGGGACCATCCCGAAAAGGTCTCCGAGCACGGTTTTGACCAGAGCGGAGTCCCGATAATCGGTTTTTCCGCTGAGGGCATTCAACAAACGGGATGTCAGAACCATTCCCGGTGTCCAGTTGATTTTTGAATTTATGTCCATACTACACTTGCAGTTCGCAGTTATAATCCAATATTCTTTTAAACTCACCCCTGTCTGATGAGCCGTGAGGTCTGATGTCAAATACAAAGTTCACGTCGAACGGGATGAACCATTCCCTGATGAAATGCTCCAGCGGAGCGATACTTTTTCTTTTCGCGCCGAACTCTTCCGCAGTGAGGCCTGGGATTATCGCGGTGTACCGCACTTCCGGCATCCAGGCCCTGGTGGATTCCGATTCGCTGAACCTGTGGCTCAGATCCATCTCCACTTCGCAATTCAGCAGTTTCCTCAGCAGCATCTTCACAAAATGCAAATCCCCGCGATAGTCGGAAACGAACGGCAGCCACATCATCACCTGCCTGACCAGCGAATCCTCCTCTTTGTCGGGATTGAGTCCGAAGTAGTCGTTGAGAATCAGTTTCACCTTGTCGCGGAGGATGGAGGATACCTGTCTCTCAAGGTGAAGCCTCTCCCTGAAATTGAAGTTGTTGATTGGGGAGAATGCGTCTGAGAGCAGGTGCAGGCGGTAGTTCAGCTTGTCATACGCGGCAGCCTTGTCCCGGGCATCCTTCAAGTCGCTGATGTCCGAAACCATTCCGTCCGGAAGGTATTTCAGGAATCCGTCCCGTGCCAGTTCCACAGTGCCGGTATCGGCATTCAGGTGAATGGAGTCGGCATTGTAGTTGCGGTAGAACGTGCCCAGACAGGTGACGTTCCATCTGTTCTCCTGCTCCGGATAGAGGTATTCCAGAAGCATCTCGGCGCTTATTTCCTTGTTCAAGCCCATTTCAGTTCAAAAAAGCGGTCCTTTCCCGCGCTACGGACGTGAATCACGTCTCCACAGGGTATGCCGAGTTCCCTGAATGTGAGATTCGGATAGGGGAATTTCTCATCCACGGTCCGGAACTCGTTCTGATAGAATTCCTCCGGGAGCGCCCCCTCCTGCAACGATTCCGCCACCTGTCTTGCCGGCTTCATCACAATATGTTTTTCCCCGTCACTGCGGCGGGCGACATAATCCACGAATCTGTCTTCCCTCAGGAGTATCGACACGCCCTTGCCTCCGTCCGGGAATGATGCGAAGAAATCGGAGAGTGTGCAATCTTCGTCAAACGGGCTTTGTTCCACGGGTTCCCAGACCTCGTGCTCAGGGCAACAGTCATCGTATGCCGCAAACTCTGCGGTGCCGCAGGTGAGGGTATCTCCGTCGTAGTGGAACATCCTGCCGCAGGAAGAGGTGTCGCCGCAGAGCACTTTGATTGCCTCCTGAGCCTGGACGGCCCCGATGACGGAGGCGGTGAGGCTGCTTGTGGGAGCCGAGCCGCTTCTTTCCATCATCCTGACGACATTCGGACAGGAGAGCCTTCGTTTCAGCGTCCCGAGGAGTTCCGGGTCGAGGCTGCACGCATAACAGTTCCTGCCGGGCAGGAAAACTCTGGCGGTGCCCTCGGCAACCGCTATGCCGCCGTCCACCCAGGGACGGTTCATCCTGATGCAGTGCCTGTTGATGATGAACCTCGCCCACCGGCTGTCCACGCAGGAAACGACGACATCCATACTCCGGATGATCCCCAATCCTATGTCATATACGATGTCACCGTTGAAGGTGCGGACGTCAAGTTCCGGGTTGAGCTCAAGCAGGCGCTCCCTGACGACCTCCACTTTCAGCCGCCCGTCATCGGCATCCTTTTGACGGAACAGGACGGAACGCGACAGGTTGCCGACCTCGACACGGTCGAAATCCACGCACACGACGTGCCCGACCCCGCAGAGGGCGAGGTTCTTCAGGACTTCGTTGCCGAGCGCCCCGCATCCGACCACCATCACTCTGGCGTCACGCAATATGTCCCGTCCGACTTTCATCACTCCATATCCATCGACATACTCGTTGCGGCCTCCGGGTTGGAGGATGCGGCGATATCCTTCAGGTTGCTGTCGCTTGCCGCCTTCTCCTCAAGCCACTTCTGATAGGCCTCCTCGATTTTCTTTATCTTGTCGCCCGCCGCCTGCTCGGCCATATCCTTGTATTGCTTGGCCTTGTCCTTGAAAAGTTGTTCCACTGCCTTCTGGTCCTTGTCGGTCGCTTCGAGAAGGTGAGGGACCATCTTCACTTTCGTCAGGTTGGCCTCGACGTCCACGTATGTAGTGAAGGCGTCCCTGTAGGTTCCGACTGCCTTGACGAGAATGTCCCTCCTCTCCTTGTTCACGTAGGGGACGGTGACAACCAGAATGGGAATAATCTCATCGCTTCCCTCGGATTTCTTGCTGCCCTTAGTCTCAATGATGAATTCGGGGTGCGCCTTTCTTACGCCCTCCTCCACTCCGTCCAGAGAGCCCCCTTCATCCAATGCCCAGAAGGCAAAGGTCCTGTCGTCCATCTTTGCAACGTTTGCCACCTCCTCGATGTTCCTGTCAAAGCCTTCGTCAGAGACCTTCACGCCCATAAGGGCGATGGGGTCCGCATCCACGCACAAATCGAAAAAATGGAGTTGCATAATGTTGAGACTTTGCGTGATTCTGCTCTCGAACTGCTGGGCCAATCTGCTGATATTACTGTCCATAACGTTTCTATTATTTGCCGGTCGCCATCGAGACGTTGCCGGGGAAATTGACTGATATCTGTCCGCCGTAGGCGCACATACATTTGCAGTTGTCCATAAGGGCGGGGAACATACAGACCTTCGCCTGCCCGCCTGGCATCCAGGGACCGGTGATGACAGGTATGCAGGGCATAGGTGTCAGCACCCCCATCGCCGCCGCGGTCGCCGCCGCCACCGTGGGGTTGGCCATCGACCTGCACATCGCGAAGGGCTTTATGTTCACCATCGGGGCGAAATCCATTATGTTGGACATAGGCATATTGCCGTTCATAGGCCGCAGACCGACCACGGTCAGCGGCATAGGCGCCATCCCGAAACTGCATTGGAGCAACGCTCCGTTTGTCACGAACTTGCCCATTATTTCTTCTCCTCCTTTTTCTTCTTCTCCTTTTTCTTCTTCTCCTCTGTCTTGAGTTTTGCCGACAACCTTGCCGCAGAAGGAGGTGCGGGTATCGCAAATCCGTCGCTGATGTTGGGCGACTTGAACGAAGTCTTGGCTTCAACGTTGTCGATGGAGGCCTTGGGAGCCTTTATGTCTGCCTTGAATTCGGCCTTGCCGTTGACTGTGGTGTCACCGAAGAGCCCGGTCTTGCCGCCGGAGAGCGACAGATTGCCTCCATCCAGTTGGACGACAGCCTTGGCCTCGCCCTGCTGCAACTCGGCTGTGGTGTCACCGAAGATTCCGGTCTTGTCGGCTGAAATCTGGAGTTGCTTGGTCTTGTCCTCCTTGCCGCGGCTTCCGACGAGCACCTTCTCGGCCGTGACAAGCACCGCACCTCCGGGTGCGAGCTTGTCGTCCGAACGGTTGTCCTTTTTCACGTCGGTGGCCTTTATTTCGATGTCCTTTGCGTTCAATTCGAGTGAACCGACCGCCTTGCCTTCGGTGTCGGTCGCCGAGAGGTCGGTGGTCTCCACCCTTATTGAGAGAGTCCCCTCCTTGGTCAGGGCCTTCTCCGTCTTCTTCTTGTCCTTGAGTTCGTAATCCACCGACTCGACGGTGACATTCTTGGACACGACCCGGATATTGCCCACGGCGGGCAGGTCCGCGCTGTCCCGCTTTTTCTGGTCCTTGTACTTGGTGTCGGCTGTCGAAAGGTCGATGTCCATCGCATTCAGCGAAATGCATCCTTTCTCCAGAAGAGCGCCGTCATAACCTCGGGCAGAGACGGACACCGAATTGGACTGGATATGGACTCCCGATCCGGGATTGACGCGGATGTTCCCGTCCCCGTCAACAGAAGAGAGGTCTATGGTCTCGCCGCTTATCCATACCCCTGCTCCTGTGTTCTTTTCCTGGAAGGCCTTTGCATCGGGGATTGATTTCTTGGCCTCTTCAAGACATTTTATCTGGCGGCACACCTCCGCAAGGTCGGCAAGCTGAGCGGAATAGCCATAAAAGGCATCCGATGCCATCCGCATTGCAGCCACCATCCGGTCGTGCAGGTCGTCGATTGTGCCGACGCTGCCCCTGAGATCAAGGATGTCATCGCTGAGGGCGTCGCTGTCGGAAGCCACCTTTTCAAGTTGTGACACTGCATCCTCAAACGCCTTTTTCAACTCCCCCACATTCTTCTTTATTCCATCCTTGCTTTTGTTGAGGTTGCCGATTCTTGTCTCAATGGAGGATTTCTTTGCCTTGGCGGAGTCGGCCGCCTCGATGAAGAGCCCGGAGTCGGAGTGGAGGTGCAGTCCGTATCCGCCTCCTGCCGGAGAGGTGAAAACGCCATCCCCCTGACTGCTGCTGAGGGATATGCCCTTGGCCTGTGTCACCACCTCGGAAATGGGGGAGACGACATTCTCCCTGCCGTCGGATCCGGGGTCAACTGCAACGTTGCGTATGCTGGGAGCCCTGCTGACTATTGAGCCGGTGTCTCCGCTTCCCTCAAATGAGATGCCTTTGCCTCGTATCACAATTCGTGAAGGCTGACCGGGCAGCAGATAGCCCCCTTTGTCGACGTTGCCTATAACTATTTCGGGCGCGGAGAGGACAATGCGGTCATTGTCGCGCAAATACCGTCCGCAATGCTCCTCATTTACATTGTCAACCTGCAGCCTGCGGATGGCATCCTTGCACTGACGAATCTCCCCGACGCTCTTTTCGATGCTGTCGTTGAGTTTCTGTACGGCTTTTTTCCAATCATCAAAAAAGTAACTCATCTTGTCAAATTAATTTTGGACTTCATCAACAAACATTAGTGTAGAAAGGCCTTCTCAGTGCATCTTTCACGGATTTCAAGGTGTCGTTAGGTGTTTCTTCTATGGTATTTCCATTGATATGCAACGATTTTCCAGGATCCTGCGACATCAGGATTCTTCCTTCCGCGACATTCTTGTTATTGGCGTCGTTGTAAATTCCTTCATATTCGGCGTTAGATGCAAGTCCCATTTTATCAACAAGATAAGAACCTACGGCCGCAGCACCGTCTAAAACTTTACCAAACTTTGATTTGACTTCGTTCAGTTCCAGTTCTTCGACGTAAGTCTCCCAGTCGTATGAGTGTGAAATTTTTAAATCATCCGTTTTTGTTAAGAGATACTTTTTGACAACAGCCCGAAAAACGGATTTCACGCGCGGGAGGTTGTTGTTGTTGTTATTATCTTCTCCATATTGTCCTTTAATGGTAGCATTATAGTCCGAAAGGTGGCTCGTAAGTTCTATAGGTTCAGCAGTTTCATCAAACGACTGTTTTTCTCTCAGTATTGATTCCACACTCTCTTTCCATTGCTTGGCTAAGCGTGTCAAGACTGAGTCGGCGTATGGGTTATCCAATATTTCTTTTACTGTATTATAATCATCATATCCTTCGATTTTATAATTTTTGTCAGCAGCTTGATTAATAATATCGTCAATAGATAGCAGAGTGGAGTATTGGTTTTCGTTATATGACCTAAACAGCTGAAGCCCCACGCTATAAGCTGCTTTTGCGATTTCCAGTTTTCTGGTGGCAACTTTCTTCGCGTGAACAGATGCAACGGCATCGTGGATTGCGTTTATGTCCTTTACCAATTCTGGGAAAATATTGCCTTTTTTATCGGTAACGGCAAAACGCTTGAGTCCACCATTTTTACCGATGTTTTCATTGTCGTAAGCCACGCCCCTGCCGGCTTCCAGTGCAAGGTATCTATTTGATTTTATCTTCAAGGTGCCTTCCTTCGGGGGGATGAAGGATTCCCAGATGGTACGGATCAGGGACAGGTCTATGCTTCCGAACGCCAAATCCTGGACCGTGGCTAATGCAACCTGACCAAGAGTACTTAAAAAGCCTTCTTTTCCTATCTTGTCCGATTTTCGGGCATTCTTGATTGCAATTCCGGATTCAATCCGGATGTTGTTCTGGGCACTGATGGAGATGTTCTTTCCCTTGATGCTGATGTCCCCGGCGGATTCTATGCTGATGCCGGTGTATGCATTGATTTTTACTTTGCCCCACGCGGACTTGATTGTGATGGAACGGGCGGCGGTGTCCCCCTCTATTTTCCAAATGGAGTTCGAGTCGGTCAGTCTGGTGATGCCGTGAAACTCTTCGGCCTTTTGGCAATGTTCGTCAAAACTCTTTGTCAACTCAACCATCTTCCCTGGGATAAGGGGGGTTATCATCCCTGCAAAGGGTGACACGGAATTAATCCAGTTTGTAATGAGGCCGGGGCGGAAATCCAGCCTCTGGCTTCCGACCCGGATGGTGTCGTTGTAGGCCGTGTACAGGTTGTCGTGGATTTGCGACTTGCTCCAGAAAAGCGAACCTGCCACGTATGGTCTGTCGATGTTTCCGTCAATATATCCCAGCATCACCTCATCGCCGGCTTTGGGTTGGAAATGAACGGCTCCGGACTTTGATGCGAGAGGCGTCAGCACCCGTACCCAGGGGGAGCCTGGCTCATTGGAGTTTTGCCAAGTGTACCGTACCCTCACGCGACCGATATAGCGGGGGTCATTGTCCGCCGTCACAAAGGCACTTTGGGGAGAGGCAGGGGTAGATTCCACGCATTTATTGTATGGAGGGATGTATAGGGGTCCCGATGCGGTAAAGCAATCGGATATTGCCGGAACAAGATCGAAGGTTGTGATATCAATGAGTTCTGTCCAATAGTCAGGTACATTATCTTTGAGTCCCACAGGTATCTTTTTTATAAAATATTGCCCGGTACAGGAAACCACCATATATTCTTTTGAATCCAATGTGACCTTGCTGCCCAACTTGATTGCCTTTTCTGCAGCAAAGCTGGTTTTCACCCGGACACGGACTATCTCCCGTGCCGCATTCATCTCTTGTTCACGTATTTTCGACAATTGGGCGTTCAGCAGTTTGCCGAACCTTTCTTGAACGACATCGGCGAACTGGCTCACCTGCTTGCCGCTTTTTTGCTGAGCTGCAATGGGAGGGTTCGGGGTGATGAAATCACTTAGAAATTTGTTGTTGACAGAATCAGCGTTCCTTGTGTAAGAAGTGAACAGGGTAGGGGCATCAACGGCGAGACGGGCCAGTTTCATCATAATTGTGTATAACTCGTGCCCCCAAGCGACTTGGCCTACCATAGGAATCACTTCATATTTTACCAATTCCGCAACGTCAGGCCAATAAAATTCATCCTTGTACTTGTCAGGCAGCTTATCTCCGTCAAGCACATCGAAATACTCGTCAAATGCACCGTAATCTGAGTTTGGAAGGTCAGCGGTGGAATAGTGGTTGCCGTCAGTAGGAGAAGATGCAGTTATGTAGTTCCTGAAATAATTCTTAACAGTCAGAGGAGAACTGCCGAAACCGGGATATTCCTTGCTGAGTATGGCACCAGATATATCGACGGCGGTCCCTGCCGTGTCAAGGCCGAGTTTCAGTTTTCCGTCCTCAAAGTAGAGGAATTCACCGCATTGGCAGGCAATCCTGGAGATGAAGGAGTAGAAATCCTCGTTGTACTGCACCCGGTAGGGCTGGATAACCTCATAATAAGTGTAAACCGGCTTATCTTTTGTGCCGGTGTTTATTTTACCCGACAGCATCTGCAGTCTTTGTGCATCGAAATCCTTGTCTTTCAAGTCGAACGTTACTTTGCAATCCTTCAGGAGACCTTTTGTACTATCCAACATCTCCTTGATGATGCCCTTGCCAAGTTGTTTGTTGAGATAGACCTTGTTGAATTTGTCAAGGGTGAGCAGTTTGTCACGGCTGTACAGAGTAAGGAATACGGTACATTGGGAGTCGGCATAGACAGGGTTGTATTGATAGACAAAATAATCCGTTGCTATCTCGGTGGATTTCTCGGTCGTCTTATCTACTATCTCCGTTACCGTCAGACTGACTGCTCTGTCTTTGAAATCCTTTTCGATATCAGTAGAGTTTATTCTACTTAACTCTATATTGACGCAACAGGGAGAATAGAGTCGTTTCTCGTAGGAGAGGCTTTTGATTTGATAATCTTTTTTGTCATCATCGGTTGTTATGTCCAGGTCTATTGGTTTGTGATCCTTATCCTCTCTGGCTCCTATTAGCTTTAATGTATATTTCGTAGACATAAACGTCCTCCATTATTCAATAACCATAAGGTCAGTGGTGTATTTCAAGTATTTTTTTCGTGTCGTTTTCCCTGCTGACGTAGATTATCTCGTGCAGGTGCATCTGCAGGTCGAGGAAAGTACTGGACTTGTCGCTCTCCACAACTTCAAACCGTTCCTGAGCTTCCACGACGTATGCCCAGAATACCGTCAGATTCTTGAAACCGACGAGGTCAATGCCGTCCAGGTCGCCGCCGAAAACTATGGAGAATGCGCTCGGCTCACTTTCATTCATCTTTTCAAGGAACTGGCGGGCATTGGCCATCTCCCCCAGTTCGATGGTCAGGCCCATCTTGGCAAAGGAACGGCTGTAGGGTTCCCCGTTGGCGTCGTGACTTCTTGCCACGGAATATTCCATGGAGTGAATGGGGAACGGGTGCGAGAAGACCTTGAAGCCCCTTTCACACAGGTCGCCCAAATATAATCTGCTCTGCAGGTATCTCAAATCTCGGCTTATCATACTATCCTTTTCTGACAGGTTATCTGCAATCCTTCGGTTGCCGTGCTTGTGGCTGAAAATTCCAGGATCAGCCTTCTCCTGTGTCTTTCCGTGATGTCATAGCGCTCAATCAGGCTGTAACATCTGGCGTTCTCGAATTTCAGAGTCCGCCTGTGAATGGAGTCGTTTCGCAGTGTCTCCTCCATTTCGATGCATCCCTCCCGGCTCTCGTCGTCGATGTACCAGCCGTACAGGTCCAAATCCTCGGACTCGGGCGCAATCACCTCGACCGTGTAGATGATGCTGCGAATGGCCGAGCCGGGGCGGATACTGCTGTATTCGCGTGAGAACCTGCTCGTTACAGAGATTGCAAGGTACTCCTTCTCGTATCTCTCAAGCGCGTTGTTTCCGAATTTCAGGTGTGCAAGTATTGCCATATCGCCATAAAACTTGAAAAAGCCCCGGCCTTTTGAAAGACCGGAACTTTAAGATAAAGGAAAGGGGAAGATGCTACTTCCAGTCATTTACGAAGGAGGCTCCTCCATTCTTGAATTCCTGGCATACGATGGTGATTGTTTCCTGGTCTCCGACACCTTCCTCCCAGGTCTCGTTGTAGTGGATGCAGTAGCAATTCTTGCCTTCCAGAGTCTTTTCGGCCTTGCCGTCGACGGTGTTGACGAATTCAATCTTCACATCCTTCGGCGAAGTGGGATCCAGCATCCAGCCGATCAGTTGGTTGTTGCCGTCATTGAGGGCTTTCACCGTGATATCAATCAGGCCTCCGCGGGGAATTCCGGCGAGTTGCCCTTCCAGATCGGTCTTCCTTTCGAACTTGTATTTTACTGACAAAATTTCCCTGTCGGCGAAGCCGTCAATTTTCAGGGTAACGGGGGTTGCATTACTTGCCATAATATCTTGATTTTTATTTATTCGTTATTTCCATTGGTTCTCAAATTTCACGTTGCCGAAGGCTATCTCCTTGCAGGTGATTGTAATGACCTCCGTATGCATCTTCCCTTCGACCCACTCTTCGGTGTAATCGACGCAATAGGCAGTCTTGAATTCAATGGTCTTCATCTGCTTGTTGGTCTTGGTCTCAAGGAAAGTAACCTTGCCGTCCTTGGGCAGGGACCTTTCAAGCATCCAGGCGCACAACTCAGAGTTGCCGTCGTTGAGAGCCTTGACTTTGAATTGGATGTGACCTCCGCGGCAGATACCGCTCATCTGGCCTTCCTGGTCGGTTGCCTGGTCGAAAGTGTAGGTTACCTTCTGGACTTCACGTTCCTGATAACCGTCAATGCTTAAAGTTACTGGTGTTGTTGCCATAATTTTTGATTATTTGGTTATGTTTGACAATTGTTCTGATGCTATGCCACCTGGGCGTCCTTGCTCTTCTTGTCTGCGCTGACCTTGATGATGAAGTTCTTCGCAGAGTAGAACGGGGTGAGTGAAATGTCGCAGGTGATGCGCTTTGTCTCGGGATCCTGCTTGGGCTCCTTGATTTCATAGTCCTGGAAGAGGTTGCCGTATCCCTTGTAGTCGTTGAGGAATGCCTGAAGCTTTGCCTTCAGATTCTTCGGGGAGTTGTACGGATCCCAGTTCTCGAGGGCCACTTCGTGGACGTAGTTCATAAGGACCTTCTTGACCCAGTCGAAGACGCGGACGATGGGGTATTCCTTCATTGCGGTGAGGTCGCCGTTGTAGAGGGTGGTGTTGTTGAACGCCATCACCCGGCCTTCGGAATAGACCATAGGAATGACCTGATTGTCCATAAGGGCCGCGATTTCTGACTTGAGGAGGTCCACCTCGACACCCTTGACACCGTCAAGGGTACCGTATTTCTTTCCGCCGGCTCCCTGGGCCATATTGGCGCTCTCGTCATAGAGCTTGCCTGCAAGGGCTCCTGAAGGGCAGATGTAGAATGCCTTCTCGTCGGCCTCGTCAACCGACAGCTTCTCGGAGTCACGGCCGACAATCCAGTTGGCGGTCATCACGACGTTCATCAGTTCGGCGTCGCTGTCCTTGTACCATTCGGTGTTGGCCTGAAGGTCATCGAAGGAGTATTCCTGGGCGTGGTCGGTGATGAGCATCACCTTATATTTATAAGCCATCTTGGCCCACTGCAAAAGGGTGGGCTTGTCCTGGAACACGTTTCCGGGGATTACCACGAGGCTGTATGCATCCTTGAGGGAGAGGCGGTCGAAACCGTTGCGGAGAAGGGTCTCCACTTCGCCCGCGAATCCTGAATCGGGATCGGCGATGTCTTCCTTGAATACGTTGATGATTCGGAGATTCTTCACCTTGTCGGTGTTCGCTGTCTTGAAGAATGAATCGAGTTGGCGGTATGAGCGCTCGAGGTCCTTCGTAGCATAGAGGGCGTCGGTGATGCCCTGCTTGAGCAAGGCGGTGTACTTCTGCTCCTTCTCCTTGCAGGAGTCGGCGAATTCGGTGGAAGTGCTGTGGCCTTCGTCAAGAAGCGCGAGCCAGGCCTTGATGTCCTTGGCCAGTTCCTTGCGCTTGTCCTCAAAGCGCTTGTCGCTGAGGAAAACGTTCTTGGTTGCCTTGTGGGCAGGATTCATATTGTCGGCATCGGGAAGGAATCCGCGGACGGCATTGAAACCGCCGTATGCTTCGAGCAGTTTGGAAACGTCCTTTGCTGACTGTTTTTCTTGAGCGGGTTGCGATGCGGCCTCCTGGGCGGCGGCTGCACTCTGTTTCAGTTCGGTATCTGCCATATTCTTGATTTTTAATTGTTTTCCAATTCTGCCAGCATAGCCTGAAGCATCTGCTTGAGTTCCTCCTTGGAGCCCTCGTTGCCGAGGATTTCGCGGAGCTTGCGGTTCTGTTCGATGCTCTTGCGAATCTTGACGTTGGTGTCGATGTTGGCTTTTACACCGGAAAGGAATTCACTGTTCTGAACCAGTCTGCCCTTTCCTCCGTCAGCTTCGAAATCGCGGATTTCGTTGAACTTGAGGACTTCGCTCACGGAGCCGCCCTCTTCGTCGGTGAAATCTACGGAAACTTTCGGTTTGAAGTGGGCGAAAGCGTCTCCGATGTTCTGGATGTCCTGAACAAGTTCGGGATTGCCGGGCTCGGCCTCAGCGTTGAACTGATCGGCATACAATGTCTTGTTGTTGTCAATCGGGTTGACCTTCGCGCTGGACTCCTCGTCCGGAGCCATTGAGATGAAGTTTTCTTTCATTGCCATAGTAGTAACGGTTTTGAGTTGTTATTTTTTCTTTTTGCTTATGATTTCAAATGAGGGTGTGCCGTCCTCCCCGGCCGTGACCCTGACGGTGTCGCCGGAGGAGACCTTGCCGGATATTATCATCTTGGACAGCGGCTGACGGAGGTCCTTCCTGATGTTGCCGATGATGGGGCGGGCTCCGTACTGGGGGTTGAACCCTTTCATTGCGATGCAGGTGAGAGTCTTGTCATCGATTTCGAGGTGGATGTTCTGCTCGTCAAGAAGCTTTACGAGCCCCTTTAGATGGATGCCGAATATCTTCGTGACGGTGCTTTCGCTGATGGGGGCGAAAGGAACGATTTCTGTCAGACGGGCGAGGAATTCCGGACGGAAGTATCCCTGCATTATGTCCATCAGCTTGTTGTTTTCCGGAATCTCTCCATTCTGGAAGGACTCGCTGATGAACTGACTGCCGATGTTCGAAGTGAAGAGAAGCAGCGCGTTGGAGAAGTCTCCCACACGGCCGAGACGGTCGTGGAGCTTTCCTTCGTCAAGAATCTGCAGGAACAGGTCGAAAACGGACTTGTGGGCTTTCTCGATTTCATCGAAAAGGACCACCGAATAGGGGGTCTGACGAATCTTGTTGACCAGAAGACCGCCCTCTTCATATCCCACATAGCCCGGAGGCGCTCCGTAGAGCAATGCGACGGAGTGTTCCTCTTTGAATTCCGACATATCGAAACGTATCAGCGCGGACTCATCCCCGAAAAGGAACTGGGCCAGAGCCTTGGACAATTCCGTCTTTCCGGTTCCTGTGGGGCCGAGGAAGAAGAACGAGCCCATCGGCTGGCCTTTCTTGTTCAGTCCGGAACGTGACTCGAAGACGGAGTCGAGAACTTTCTTGATTGCGTGGTCCTGACCGACGACCCTGCCTTTGATGGTATCCTCTGCGCTCATCAACTTGTCCCTCTCTCCAACCTGAACCTTGCCCATAGGGATTCCTGACTGCTTTGAAACGATATAATAGAGATCCTCGGGGTTGAGGGCGTGCTCTTTTTCAGGCTCATTGTCATTTGTGCTCTTGACATGGACCATACCCTTGTCGAGAAGGCCGAAGGCGGAGTCGGGGAGAGCCCTTTCAGTTAGGAAACGCTTTGCGAGACGGATGGATTCCTCCATCACCTCGTCATTCGCCTTGACTTTGTGAAACTCCTCGTATGCCGCGATTGCTCCCTTGAGAATCTCAAGACAGTGCGAATCGTCGGGAGCGCTTATCATCAGCCGCTCGAGCTTGCTTAGAATCTCCTTGTCGGTCTCGATGTTCTTGGTGAAACCTTCCACGCTTGCGGTGCAGAGAAGGCGGATGCCCCCTTTGGAGAGCTCGGACTTCAAGAGCGCGGAAGCCCCGAAGAGGCTGCCCTGCTTGTCGAAGAGCTTGTCGACCGCCTCGATTACGAGAACGGCGTCAGGGTTCTCCTTGACGGAATTCAGTATCTTCTTGAAACGGTCCTCGACTTCCCCCTTGTATTGGGCGTCGGCTCCGAGGGCGACGAGGTCGAGGTCGTAGACTTTTGCATTCTCCAGATAGTGGGGAACCTTGCCGTCGGCAATCCTTGTCGCGAATGCGTTGATTAGCGATGTCTTTCCGACTCCCGCCTCTCCGATGACAATCACGTTGGCTTTGGTCATCCTGCCGAGAGTCTCGCATATCCTGTCCACCTCGTCTTCAAATCCTATCACGGCCGGAAGTTTGCCTGCCCTGGCTTCAGCCACCTTCTCGGTGCAGTATGCCGAAAGTCCGTCACCGGACGTGCCGGATGAGGTGTTTTGGACGGCCGGGGAGATGGGGGTCTGTATTGACGGGTCGGCGGAACTGCCCATCTTTGAGCAGATTTCACCGGCGGACAAGGGGAGTGTCTTGAGCTGATCGAAGGAGAATCCAACTCCCGGAGTGACCAGCGATGCCAGAACGCATACCGGGTCGACTTCCTCAAGTCCGAACTTCAGCCGGTAATTCTCCGCCTCGTCGATGACCGCTTCGGACTCTTTCGACAAGTCGGGGTCCGACGTCGGCCTTGCAGCCCTGGGGGAAAGTTTGACCTGCACGTCCGCCCAGTCCATAAGATAATAGTAATCCTTTTTCAGCTCCTTCTCGATGAAGGGGACCAGTCCGCATTCCTTGTGCAGGACGGCCTTGAACAGGTGGGCCGGATGAACGGCGTCGCTTACGTGTTCAGCGGCGTATGAAGCCGCGATTTTCAGCAGGTTTTCAATCATATCTTCAATAATGTATAATCCGTCCAAGGTTAATATAAATTTTTCGAAAATCGAGGCGATGGAATCTGTTTTTTTTGCAAACATTACCGGTGAATATCAAGACTTGCGCTTTTGCATACGGTCGGTAAGACGGAAACTGAGGTTAGCCGCTGGCTCTCCGGTACTCACAATATGACAGTGGCTACAATTGCTAAAATCTCCACTGCCCTTGGCTGCGAAATCATCAAGCCTGTTCGAAAGGTCAGAATATCCTCAAAATCCGGGTCCTTATCAGATAACAGGCCGGCATTCTAATTTAGCTTTCATAAAACAGGATCTATTACATTCGCATATCCATGTCTGTTTTGTACGGCAGATATTTGATGGACCGTATAGACTTTGGGGCGTTAACAATATCAGTCTGTGCTCATCCGCGCATATCAAAGATTTTGATGTATAGCTAACATTGTAACAAGCTAGTAACCACGGATTTTTCAAACAACAGAATTGAACTTGGTCGCACTGGCGCAACGTGCCGGAGCGGCTTGACCGCTTTGTTGTTCATCTTGACAAGGAGTATCTCCATCGGTTTCTTTGGCTATACTACGGCGACGTCTCTTTTGAGCAGTACCAGCACGTCACCTTCTTTGAGTATAGTATTTCCGTTGGGGATAATCTTTTCTTCGCCCCTTTGAATCATCACGAGAAGGCTTCCGTCCTTCTTCGGATATTCACTCACCCTGTGACCGGCCCACTTGCTGTTTTCTGATAGCGGATGGCGAATAAGGCTGTCTGTGTTATTGTCCTGAAATGAGCGTGTGCAGATAACAATCTCGTCTCCTGTTTCAAGCAGGGTGCTTCCCTTCGGCACAATGCGCTGATTCCCCCGTACTACGAGCGCGATAAGACAGTCTTGCGGCAAATCCAGGTCTTTGATCTGTCGGTTGTTCCAACTGCTTGTTTCCTTAATACGTATCGCTCCGAAGGACATTTCCGCATTTTCGCTGAAATCACTGAAGGTTGTCATCACGTCTTCGCCACTGTCAGTCATACCTGTGGCCTTTGCTACGGCAGGAATCAGTGAGCCTTGTAATGCTATGGATACCAAGACTATGCAGAACACGATGCTGAATATATCATTCTGCAACTCTACGCCTGAGGTTAGAATGTTTATGGCAAATACTATTGATGCCGCTCCGCGGAGTCCTACGAATGAAATCAGTTCCAGCTGCTTGAACGGATATTTCTTGAACGGTACCAGTACGCCGCACACTGCCAGCGGGCGTGCGACAAGGGCCAGGAACATGAATATTATCAGGGCTGGGAGCAGTGAGTGGAGCAGGTTTGACGGTATCGCCAGCATTCCAAGCAGGAAAAAGATGACTATCTGCATCAGGCTCGTAATGGCATCGAAGAACGAGACCAGAGGCTTCCGTTCAGGGAATTCGGTATTGCCGAGAACGATGCCCACGATATAGGCACTCAGATAGCCGTTGCCACCCATCAAGTCAGGCAATGCGTATGATACAAGCGCAATGGCTATGAACAGCAGCAGATCGAATCCGTTGTTACGGAAGCTGATTCTTTTAAACAAAAACACGGCACCTGTAGATATCACCAATCCGCCTGCAGCACCGAAAACAATCTGTGAGAATATCTGCCATATTATGCCTCCGGCGGAAATGCCGCCGCTGAAAAGCGACAGCATCACGGCCGTGAGCATATATGACATAGGGTCGTTGGAACCACTTTCCACCTCAAGAAGAGGGGCACTGTTGTTCTTCAGGCCCAACTTGCGGGAACGTAGAATGGAAAATACCGTCGCCGCATCTGTGGAACTTATTACTGCACCCATCAGGAAACTCTCAAGAGCGGCCCATCCCAGAGCAAAATGGCAGAACAGGCCGACAAAGGCCGCGGTTAGGGCCACTCCCACGGTTGCGAGCAGACCGGCTTCCACGACAATGGGTCTGGCAGATTTCCATCGCGTCCCAAAACCGCCATAGAACATTATGAAAATAAGCGCTATGGTGCTTATGTCTCCAACAATCCAGCCCCTTTGGGATGCGAATTCGTCATACTGGCTGCCGCACAGAAGACCGAGCATCAGGAAGAAGAGCAGGACCGGTATCCCGACCTTTCCGGAAAACTTGTTGAAGAATACGCAGGTGGCGACAATCGCCGAGAATATCAGAAGGTACAGTGCCATAAGTTTATAACAGTGAAATCAGTTTGTCTGCCTTGTCAGCTTTGAGTTCAATGATTCCGGTTGCCGGTTCATAGGTGTAGTTGCAAAAATCGT
>JAZUIV010000022.1:0-35288 GCA_045642485.1 Bacteroidales bacterium | reverse complement strand
GGATTGATTTTGTAAATGACATAGAGGTTGCGAAAGCGCTTACGGATGCTGTTGCCGACTGGGGTAGGAAAAAGGGAATGGCAAAGATAAAGGGGCCTCTCGGATTCACCGATTTTGACAGGGAGGGAATGCTTGTCGATGGATATGACAAACTGTCTCCGTTTACCTGCATATACAACTATCCTTATTATAATGAACTGCTTTCCCAATTGGGATTCTCAAAAGATGCCGATTGGATCCAGACTTTGATCAATATACCTTCGGAGCTGCCCACGATGTTCAGGTATGCGAGACTCTTGGAGGAAAAAATAGGCGTACGTGCGCTTTCCGGCATCACGATGAAGGACATTGTGAATAATTATGCGCTTGATGCCTTCCACGTGGTGAATGAGACGTTTGCCCAGCTGTATGAGTACGCTCCATTCTCGGACGAGCAGATATTGAGGTATATCAAGACATACTCGGCGATACTCGATCCTGATTTTGTCTGTATTCTTGTCAATGCAGAGAACAAGGTGATAGGCTTCGGCTTCTGTGTGCCTTCTCTGTCCAAGGCCGTGAAGAAGTCCAATGGCAGACTGCTGCCGTTCGGCATCTTCAGAATAATGAGAGCATTGAAGAAAAATGATACGCTTGAGGCTCTTGTAGTGGGAATCAAGCCGGAATATCAGGGTAGCGGCGCGGGCTTGCTGTTGCTTGAATATTTACACAAGAATTGCATAAAACGCGGTATTACACGTATGATTGTGAATCCTCAGCTGGAAAACAATCTGAAGGTTCAGTCAATGTTTAACGGATATGACACGCAGGAGTATCTGCGCCGTCGCAGTTATGTCAGGAATATTTAGAACCTGTTTTGAAATGGTTGACGAAAATTATTATAGGTTGTTTTCCAGCAGATTTTCTGCTGATTTGAGGGAGCAATGTGGCTCCATTGTAACCGAAAAGCGGTAGAAAAGATGCGGAAAAGAAGCATAAGAATTGAAGTTAATTATTTCAAAACAGCTTCTAAGATATTGCAACGGTTGAAGAAATTTATCTCCTCGAGTTCGGCCTTCATCGCGGCCTCCTCCTCGTCTGTCATATTGCGCCAGGGCACACGGTTGGGGCCGAGGTCGAGGCCTATCAACTTCATTATCCTCTTGCCTCCCACGATGTTGCCGCGATAGTGGCAGATTACGTTGATGACAGCCTGGCTGAAATTCTGCAGTTCCCGGGCCTTCTTGATGTCTCCCTCTTCCCAGGCTTTGCCGATTGCCACCTGCTCGCGGCCATTGTAATTGGTTGTCCCGCAGATTCCTCCCTGAGCACCCCCTTGTGCAAGGCTCGAAAGATATGTCTCGTCCTGACCGTGGAGCATATCATATTTCCCATCCTTGTAGAGCCTGCACTGGTTGTATTCATACAGACTTTCGAAGGTATATTTGATTCCGGCGAAATTGGGGATGCGTCCGTCCACTGCCTTCAGGAAATCCACCATCGGCAAGTTACAGCCGTTGAATGCGGGGATGTGATAGAAGTAGAACGGCAGATTGGGGGCGGCCGCGGCGATTGCCTCGCAATATTTGACAAGTTCCTCGATACGGCCTATCTTCGGGAACGGCGGAGCCATCGAGCCTATGCCCCAGGCCCCGATGGAGGCCGCGTGCCGGGCCAGTTCCACACTTTCGCGAAGGCAGCAGCTGCCCACATGGACTATCACCTTGAACCCTTCCGGAACACTGTCTATCCACTTTTCCGCCAGTTGCTTGCGTTCCTCGGTGGTCAGCATATACCCTTCCCCGGAGGAGCCGTTGATAAATACACCTTTGAGTCCGTTTTTTGCCAGCATCGCTGCGTATGCGGGGATCGGTTCAAGATTGATGTCCCCGTTGCCCCTCATCGGTGTGAAAGGCGCGTCTATCAGTCCGATAATCTTTTCCATTATTTAGAAGCGTTTTTAGAATCTGTCTCTATTGCCGTCACCGTCAGCAACTTTCCATATTTGGTCATATTCACGGAATGTTGTACAAACTTACATAAAATCCTGCGATTTTATGTACATTTGAATGTTTAGTTTTGTTTACTGATCAAAACCCGTTTTTAGAATATATTTTTTGATATGAATCGAATACTTTCCCTTCTTGCATCTGCTGCCATCATAACAGGTTGTGTTGCAGCCTCTTCAGAAATTTCAACGGTTTCCGAATATCCTACGGATGACATAAACGTCAACTACCCTGTTCCCGGAGCGCCGTTACAACGGCAGGCGCTGGTAAAACTTCCTGTGGGCAGCATAACTCCCGGAGGCTGGCTGAAAGCTCAGCTTGACGCCCAGAAAGACGGGCTGAACGGACATCTTGGTGAAATCAGCGCCTGGCTTCAGAAGGAAGACAACGCCTGGCTCACTGACGGCGGGTCCTGGGGATGGGAGGAAGTCCCCTACTGGCTCAGGGGATATGCTTCACTGGCATACATCTATGAAGATGCAAAGATGCTGGATGAGGCCAGACTGTGGATAGAGGCCATTCTGGCTTCCCAGCTGCCGGACGGTAATTTCGGACCATCCACCAGAAACATCAGGGGCAATCAGGACTTTTGGCCCAATATGCTGGCCCTGTGGATTTTGCAGGATTATTACGAGTACAGCAGGGACCCCAGGGTTCTGGGATTTATGACAAGATATTTCGAATATCAGATGAGTGTGCCTGATGAAAATCTTTTTGAAAGTTACTGGGAGAACAGCCGCGCAGGGGACAATCTCTGGAGCGTGGCCTGGCTCTACGCCAGAACAGGTGACAGCAGACTTGTGGAATTCGGGGAAAAAGTGCACCGCAACACCGCTGACTGGACAAAATCGACCGAACTTCCCAACTGGCACAACGTCAACATAGCACAGTGCTTCCGCGAACCGGCCACATATTATATGTTCAGCGGTGAGCAGGCGATGCTGGATGCCACCTACAATGCTTACAGCCTCATCAGGAGAGCCTTCGGACAGATGCCCGGCGGTATGTTCGGAGGAGACGAGAATTCCCGCATAGGCTTCTTCGATCCCAGGCAGGGGGCCGAAACCTGCGGCTTCGCCGAGCAGATGGCTTCGGACGAGATTCTTATGCTCATCACCGGCAATTCTCAATGGGCGGAGAACTGCGAGGATGTGGCATTCAACTCATACCCCGCCGCATTTATGCCGGATATGCGCTCCCTCAGATACATCACAGCCCCCAACCAGACTGTCAGCGATTCGGAGAACCACGCACCCGGCATCGATAACAACGGTCCGTTTCTCTCTATGAACCCTTTCAGCAGCCGCTGCTGCCAGCATAACCACGGCTTCGCCTGGCCATACTTCTCTCAGTATCTCGTGATGGCAACTCAGGACAACGGACTTGCAGTGGAACTCTATTCGGAATGCGAGGCCAGAGCAAAAGTTGCCGACGGAGTGGATGTCAATCTGAAAGAAGAGACGAATTACCCCTTCGAAGAGAAGATTCGCTTTACGATATCAATCAACAATGACGTAACATTCCCCCTCTACCTCCGAATCCCCTCCTGGTGCAGGAATGCCAGCATAAAGGTCAACGGTCGCAAGGCAATCGCGACTCTCGAAGCCGGATGCCGCGCCCGCATCGAAAGGGTGTGGAGCGACGGTGACGTGGTGGAACTCAACGTCCCGATGGAAATCTCCACCAGGAGTTGGCAGGTGAACAAGAACAGCGTCAGCGTGGATTACGGCCCGCTCACATTGTCTCTCCAGATAGGTGAAAATTATGTCAAAAAGGATTCTCGCGAAACGGCAATCCACGATTCAAAATGGCAGAAGGGTGCAGATGCCGCCAAGTGGCCCAGCTATGATATCTATCCGACAACACCTTGGAACTACGCTCTGGCCACCGATGCTCCCATCACTGTCGAAAGAGGGAAATGGCCCAAGAACAACAATCCCTTCACCATCGAAAACTGTCCCATACGGTTCAAGGCAAAAGGGCGTCAGATTCCCTCCTGGGGCATTGACGAATACGGCCTGACCGGCGTGCTTCCATACGAAACCGCCGCCAAGTCAGAGACGGTGGAAGACATCACCCTTATCCCTATGGGATCCGCCCGCCTGAGAATCTCAGCCTTCCCGACCTGCACCGCAAAGTAGCACAATTTCCTCAAGAAGAGCGTAGCTGCCGCAGCTGCTTTTGGTGTTGCCGGTGTAGAGCAACCCCTGTGCTGGACAGGAGAAGTCCCCGGCTCTATTTTCCTCTGAAAAATAAGAAAGTGCCTTCCGGACAATCCAGAAGGCACTTCTTGCGGTGAGGGGGGGATTCGAACCCCCGGTACGGTTACCCGTACGTCAGTTTAGCAAACTGGTGGTTTCAGCCACTCACCCACCTCACCAAACTACCTCGCGGAACGCGGGAATGCAAAGATAGTTGTTTTGATAAAAACACCAAAATTTTTTTGGTAATTATCTTTTACTGCAATACCTTTGCTCTCCCCTTTCGGGAATTCGGGATGTGGCGCAGTTGGTAGCGCACTTGGTTTGGGACCAAGGGGTCCCGCGTTCGAGTCGCGGTATCCCGACTTATTATACAGGGCGCTGCCCTGAAACCCGCCGCTTCTGGCTCCTATCGCACAAGGCTTTCCCTCACGCCTTCCGCTAGCGCCCGACGGCGCTTTTTTTATGAGTGGTTCTCCCGGTCTTGCCGTATTTGCCTGCGGCAAATACACGACCTCCGCCGGACCGCTGATGCGGTCTTTTTTTGGGGCGCTGCCCTGAAACCCGCCGCTTCTGGCTCCTATCGCACAAGGCTTTCCCTGGCCGGCGGGCTAAAGCCCTGCTGCTCGGGCCGCGAGCATAAAAAGGCTCGCTGTGAACACCCTCGCGACCTTCCTTTACGACTGATACTTCAAAATCTCCCGCAAACGCTCATCATCAAGTTCTGACAACGCGCTTTGAGCAGTATAGACGAACCCGTCATAATCGAAAATCTGGCCGAATTGACGGGACCGGTCCTTCCTGTAATACACTTCAAGCAGAAGCCCTCCCTTCTTGAACGGATTTATGTTCAGCACCTCCGATTCCCCCTCCATAAACTCCGCTATCTGACTTTTACATTCATCCGGCAGTATATAATCTTTCTTCAGAAAAATACCCTTCTGTGAGGCAATGCGATACCCCGTCTTACAGAACGGCAGCATAAAAATCGCGATTGTCAGAAGCGATATGCCGAGCCAACTCAAGGATGGGAAGGCGAACGTGAACAGCAATCCGGGAATGATCATCCCGGCCAATATTACAATATCCGAAATACGATATACTTTTCTTATCTGTTTGTTTTTCATAATTCCTACAATTGTGAAATAAGTATGTGTGCTTTTTTCCCCTTGAGTTCAATTACGCCCGTGACCGTTTCGTAAGTATAGTTTGCGAAATCATATAGTTGCGCATAGGCAATGTCCTCGTTTTGATTATAATAGACTTCAAGCCTTATGCTTCCCCCTTCATTGCCCTTTTTTATGGAAAGCGCCGTATCCTTCCCGCTCAGGAATTCTACAACTGGCTGTTTGCAGGATTTGCACAGATTTTCACATTTCTTGGTCAGAATTGCGCCCTGGCCGTTTTTCCTGTATCCTCCCTTGTAAAGAAGGAACATAAGCAGAGAGCAGCCAACTATGAATATACCCAGGCCTTTGCTCACAAAGAACAACCCTGTGCCTGCAAGAAGAACTATAGTCGAGATTATCAGGTCCTTACCTGTATGGACCCTTTTGAAATTGATTTCCATTGTATTAATAATTAAAGTTTGGTGAGCAGAAGCGTGGAACTCAATACGAGAACCACCGCCGCTACAATGCTGGTTGTCAGTTTCGGGCACGATGTCCCGAGGCCGACCAGCAACAAAAATAATGTCATTGGTGTTTTTCTAAAAGATGATACATTCTTGATTAGCCTGAAAAAAGAATATCGAGCTAAATCAGAAGTGTGCAGAGAGAGTGAATGTATCGTCCCGTAGAATGGATTCCGGATGGATACTGATGAAGAACCTCCTGGAATACAAAGAAATGATGTCTGTCAATTATCTTTCCGTCCTTGATGATACGGAAAGGAAATTTATGCGAAACCTGTGTTCTCCGCCCGGTGTTCGAAGACCTTACCGACGGTGTTATGCCGGACCCCTGCCCGGAGACTCTTGCCTCCTGAACCGGGAGAATGTCTTGCGTATGGTAGGAGGAAGCACTGCCCGCATTGTCCTGCCCGGTGGCTTCAACGGCCGGGCGAAACACCTCATACTGTCTGCTACGCAATTCCTTCCCGCCACCGAAGAGAGACAGGAACAACGACAATATGAGAACAAGAACCTTCATAACCACACAAAATTACTGAAATTTCCCGAATGAGCAAATCCGCTCATTTTGCTCAGAAATCGCAAAAAAAACATATCCAAATGAGCAAAATCGTCTTTTTTGCTCATCCATTCCTCGGAAATAACGCCGTAACAACATTAATATCCATCTTCAGCAGCCTGCAGATTTGCTTATTGCCGGCATTGTATTCAAAATGCAACTCCTTTGCAATTTCAATTTTGGATTGCGGAGGCAGAATGGCTACAGGTTTCCCGTCGTATCTTTTTGAGCATAACGAACGTATGTGTAAGAACAAATCATCATCAGTATAGAAAACTTCTTCTCCTATGGATTTTGCTATGTCTTTCGCGGATTCGATATTGCGGGAAGTATTGTAAAAATAATGCCGATTGCTTCGGAAAAACGACTCCGCCTCTGTTATATGGCAATAACACAATGGTGAAACATAGCCGCCAAGCATTCTCACCCTGTCCTCCCGATCCATTTTCGCACTTCTGAATATCTCACGTTTCGTCCGGAAAGATGCTATTTCACTGCATTTGTCGTAGTGATATCTTGCCTCCCTGTTGAAAAAATACAGATTGGCTCCCCACCTGTAGGTAAACACATTTTCATCAGGGTTTACAACAGCCCCGTTTCTGTTAACGTAAGATATGCCATTCCGCAGATTATCCAGACTTTCGATAAGAAATACTTTGAAACTCAATGCCTTGATATCATTTTTGGAATCTGCCAGAACTGGATGTGCCGACAACTTTGTTACAAGCATCTTGATAAACACTTCGATTTCGTCCTTCTTTCCGGACATAATGAAATGGAAATGGTTATCCATAATTTCAAACGTATATATCCGAATCCCCGCACACGAAAAAGCAACAAAGGCTACAATGTTCATAGCGACCTTATATTCCTCTTCATCGTGGAATATGATGGGATGATTTTCCCTGGAACAAACGTGATAAATGGTTTCTACTTCCGAAAACCTGAACTGGCACAGATTCTCCAGCCTCGCAAAATCCCTCTTCTCCATATCAGTACCAAAATTAAGAATGTCCACCCAAAGATAGCAACTCTCCTTCCATATTCATAGCCCCTCTCCACAAAATGAGCAAAATCCACATTTTTGCTCACAAAATCCCAAAATATCGCGTCCGAATGAGCAAATCCGCTCATTTTGCTCTTTTTTATGTCTGCAAGGTTCGGGGCGGGGTAGTCCTGTGAAGAAACCTAAGCACCCGCGCTTGATAGCGGGAGGGGCCCAGCCGCAAGGCTGGGAGGGATGAGCGAAGCGAAGTTTCTACACAGGACTACCTCGCCCCGAACCCCGGCCGTAACGTCAGAACGTATGGCTTTCTCCGGCGGCAAGGGAAACCTTTCCCTTGAACGTCTTTTCTCCGCAGACGAAACTCTTCAGCGCCAGACTGCCTTCGATGACCTCCAACGTGGAATGCCCGCCGCGATTGACAACTGTCCCCCACGCACTTCCATTGCTCCAGAACCACTTGCCTTCCGCATCCGTGATACTCATCGTCCCGTCCACTCCCGAATAGTGGAACCCGCTGAACGCCAGAAGAGTTGACCAACTGGCCATCGACCTGGCATAGTGATGCCCGCACTCCGGCTCGCTGAACGGGTTCCTCTTCGCCCCGTCAAAACGGGCTCTGATTGATGAAATACATTTCAATCCATCCTCAACCATCCCCTCGTAAATCATCCCCGTCGCCGCCGTATACTCGAATCCGGTCATCGACTCGTTGAAATACGGGAACGGTACCTCAAGCCGCCCCTTCGGCCAGGATGCCATCAACATACCGGCTTCATCCTCAAACAGATAGGTTCTCATATTGTTGAAATGGCCGTAGAGATTGTCGTGATAGTTGTACTTCATCACGCTCTCCAGTGCCGTCCTGATATGCTCCTTGTCCGCTAGATACCCCAGTCCGCAGATATGCGCCATATACTGCCCCACAAGCTGGTCCACCAGGCAGGCTTTTCCAAGCTGGAACGGGGGTACACGGTCGGAACCCTCGGGCAGGAACTCGAAAGTCTCCGGGTCAGTGATTTTATGTTCGTAGTACTCCCCGTTGAAAAGCACGTTGTCGGCATAAGAGGAAGCTTTCTCAAAGACGGCGCGGCACTCGCGGGCAAAAGCCTTGTCCTTCATCGCCAGCGCCATTTCCTCCGCCGCACGGAGAGCTCCCATATACCAGAAAGTCATCTGCCCGTTGGGACCGAAGTAATTGACATCCATAGTATTATGTTGCGACCCCTCCATCACTCCGTCGCGGTTGGCATCCCATCCTCCTTCAACCCAGGCAAAAGAAAGAGCCCTCTTGCAAGGCTCCCAGTAGGAAGCCAGAAACGCATTGTCCCCGCTCAGCTGCCACTCGCGGTAAAGTTTCATTATGCACCCCAGCTGACCGTCCGCAGCGGTACTCCGATTCTGTCCGGTATCGAACGGAAGTTCAGTGCGGAAAGCCATCGCCCCGTCCTCGTGAAGCGCAATCTTGAACTCCACGTCACGCATAGTCCGGGCAAGGTCGTTGAACAGAAATGCCGTGGCGGTCTCGTAATTCCATACGTGAGTGCAGGAACCGTTGCAGGAACCGAACCTGTCCATCACCCCTTCCCACCCCATCAGGTGTCCGTCCGCTATGCGGAAGACCGTCTGGGAGCGCAGCACGTTCAGATTGTACAGAGCCGCCTCTTTGACGGCGGAAGGATATGAAGATGACAGCAGAGCGTTCACGAACGCGAGAGTCCGTGCCTCATATTCCGGCAAGGCGGGCACTATCCGGCCGGCCGCATCCCAGGAGTCGGGATATTTCCCGCTGTAGTAATTGCCGACGATGTAATTGTCCCAGGCCCAGGCGATTCTGTTGGGAAAATTCCAGGTGAGATAGAAATTGAACGTCCGTGTCTCCCCCGCCCCAAGCGAGGCTTTCACGGCAAGGGACCCCATCGGGTCCTGGTCTCCTCCCACGGAATGGCGCACACTTGCTTTCGGATTGGAAATCAACCCGTCATCACTGAAATCATCCCAAAAGTTCAGGACAGAGTTCGCCCACGCATTGTCCACGGAGAAAGTTCTGTAAGTGACCTTCTGGTCGGAGTCGGTGACAAGGGAGAAATTGCCCCAGGCGGGGTGCTTGGGATCAATGCTCTGCGAATAAAAATAGAGTCCCTTCAAACCAGCATCAATATTTTCCCTGTATTCATTCACATTGCCCTTCGCGCCGACAGGGATGTAATCCCCCTTCCAGTCGTAAGTGCTCTCCCTGCCGTCCTTTCCAACAAAATTGCGGATTGAGCCGCAGACCGCCACCTCAACGGGAGATTCCGTCACGTTTGTCACCTCATAACTGAGCACGGCCACAGGAAGGCTGCTCGCATCGGTATCTCCGGGAATCAGAGGATTGAAGCCCTTGATTCTGACGCGCACGGGCATTGCGTCATCCGAAAGGTTCACCTGCCCGAACGGATATGCGGCATCGAATGACGCATTTCTGAACCTGGGCAGACCGTGATGATTCACCGGCCTCCCTTCACAATGAAGATATTCCTGAGGATAAAGAGGACCTGCCAGCATCCTGGTGGCGGACTCCCCCCCGGCCTTTCGCGTATAGATGGCGAAAAACGGGGCGTCATTCCCGTCGGTGACAGTGCTGTACCCCTTTCCGGGGACATTCATAATCTCCCAGTCCCGCAGTTCTCCGCGACCTCCGAGAGATACGGAGCCTGTCCCGATGCCTCCGAGAGGCAGAGCAACTCTCTGAAGATGAGCCGCATCATACTTGGTCAGCACAGGCCACTCCTGCGGCTGCCAGGGTTGTGCAAAAAGATTTGAAGCGATAAGCGCGGACACCGCCGCCGTCAATAATTTTTTCATGTCGTATGTTTTTTTTCTGATATCCGGATTGAAAAGTGCCGTTTTCCATCCCGAGAGCAGGATTTTCATCGCCATTGGATGAAAAATTGCCTTTTTCAATCCCGTCACGTGTTTCATCCCACAATATAGCCATAATTTCCGTATTTGCATCAGCGGCGAAATATGACTAACTTTGGAGAAACGAACGACCTATGAAGAATCTTCTGTTTGCGGTTCTGGCCTTCGCTCTCGCCACCACCGCCATTCCCGCCCCCTCATCCGCCGCACCACAGCGAAACTGGACAATCTATCTGGTACAGCACACTCATACGGACATCGGCTACACCAAGCCTCAGACCGAGATTCTCGCCGAGCACCTCCGCTACATCGACTATGCAATCGATTACTGCGACATTACCAAAGATTATCCCGATGATGCCAGGTTCAGATGGACCTGCGAGGCCTCCTGGGCCGTAACGGAATATGTGAAAGTCCGCCCCGCAGAGCAGGTCCGGCGCCTGAAGGACTGCATCGCACGCGGACAGATTGAAATAACGGCAATGTATTTCAATATGGCCGAGGTCTCCGACGAGAACTCGATGCGCTATTTCCTCCTCCCCCTGAAAGGCCTTCAGCAGCAAGGCATCCCCTTCACCGGAGCGATGCAGAACGACGTGAACGGCATCTCCTGGTGTCTTGCCGATTTTCTTCCCGAAGCAGGAGTCAATTACCTATGGATGGGAGAGCATACTGACCGCGCCCTTGAGCCTTTCAGCATCCCCACCCTCTTCAAATGGGAGTCCCCTTCCGGCCGCAGTCTCATCGCCTTCCGCTCGGAGCACTATATGAAAGGCAATATGCTCGGCATCCTTGGAGACAGCAGGGAATTTGAGAAAAATCTCCTTGAATATCTGGAATCTCTGGAGAAAGCAGGATACCCTTTCAGTGAGATCGGCCTGCAGTATCTCGGAGCCTGGACCGACAACGCTCCCCCTTCCTACAAAGTCTGCAACCTCATTAAAAAGTGGAACGAAACCCACGAATGGCCCAAACTCCGCAGCGCCACCGCACACGAATTCATAGACGCAGTCGCTGCGAAACACGCCGACAAACTCAAAGCCTACAGAGTCGCATACCCCGACTGGTGGACAGACGGGTTCGGCTCCGCAATGCGCGAAACCGGCGAAGCCCGCAAAACCCAGGCGGATATGCTCTCCAACCAGGCTCTTCTCTCAATGTCTCAGCTGCTTGGCGCCACCTTACCGGGCCACGTGAATGGCGAGATTGAGGAAATCCACAACAACCTGCTCTTCTACGACGAGCACACCTTCGGCTTCCACCAGTCCATAGATGACCCCACCTGCTACCAGACAGAACTTCAGTGGGGATGCAAGGGTTCATACGCCTGGACCGCGCAGAAAAAGGCCAAAATGCTCTATGAGACATCCGGAGGCCTCCTGCAGACCTTCATCCACCGCTGTGCAGAACCGACCATAACCTTCTTCAATCCCCTTGCCTGGAGGCGGAATGCCTACTGCGACCTCTATGTCGATTACGAACTCCTTCCCAAGGATTCCGGATGCCGCATCATCGATGAAAAAGGCAATGAAGTCCCTTATCAGGCTTATGAATCAAGAACTGAAGGCGCATACTACAGGATGTACGTGAAAGACATTCCCTCGCTGGGCTACCGCACATACCGCATAGTACCCGGCAAGGCGCCATCCAAAAGTATTGCACAAAAGGACCCGACCACCCTTGAGAACGATTTCTACCGGATTGAGATTGACCCTTCAAGAGGAGGAATCAGCGGTATCTATGACAAGGTTGCCCGGCGCCAGATGCTGGACACCGACTCCGAATGGGCTGCAGGACAGCTGATTTACGAAACTCTTGCCGACAGATGGACTATGAAGGACTTCTCCTACGAGGGTCTATCCCGAACAACTGTCAGGAATGTGACTGTCACTCCCGGCGAAAACGGTCCGGTCTACCGCAGCATCCATATCAGCGGCCAGGCCGACGGCCTGTCGGAACACGGGTTCAGTTATGAACTCAAACTTTATAATGACGAGCCCCGAATCGAATTCAGTTACGCAATGCGGCCCCTGCCCAATCCCGAGCCTATCTCATTCTATGTGGCATTCCCCTTCGCAGGAGACAGGCTCACATACGACGTACAGGGAGGATTCGTCCGCCCCGGCGAGAACCAGCTTGAGGGGACTGCAAGCGGATGGAACACGATTCAGAACTTCGCGGCGGCCCGCAGCGACGGGTATCAGGTTCTGCTTTCATCCAAGGAAACCCCTCTGATGATGATGGGAGGTTTGCTCGAAGGCAAATTCCAGTATATCAAGACCTACGACAAGGCCCACGTCTTCTCCTGGGTCCTCAACAACTATTGGACGACAAATTTCCGCGCTACGCAGGGCGGAGAGATTCACTGGAACTACACCATCACCTCCTCCCCCGACAACTCCGACACCGGGGCACTTCGCTTTGCAATGGGAGACCGTGTCCAGCCATACGGACGTGTCCTGCCTCAAGGTACTCCTGATAAAAATCCGGGGGAAAATTCCTGCCTGAACGTTGAATCCGAAGACCTGATGATCACTTCGATTTCCCCTGCAAGAGAGAAGGGCTGCATACTCCTGCAGGTCCGCGAGACAGCGGGAAAGCCCGCCATACTTGAGCTCAAACGCGATGGTAAAACACTGACATTCAGGAAGTCCGATGCCCTTGAAAATGTCAGCGGCCAGGATCTGGAGAGCCTCGGAATCTCCCCCTGCGAGGACATTTTCGTGATGGTGAAGGCTCAGTGACCTATATTGAAAAAAATCGTATATTTGTTGGTTAGAGCAAAAAAAAGACAAAGATGACCTTCACCCGAACCTTCGACATCTTGGAAAACCTCCGGCAAAAATACCCGAAGGACGATATCATCGCCAGGAAAAGCAATGGTAAGTGGAACAAAGTGAGTGTTGACCAGTATATAGACCGCGCACATCTGGTGGCATACGGCCTGCTGGCTTCGGGATATGCTCCCCAGACAAAGGTCATAACAATCTGCAGTAACCGCCCGGAATGGAATTTCATCGATATGGGAGCAAACCTGGCCCATATGATTCACGTTCCTGTCTATCCCACTCTCAGTCACGATGATTTTCTTCATATCTTCACTGACTCAGATGCACAGGTGATTTTTGTCGGAACTCCGGCCCTCTATAAAAAGATTGCCCCGATTGCAGAGGAAATTGACCGCGACATACAGATTATCCTGATGGACGATAGTGACACTATCTTCTGTATGTCAAAGTTTTATGCGCTCGGGGAAGAAAACAGGGAGAAATTCGCCCCCATTGTGGAGCAGAACAAGGCGACCATCGGCCAGGACGAATGCTGCAGCATCATCTACACCTCCGGTACCACGGGTGTCCCGAAAGGCGTTATGCTCTCCCACTACAATCTGATGTTCAACGCATACGGTCACGCTCTCCGGCAGACAAAGGACTCTACCTGCAGAATGCTCAGTTTCCTTCCCCTCTGCCACGTCTATGAACGTACTATGAACTATGAATACCAGATGCTTGGCATCAGCATTTATTACGCGGAGAGTCTGGCCACGATTGCTTCCGACCTCAAGAGTTGCCAGGCAGACGGATTCTGCGCAGTGCCGCGAGTTCTGGAGATGATGTACGGGAAGCTTGAGGCCGCAGGCAAACAATTGACCGGAATAAAAAGGCTGGTTTACAGTTTTGCCTGGGATTTTGCCAATAACTACAACGCTTTAAGAACCAATGCCCTGAAGGAATTTGTCAGAAAGATTTACGACCGGCTCGTCTATCGCAAATGGCGTGAAAATCTTGGAGGGAAAGAGATGCTCGTCGTCTCCGGAGGATCTTCGATTCAAGCCCGGATTCTCAATACCTTCAACGCCGCAAAGCTCTATATATTCGAGGGTTACGGTATGACAGAAACTTCCCCGGTAATCGCTGTCAACAGCCCGGCTGACGGCATCAACATTGTCGGTACCGTAGGGTTCCCCCTCCAGGGGACGGAACTGTCATTTGCAGACGATGGAGAGATACTCACCCGCGGTCCTCACATAATGCTGGGATACTACAAGAATCCTGAAGCCACTGCCCAAATCATTGACAGTGATGGCTGGCTCCATACCGGTGACATAGGATGCCTAGTGGACGGTAAATACCTGAAAATCACCGACAGGAAGAAAGAAATCTTCAAACTTTCCGCTGGTAAATATGTTGCTCCGCAAGTCATCGAGACCAGACTGAAAGAGTCCCCGTATATCGAGCAGGCCATTGTGATAGGCGAAAACCAGAAATTCGCCTCGGCCATCATCATTCCTGAAATTTCAAAACTAAGTTCTTTTGCGAAATCCCACAGAATTTCAGTGAAAGACGATGCCCTGCTGCTTGAAATACCTGCTGTCCGGAAACTTCTGCAAAATGAAGTGAAGAAGGTCAATGCCGGCCTCGCCGCACACGAACAGATTAAGAGGCAGCACTTCCTTGTCGATGAGTGGACCACTGACAACGGTATGCTTTCCCAGACCCTTAAGTTGAAACGTCGCCACATCCTTGCCAGATATGCCGATGTCATCTCCGAAATCTACAAAACTGACGAGAAATAGAATCTCCCCTTGCTGTACGCAGCAGAATCTGATTTTACCTTCCGAAATAGATAAAAAGCACTGAAATATCAGCGGGAGAGACTCCGCTGATGCGTGAAGCTTGAGCAATAGTGCGAGGCCTGTATTTATTAAGTTTCATCCGACACTCGATGGAAAGGCCTTCTATCCTGCTGAAATCATAATCCTCCGGAATTTCGAGATTCTCCAGACGTCTGATTTTATCAGCGATTTTCCTCTCCCTCTCAATATATCCGGCATATTTTATCCGTATCTCGGCAGACTCCACAATCTCTCCGGGAATTTCTTCTGTTCCACGTGGAACAAATTCAAGAAGACCTTTGGCCTCAACCCCTGGCCGGGTGAGCAACTCAGCCGCCCGCTTTGATGTCATAATTTCAGCAGAGCCAACAGATTGGAGATACGGATTAACTATGTCTGGCTTTATTGAATTATCCTTGAAAGCCGCAACAAGATCATCGACCCTCCTGTATTTCTCCATCGTCTGGACATATCTCTCCTCGGTAGCCAGCCCGATTTTATACCCAAGCTCGGTCAATCTCAAATCTGCATCGTCCTGACGCAGGAGAATCCTGTATTCAGCTCTCGAAGTGAACATTCTGTATGGTTCATCGACACCTTTGGTGATAAGGTCGTCAATCAGCACTCCTATATAGGCCTGATCCCGTCCTAATATGAAAGGTTCCTTTCCACGCAGCTTCAAATGAGCATTGATTCCGGCCATAAGTCCCTGTGCCGCCGCTTCTTCATAGCCGGTGGTACCGTTGACCTGCCCGGCAAGATAGAGCCCCTCGACTATTCTTGACTCCAATGTAGCCTTTAGCTGGGTGGGGTCGAAATAATCATATTCCACTGCGTATGCAGGACGGAAAATCTTTACGTTGGCAAAACCTTCTATCTGCCGTAAAGCCTCCATCTGAACGTCCAATGGAAGTGAAGATGAGAATCCCTGTAGATAATACTCGCAGGTCTCAAGTCCTTCAGGCTCAAGAAACAGCTGATGAGTTTCCTTGCCGGCAAATGTTCTGAGCTTGTCCTCAATGGAGGGGCAGTACCTCGGACCGATACCGTGTATTTTTCCCGTGAAGAGAGGCGACCTGTCGAATCCTGATTTCAGGGTCTGGTGAACCCTGGGATTGGTATGGACAATATAGCAAAGTTTCTGATTTCTTGCGGGATGGCCGGGTCCCTGCTGTATGGGGCTGGGTATCGGAAGATAGGAGAATCTGGAAGGCTCGGCATCTCCGGGCTGCACCTCGAAGTCAGTAGTGTCCAGGGAACGGATATCTATTCTGGGAGGTGTCCCTGTCTTCATCCTTCCTGTCACGATGCCGCGCTCGGCAAGAAGTTCGGTCAGCCCGTTTGATGGCATCTCCCCTATCCTGCCGCCTTCAGCGGAATTCTCCCCGATGAACAGTTTGCCCCCAAGGAATGTTCCGGCCGTCAGGATAACGCTCCGTGACTCGAATTCTGCTCCCATTGATACGCGGACTGTGAAAATATGCGATTCCCGGAGGGTTACCGACACTACCGTATCCTGCCAAAGGTCTAACCCCGAGGTGTTTTCGAGAGCAAGTCTCCAGTTCCAGGAAAAGGCCATTTTGTCACACTGAGCACGCGGACTCCACATCGCAGGACCTTTTGAGGAATTGAGCATCCTGAACTGTATCGTTGAGGCGTCAGTGACAAGCCCCATCATTCCTCCAAGAGCATCTATCTCTCTGACTATCTGACCTTTAGCAATTCCACCGACAGCGGGATTGCAGGACATCTGAGCCACTTTCGTCAGGTCCTGAGTTATCAGCAACGTTGAAGATCCCAGCTTTGCTGCGGCGTGGGCGGCTTCGCATCCGGCGTGCCCGGCTCCTATGACAATCACATCATACATAACTAATGTATCTCATTCACAGTGACATATGTTGCTTCGAACATCAGAAGTGCCACATCCTCAAAGCATCGTCTTCGGCGGCATGCATCTTTTTCTCGAGAGCAGGAGTGGTGTCATCGCATCCTGTCAGGTGCAGCAGTCCGTGGACAATCACCCTTCGGAGTTCGCGTTCAAATCCCTCCCCGTATTGTTCGCCGTTGTTGCGGACTGTATCTATCGAGATATACACATCTCCACTCACCCCTTCCCTGCCCGTCTCGAAATAGTAATCCTGGCTGTTGTCAAAAGTTATGATGTCGGTATAGTAGTCGTGCCCAAGGAATTCCCTGTTCACTTCGAGCAGATATCCGTCACTGCAGAAAATATAGTTGAGATCCCCTATCGCGAATCGGCGCGAGGCGGCAACTTCTTTCAACCACGCCGCGGTGGCCCGTTTTCCTTTCAAATTGAATTTGATTCCCTCAGAAAAAAACCGAATCATAACTTTTTTATTAACTTTGCAGGATTGAAATGTTAACGTGCTAACAAGTCACAAAAATAATAAAATTATGTCAAAAGTTACAGTTATCGGAGCCGGGAACGTAGGCGCCACCTGTGCAAACGCTATTGCACACCTCAAAATTTGTTCAGAATTGGTTCTTCTCGACATCAAGGAAGGCATTTCTGAAGGTAAAGCCATCGATATGATGCAGACTGCAAAGATGTACGGCTTTGACACCCGCATCAAAGGCGTAACAAACGACTACGCCGCAACCCGCAACTCTGATGTTGTCATCATCACTTCAGGCATTCCCCGCAAACCCGGAATGACACGCGAAGAACTCATCGGTGTAAACGCAGGAATCGTCAACGGAGTTGTCACCAGTGCTCTGAAATACTCTCCCAAAGCGATTTTCATCGTGATTTCCAACCCTATGGACACGATGACTTATCTTGCTCTCAAAGCTTCCGGACTTCCCAAGAACCGCGTAATCGGTATGGGCGGACAGCTCGACAGCAGCCGTTTCTGCTACTACCTGAGCCAGGCCCTGAAAGCCGCTCCCAGCGACGTTGAAGGCATCGTTATCGGAGGTCACGGAGACACCACGATGGTTCCCCTCATCAGCAAGGCCACTTACAAATGCGCACCTGTTGCAGGTGTTCTCAAGAAATCTGTCTGCCAGAAAGTTGTCGCTGACACTATGGTAGGTGGTGCTACTCTCACCAAATTCCTCGGAACTTCAGCCTGGTACGCACCCGGAGCATCCTGCGCGGTTATGGTAAAATCCATTCTTCTTGACGAGAAGAAGGTATTCCCCTGCTGCTGCTATCTGGAAGGTGAATACGGTCACGAAGACCTTTGCATCGGTGTTCCCGCTGTTATCGGCAAGCGTGGATGCGAGAAGGTTCTCTCATACGAACTGACAGCTGAAGAGAAAGCATCATTTGACAAGAGCGCCGCAGCCGTGAAGAATGTTAATAACGTCCTTTACGAAAGCAATATCCTAAAACGCTAATTGTCAGTATTTTTTGAAGAATCGTAAAAAAGTTTTCAACATTTTCCCCCAAAATATTTTGGGATAATAGAAAATTTCTTCTTATTTTTACGAAACAATGCCGGTAGGCTTTGATGCGATAAAGTAAAAGAAATTAAAAATTCAGATATGGAAATCAAGAAAACCCCCAAAGCGGACCTCACGAACAAGAGAGCTCTGTTTATGGAAATCGGTCTTGCCGCAGTTCTGCTGGTTGTCCTCGTAGCATTTGAGTGGTCAACCTCGGAGAAGGCTGAGATGATAGACCTTACAGCTCAGCAGCAGGTGATTGAGGAGGAAATCATCCCCATCACTCAGGAGCAGCCTCAGACTCCCCCCGAAATGCCCAAGACACCTGTCCTGTCCGATGTCATCGACATCGTTGACGATGACGTAGAAGTAGCTGACGACCTCTTCGTAAATATGGAGGATGACGCCTCAATCGGTGTGGAAATTATGGAATATCACACTGAAGTTGTGGAAGAGGAAGTTGAAGAGGAAGCCATTCCTTTCGCATTCGTTGAGGAGAAGCCCAAATTCCAGGGCGGTGACGCAAACACTTTCTCAAAGTGGGTCAACAGCAAGCTCGTTTATCCTGAAATCGCGAAGGAAAACGGAATTCAAGGGCGTGTGACACTGCAGTTCACGGTAAATACCGACGGTTCTGTCAGCAACGTCATCGTTCTCCGTGGCGTTGACTCATCCCTCGACAAGGAAGCTGTCCGCATCGTTTCCCAGTCACCCAAGTGGACGCCTGGTCGTCAGAGAGAAAGGCCGGTGAAGGTTACCTACACTTTCCCCGTTATCTTCAGACTCCAGTAAGAAACTGTTGAAAACAAATATTCAAGCATGGTGCATCCCAGTGCCATGCTTTTTTAATTCAATTTTCACATCATTTCCATTGCCTTTTATGGCTCCTGTATGTCACGAAATAGGACCTAAGCACCCGCGCTTGATAGCGGGAGGGGCCCAGCCGTCAGGCTGGGAGGGATGAGCGAAGCGAAGTCCTATTTCGTGACATACAGGAGCCATACGCTTTACTAACTATGTACGACACAATCGATACACACGTCTATACCGCAGCTTTTGTCGCTGTGATAAACCAGTCCCAGGATGAATCCCAGGTCAACGAATACCTTGACGAACTGCAATTCCTTGCACTGACGGCAGGTGTAGTGGGGGAGAAGCGCTTCACCCAGAAGCTGGACCATCCCAACTCCCACACCTACATCGGGACCGGGAAACTCGAGGAAATCAATGCCTATATCCGCGCTACGGAGACTGATTACCTGATTTTCGATGACGAACTCTCTCCCTCGCAGATGCGCAACATCGAACGCACCCTCAACTTCAAAAGTGATCACCACTGCAGTGTTGTGGATCGGACAGGGCTTATCCTGGACATTTTCGCTGACAGAGCCCAGACGGCATACGCCAAGACTCAGGTGGAACTGGCGCAGTACCAATATCTTTACCCGCGTCTTACAGGTATGTGGACTCACCTTGAAAGGCAGAGGGGAGGGAAGGGGGGCCTCAATATGAGAGGTCCGGGAGAGAGCCAGCTGGAGACGGACCGCCGTATCGTGCTCGACAAAATCAGCCGCCTGAAGGAGCAGTTGTCAAAAATCGACCGCCAGATGGCCTCTCAGAGGTCAAACCGCGGCGGTATGACAAGAATCGCTCTGGTAGGCTATACCAATGTGGGCAAATCCACGATAATGAACCTTCTGGCAAAAAGCGATGTATTTGCCGAGAACAAGCTTTTCGCTACCCTCGACACCACCGTACGCAAGGTTGTCATCGACACCAAGCCTTTTCTTCTGAGCGACACCGTCGGATTCATCCGGAAACTTCCCACCCAACTTATAGAATCCTTCAAGAGCACTCTGGACGAAGTCCGCGAAGCAGACATCCTTCTCCACGTGGTGGATATCTCCCATCGCAATTTCGAGGACCAGATTGCAACCGTCAACCGGACACTGCGGGAAATAGGTGCCGCAGACAAGCCTACTTATATGATATTCAATAAGATAGATGCATACACCTATGAGCCGTTCGATGAATTTTCAATAGACCTGAAGACCTCCCGCAACTTCACCCTCGAAGAACTGAAAGCCTCCTGGATATCAAAACAGAACACTCCCTGCATATTCATCTCCGCCAAAGACCGCATCGGAATCGACGACCTGAGGAGCGATATATTCAAAATGCTGAAATAGTGCAGATTACCTGTTGCAGAACAGGTCGATTGCCGCCACGGTCGCAGCCGTATCCTCTATGAAAGGATTGTGGCCGCAATTGGGAATCAGACAATATGTCACTTCAGGGTACAATTTTTTCATCTCCGCAACCCTTTCCAGTGGAAGGAAATTGTCGTGGTCGCCGTGTATGAGCATAACGGGGCAGGGGAGTGTCTCCATAACGGACCGCAGGTCGGGACGGCACTTTATCCCCCTTATGGACGCTACTATGCCTTCCGGATCGTGAGTCTCGCACAGTTCAATCGTTTCCCTGATCTTCTCGTCACAAGATCTGAGATTGGCAGGACAGTACATCTTGGGAATGGAAGCCTCTGCAAGGATGGGAAGTTTACCTGCCTGTACCACTTTAATCTCCCTTTCGCGGTTCTGTGCAACTTCCGGCATATCAGGATAGGGGTGTGAGCATAGAAGAATAGCCTTTGTAAACCTTTCAGGATGTTCCTTGATGCATTCAAGGGTTATATAACCGCCCATCGAGTGACCTGCAATCACAGCCTTCTTCACACCGAGCTTGTCCAGAACCCCGCAGATTACGGGGACATCGAATTCCACACTGTTGACACTCAAAGAGTTGTCACCTGCTGGTGCGCTGTCTGTCAGCCCGTGACCAGGCAGGTCAAGCACTATCACCCTGTAATTATCCTTCAGGGAGGCGACAAGTTCATTGAAGATATACATTGTCTCCAGATAGCCGTGAAGAAGTATCATATCCTGCGCTCCTGCAGGAGTTCCTTCATCGGCAGTGTCCCAGATATGCACGGATATCCCGTTTGATATGATAAATGATTCCATATCTACAAAGATAACAATAATTGCAAATATTGTTGAAATTTCCGACATTTGCAGAATCTGAAACAAATCAACGCTATCATATATGACAGAACTAGTATCAAAAATTCCTGAAGGGCCTATCCAGCAGAAGTGGTCAAACCACAAAGCATCAATCAAGGTTGTAAGCCCTGCCAACAAACGGAAAATGGAGATTATCGTAATCGGTACCGGACTTGGCGGCGCTTCTGCTGCCGCTTCTCTCGGTGAGCTTGGTTACAACGTCAAAGTCTTCTGCATCAGCGACTCTCCTCGTCGCGCCCACTCCATTGCGGCTCAAGGTGGTATCAATGCCGCAAAAAACTATCAGAATGACAACGACTCAATCTACCGTCTGTTCTACGACACCATCAAAGGTGGTGACTACCGCAGCCGCGAGGCCAATGTATATCGTCTGGCCGAAGTATCAAACAATATCATTGACCAGTGTGTGGCTCAGGGTGTTCCCTTCGCGCGCGACTACGGCGGATTGCTCGACAACCGCTCTTTCGGCGGGGCGCAGGTGTCCCGTACGTTCTATGCCCGCGGCCAGACCGGACAGCAGCTTCTTCTCGGAGCATACGCGGCCCTCAACCGTCAGGTAGCCAAAGGTTCCGTCAAATCATATCCCCGTCACGAAATGCTCGACCTCGTGCTCATCAACGGTGAGGCCAAGGGTATCATCGCCCGTAACCTTACAAACGGCAAAATCGAACGCTTCGGGGCTCACGCAGTTGTAATCGCCTCCGGCGGATACGGAAATACATACTTCCTCTCCACCAACGCTATGAACTCCAACGGTTCAGCGGCCTGGCAGTGCTACAGGAAGGGTGCATTCTTTGCAAATCCCTGCTTCGCGCAGATTCACCCTACCTGCATCCCCATCCACGGAGACCAGCAGAGCAAGCTCACCCTTATGAGTGAATCCCTCAGAAATGACGGACGTATCTGGGTTCCCAAGAAACTTGAGGATGCCAAGAAACTCCAGGAGGGTAAAATCAAAGGTTCCGATATTCCTGATGAAGACCGTGACTTCTACCTCGAGCGCCGTTACCCCGCATTCGGTAACCTCGTTCCCCGTGACGTCGCTTCACGTGCAGCCAAGGAGCGCTGTGACGCAGGTTTCGGTGTAAACAATACAGGCAAGGCAGTATTCCTTGATTTCAAATATGCTTTCGAACGTCTCGGCCGTGAAGTTGTTGACGCACGTTACGGCAACCTCTTCGATATGTACAAGGAAATCACCGACGTTGATCCTCACGATGAGCCTATGATGATTTATCCCGCCATCCACTACACGATGGGAGGTCTCTGGGTCGATTACAACCTTATGACCACCATCCCCGGTCTCTACGCCATCGGTGAAGCCAACTTCTCCGACCACGGTGGAAACCGTCTCGGTGCATCAGCCCTTATGCAGGGTCTTGCCGACGGATATTTTATCCTTCCCTACACAATTGGCGACTATCTTGCAAGCCGCTTCAAGGATCCAAAGACAGACACCAACGCCCCCGAATTCGAGGCCGCTGAAAAAGCTGTAAGGGAGAAGATTGACAAGCTTATGAACATCAAGGGCAAACGTACTCCCGACTCAATCCACAAGGAACTCGGTCACATTATGTGGGAATACGTAGGTATGGCCCGTAACGAAGCCGGTCTTAAAAAAGCCATTGAACTTATCGGTGAATTGAAGAAGGAATTCTGGAGCAACGTTTATGTTGCAGGAGAGAAAGAAGTGTTCAACCAGGAACTCGAAAAAGCACTCAGAGTTGCAGATTTCCTTGAAATAGGTGAACTTATGGCACGCGATGCCCTGAACAGAAGCGAATCCTGCGGCGGTCATTTCCGCGAGGAGATGCAGACTGAAGAGGGCGAGACACTTCGCGACGACAAGAACTATATGTACGTTTCAGCCTGGGAATACAACGGTGACAAGGCTCCGGAACTTCATAAGGAACCTCTCAAGTTCGAATTCGCTCACGTGGCGACCCGAAACTACAAGGATTAAGGAATGATTAAAAAAAATAACTATGAATTTTACCCTTAAAGTATGGCGTCAGAGAGATGCCAAGAGTGAAGGACATTTTGAGACATATAAAGTCGAAAACATTTCCGAGGGAACTTCTTTCCTTGAAATGATGGATATTCTCAATGAGCAGCTTGCCTCTTCACAGATTGATCCTGTTGCATTCGACAAGGGATGCAAGGGAAAGAACAGCGGTCCGGTAAGTTTCGACCACGACTGTCGTGAAGGAATCTGCGGAGCCTGCAGTCTCTATATCAACGGCCGTGCACACGGTCCTGAGAGCGGAGTCACAACCTGCCAGCTCTATATGCGCAAATTCAAGGATGGTTCAACCATCACCATCGAACCTTGGAGAAGCCGTGGATTCCCTGTAATCAAAGACCTTGTAGTTGACCGTGGAGCATATGACAAGATTCTTCAGGCAGGAGGTTACGTAAGTGTCAATACAGGTGGAGTTCCTGATGCAAACGCAATTCCTATCCCCAAGAAAAATGCAGATGAAAGTATGGACGCGGCGGCCTGTGTAGGCTGCGGTGCCTGTGCCGCAACTTGCAAGAACGGTTCGGCTATGCTTTTCGTGGCTGCACGTGTAAGTTCACTGGCACTTCTTCCTCAGGGAAAAGTTGAAGGAGCACGCAGGGCAAAAGCTATGGTTGCAAAGATGGACGAGTTGGGATTCGGTGCCTGCACCAACACCCGCGCCTGCGAGATGGAATGTCCAAAACACATTTCAGTCAGCCACATAGCCCGCTTGAACAGAGAATTCCTCTGCGCAAAATTCAAGGACTAAGTCATTATTAAACATAGTTTTTGAATAAACCAAAGGTATTTACTGACGGTGATCCTCCCCACTGACGTGGGTCCCCTCCCTCTTCGGGAGCCAAAGTCACCTTACAGTAAATACCTTTGGTTTATATTATTAAGAGTTATATATACTGCCTTCAGGAACCTAAGCACCCGCACTTAATTAATAAGACGCCATCAGGCGTTAGCGGAGGGCAGGCAGGGCAAGCCTGAGCAATAGCTGCCCGGAGCGGCGGGGTTTGGGGCAGAGCCCCATAAATAAGGCTGGGCCCCTCCCGCTATCAAGCGCGGGTCGCGAGGGTGTTCACAGCAAGCATCTTTATGCTTGCGTCCCGAGCAGCAGGGCTTTAGCCCGCCGGACGCTTAGGTCATTCAAAGCAGTATATATAACCTTTAAAACTAAAAATAAATATTGTTGATAAAACACTGAAATTACTGTTGATATTCTCTTGATATATGTTGATAAAAAATAACCTACAAACATCCCTTAAAAATAATCCCAAATAGTTGAAATTTATTTTTCTAAATTTAACCGACACACTTATCAACACCGCTATTTCAACACAATCATTTTTCATAGTTTTCAACATATATCATTCCGCACCATTCCAACCCTTCTTTTCTGTTCATTTTCTGTTAATATTTCTATTGATATCTTTCTCAAATCAATTTATCAACATTTCAACAGCAATTATAAATAGGATAAATAAACTATATCTATAAATTTTATATTTATTATTTTTGTGTCTGATGAACAGCGACTACAATCCACACACAGAACCCTACGTCAGGGAATCCGAATTTGACAAAGCGATAAGACCAGTCAGTTTCGAAGACTTTTCAGGACAGGAAAAAGTCCTTGAAAATCTGCGTGTTTTCGTGAAAGCAGCGCTGCTTAGAGGTGAATCCCTTGACCATATTCTCTTCCACGGACCTCCGGGTCTTGGGAAAACAACACTCGCCCACATTGTTGCCTCCGAACTCGGGGTAAACCTCAAAATAACGTCCGGTCCTGTTCTTGACAAGCCGGGAGACCTTGCCGGACTTCTGACATCCCTTGAAAAAGGAGATGTACTTTTCATAGACGAAATCCACAGACTGAGCCCTGTTGTAGAGGAATACCTCTACTCTGCGATGGAGGACTACACAATCGACATAATGATTGACAAAGGTCCTGGAGCAAGGACTGTACAGATAGATTTGAGCCCATTCACTCTTATAGGGGCAACGACAAGAAGCGGACTGCTTACATCTCCTCTCAGAGCTAGGTTCGGAATACAGTGTCACCTCGAATACTACGATGCAGAAATACTTTTCAAAATAATAAAAAGAAGTGCCTCTATCCTTGATATAATAATAGAGGACGATGCGGCGATGGAAATAGCACTTCGCAGCAGAGGAACCCCAAGGATAGCCAATTCCCTTCTCAGGCGTGTAAGGGACTTCGCACAGGTGAAAGGGAACGGAACCATAAATCTTGAAATCACCAGATTCTCGCTTCAGGCCCTCAATATAGACAAAAGAGGTTTGGATTTCATTGACAACAAGATACTTCATACCATAATAGAAAAATTCAACGGAGGTCCTGTAGGGGCAAGCACCATAGCCACTGCAATCAGCGAAGACACTGGGACACTTGAAGAAGTCTATGAACCTTTCCTTATAAAAGAAGGTTTTCTCAGCCGTACACCCCGCGGCAGGGTAGCTACCGATTTGGCATACAGCCACCTCAATCTCAAGAGAGTGGGAACTGACTCAACACTATTTTAATAAAAATGATACTTTCGGCAGAGGCGGTCAGATTAGGAAAAGAGATACAAGACAACAGACTATATCTGCTGTTGACCGATACAAGGAAAGAGGCCTATTATCTTGCATCAGACCTTGACAATTTCTTCTCGGAGGACAAACTATTTTTTTTCCCGGCAACAAGTGAAAAAAGTGAATACAAGAAAGCAACGGCTCAACTGCAGCGTACTTCTTCACTTGCTGCAATTTCCTCCTATGAAGGAAAAACCCCTGTCATAATAGTTACGTACACCGCTGCTATTGAAGAGAAAGTATTGAAAATTAATGAAATAAGGCAAACTATACTTCATCTTTCAATAGGAGGTAAAATAACACACGACGAAATAGGAGCAGTCCTTCAGTATAACGGATTCACAAAAGCTGATTTTGTTACCATACCGGGTGAATATGCATTGAGGGGAGGAATAGTAGATATATTTTCCTATGCAGACGAAAACCCTTACAGAATAGACTTCTTCGGGAACGAAATAGAATCGATAAGGATATTCGACGTCAACACCCAACTCTCCACCGGTGAATTGGAGGAAGTTAAGATATATCCGAACCTCGATACAAACCATTCCGACGATGAATACGTTCCTTTTATGGAAATCATTCCGGAAGGATCAGAAATAATTGATTTCAGAATAGTTGCAGGAAGAAGTAATTATAAGAAATTGAATGTAAGTCCCCAGCCTGTTTTCGGAAAAAACTTCGAAAACCTTTCCAAGGACATAGCCCAGCGTACAATAGAAGGTTATAAGGTAAAGATACTTTCTCCAAATGATGCCCAGCGACGTCGTCTTGCTGAGATTTTAAGGCAGTATCCGATAGCGCGTATGCCTGAATTCGTCAATATTTCCCTTCACGAGGGATATATTGATCACGATGAAAAAATCTGTTATTATACTGATCACCAAATATTTGACAGATACCATAAAATAAAGGTAAACCGTCAGTTGGAGCGGAGCGAACAGATGACGGTTGCACAGCTTAATTCCCTTCAGGTAGGGGATTACGTTGTCCATATAGAACACGGAGTGGGGCAGTACGGAGGCCTTGTGAAGACAAATCTGCAGGGAAGGGTACAGGAGGCTGTCAAATTGATATACAAGGATGGTGACGTCATATTTGTTTCAATACACTCTCTTCACAGGATAGCAAAATACAAATCCAGAGACGGTCTTCCGCCAAAAATCTACAAACTCGGCTCAAAGACCTGGGACAATCTTAAACAGAATGTAAAGAGAAAAGTAAAGGATATTGCAAAAGATCTCATTGCTCTGTATGCAGGCAGGCAGCAGGCAGAAGGTTTTGCATATTCCCCCGACAGCTACTTGCAACAGGAACTTGAATCATCCTTTATGTTTGAGGATACTCCAGATCAGATGAGGGCTAATGAAGCAGTTAAGGCTGATATGGAGAGCATTCACCCGATGGACCGTCTCATATGCGGTGATGTCGGTTTCGGAAAGACAGAAATTGCAGTCCGTGCGGCATTCAAGGCAGTTTGCGATTCCAAACAGGTGGCGCTTCTTGTACCCACCACCATACTCGCGCTGCAGCATTATCATACCTTCAGCGAACGTCTCAAGGATTTTCCGTGCAGAATCGATTACCTTTCACGTCTGCGCACCGCAAAGGAGGTCAAACAACTTGAACAGGATCTGGCCGACGGAAAAATAGACATTCTTATAGGCACCCACAAACTTCTTGGAAAAAGCATAAAATTCAGGGATTTGGGTCTTCTTATAATTGATGAGGAACAGAAATTCGGGGTTCAGGCAAAGGAGAAGATAAGAATTATAAAGAACAATGTTGATACTCTTACCCTTACAGCCACACCAATACCGAGGACACTGCAGTTCAGTCTGCTCGGAGCAAGGGATATGTCCGTCCTTCAGACACCCCCTCCGAACCGTCTGCCTGTTGCCACCGAAATCATCAGTTTTGACCGTGAATATATTTCGGAAATCATTCAGAGAGAAATAGAAAGGGGAGGACAGGTCTATTTCGTTCACAACAGGATTGAAGATATCTACAGAATAGAAGATACACTGCACAGTCTCTGTCCTCAGGCGGAAATCTGCACAGCGCACGGGCGTATGGACCCTGATGTGCTGGAAAAGAAGATAATAGACTTCATCGCAGGGGATTATGACATTCTTCTTTCCACTACCATAATTGAGAACGGAATAGATATACCCAACGCCAACACGATGATTATCAACAACGCGCAGCATTTCGGACTGGGAGATTTGCACCAGCTCAGAGGAAGGGTGGGGCGCAGCAATATGAAAGCATTCTGCTATCTGGTTGTTCCTGATCCGGCAGCCCTCACGGAGGACGCTCACCGCAGAATAAAGGCTCTTGAAGCTTTCTCCGACCTTGGCAGCGGTTTCAGCATAGCTATGCAGGACCTTGACATAAGGGGCGCCGGCAATCTCCTCGGGGCTCAGCAGAGCGGATTTATGGCTGAAATGGGATTTGAGACTTATATGCGAATACTCAAGGAAGCTATGCAGGAGATAGGTGTGGAGCAGATGGATGTGACAAGAGACGGTATTCTTGTTGACACGCTGGTGGAGACGGACCTTGAAATACTTATTCCGGACAGTTATGTCAATGTACCGGCCGAAAAGATAAGGCTCTATCGTGAACTCGATGCCATCACTTCTGAGGAGCAGATAAGAAATTTCATATCGGGAATAGCGGACCGTTTCGGTTCCCCGCTGCCACAGCCTGTTCTCGAGCTTGTCGATATAGTACGTCTAAGACTTTTGGCCGGAAAACTTGGTATTGAACGCATTGTATTGAAAAACAATATGATGCTCGCCTATTTCATATCCGACAGGAATTCTGCTTTCTATAAGTCCGATTTATTTGGAAGAATTCTCTCACAAATAGCAGTTCTTAAAAAATACCAGTTGACGGAACTTTCAGGAAAACTTTACATCAAAGCCGATAAAGTGAGTTCCGTGTCGGAAGCCCTCTCCTGCCTGAAGCAGTTTTTGGTATAATTGTTGAATTTTCATACCTTTGTTGTTCGTCCCTAATTCGGGATATGAAAGTATGCTGAGATTCAGATATTTGATTTTTGTTTTCGCTCTCTTCGCGGCAAGTGTCGCCTGGGCGCAGAAAGGGGATGCCGCCAACAGCAGCACTCCCTATTCACTGTTCGGTTTCGGGGATATCCTCAAGCAGGGTAATTCCTATAACCTCTCTATGGGCGGGACCGGCATTGCCGACCGTAACGAGAGAGTCATAAATATGCTCAACCCTGCGGCTGTGACTGCGCGAGCCGAAAAGGCATTTATGTTCGACATAGGCATTGAGAGCCGCAACACTATCTATGACTGCGACAATCCCGACCCGTTCGAGCCTGCAAGGACAGTCAAAGCCCGTTCTGCAAGCAACACCTTCAACATCCATCACATAGTTGCTTCTCTTCCAATTTACAAGCATTCGGCATTCAAGCTCGGAATTCAGCCCTACAGTGCCGTGAACTATAACTTCCAGGCACGAGAAACTGATGATGAACTTATAGCTGAAGCAGGCGACATCAACTACAAAAGAATAGGTGAAGGTTCTCTGTATCAAGCTTTTCTTGGTGCAGGTGTCACATTTTGGAAAAGACTCAGTCTAGGAGTGGACGGGCAGTGGTATTTCGGCAATATTGAGAGATACAGCATAGCGGAGTTCAATACCGATGATTCTTACCGTTCCCTGACAACAGGGTGGAGTTATGTGATGAGCGGTTTCAGCGCAAAATTCGGGCTTCAGTACGAGCAACCCCTCGGAAAAGGTAATACACTCAGCCTCGGAGCAACATACAACCTCGGCACCGACATCAAGGGTTACAGGACCAGGTATGCCTTTGGAGTCAGCAACGTCTCCACCGATACCATCCGTTTCGACAAAGGTGACGTCAAAGGCTACAGGATACCTGCCCAGACGGGCGTGGCTCTCGGGTTTTCTTCCAAGGACACCTGGAAGGTCAACGTTGACTACACTTTCCAGGATTGGACCGGTGTCGGCTTTGAAGGTTCTCCCGGGGTGGATTTCTATGCGACCAAATCTTCTGCAATCCGTGCCGGTGTGCAGTTTACCCCCAACAGATACGATATCCGCTACTATATGAAAAAAGTTACATACAGTGCCGGATTCTATCACGAGAAAAGTTACGTCAACATCGGAGGACATCAGGTTTCCGCCACCGGAGTGACTTTCGGTATGAGTTTTCCTGTCTTCCGCTACTACAACGCAATCTCCTTCGGCCTGGACATAGGGCAGCGCGGAACAATGGAGGACAATATGATTCGTGAGAGATATGTGATGTTCAACCTTTCGTTCGATATGTTCGACATCTGGTTCCTCAAGAACCTCTATCAGTAGGGAGGGTGTTTTTTTAAGATTCCAAAAGATTTTATTATATTTGCGCAAATCGAAACATCAAATTATGAAAAAGACAGCATTAATTCTGCTTGCAATGGTAGTTGCGCTTCCCGTAATGGCTCAAGGCCGTTTCGGAAAAGACAGCGCCGAATGTGTAAAATACCTGTCATACTATCAGGAATACGTTAAACAGAAAAATTACGATGCGGCCGCTCCCTCCTGGCGCCAGGCCCTTTCCATCTGCCCTCCCACAGCAAGCCAGAATCTCTTCACTCACGGTCAGACCATCATCAGCCGCGAAATCAAGGCCAATGCGAAAAATCCCCAGAGGGTGAAGGAACTTGTGGACACTCTCCTTATGCTGTCTGACGTCCGTGCGGAATTCTATCCCAAGAACGCCGACAGAAGTTTGGACAACAAGGCTCTCAACGTCATCAACTTCTTTGCCAATGACAACGACCGCCTCTATTCCGAGCTTACGGACATCATAGAGAAAATCGGCACAAAGGCAAGCCCCGCAGTCTATGTAAAGCAGATGCAGGCAGCCGTCGAGCTCTACAAGAAGGGTTCTATGAAGGCTGATGACCTTATGGCCAATTACACAAAAATCCTCGAAGTGATTGATGAGAAAATCGCTCTTGAGCAGAATTCTCCCAAACTCGGTGAGATCGTAGGTGCAAAACAGGATTTCGAGACAGTCTTCGCGGACAGCGGAGTTGCCTCCTGCGACAATCTTGTGGCTCTCTTCACTCCCCGTTATGAGGCCGCTCCCAATGATGAGGCATCTCTGACAGCTATCGTGAAGATGCTCACCAAGAGCGACTGCGTCGAGACTGAGCTTTTCCTCAAGTCAGTCGAAAGCCTCAATGCAATCAATCCTACCGCTACTTCCACTCACGCTCTCTACAAGTTGTACGCTTCCCGCGACGATGACGCAAAGGCGGCTGAGGCTCTTGAGCAGTCCATCACTCTGATTGATCCTCAGGATGTCCAGACACGCGTCGAATACACCTTCGAGCTTGCAACCTTCCTTTTCAAGAAATGCGGTAAATCCGCCGCTGCAGTTGCCAAGGCAAAGGAAGTTGCTGAGTTGAGCGATGCATACAAGGGTAAGGCTTACCTCCTTATCGCAACTGTATGGGGAAGCCAGAAATGTGGTGGTGACGAGATTTCAAGCCGCGCTCAGTTCTGGGTTGCAAGTGATTATGCAGCCAAGGCAAAAGCCGCTGACCCTACTCTCGAAGAGGAGGCCAACGGTCTTGCTGCCCAGTATCGCAAATATTTCCCTATGCAGGCTGACGCCTTTATGTATGATGTGATTGACGGTGAGGGCTACACTGTATCCTGCAACGGAATGTCCGAGCGCACCACTGTCCGTACCGCAAAATAAAGTGAGACACTTCAACAGTTTATATACAATAGCCGCCATTCTTGTGGCGGCTATGTTTGTCTCAAATTGCAAGGCTCCGCAGTCCGAGGCTTACGATTTTTCCACCGTTCCCGTCCAGACCGTCGATTCGATGGTGATTGTCCGGACTCAGAACGGAAACGTCTCGATGAGGATGCTCTCTCCCGTGATGGAGAGATACTCCTATGCAAAAGACAGTGTACAATTTGCCTATGAACTTTACCGCGGAGGGTTCAACGTATATGCCTATACCGCAGACGGGGAGTTGGAGACTACCATAGTGGCGGCCGAGGCCCGTCACAACACCGTCACCGGGGAGGAAAGCTGGTGTGCCTACGGCGATGTTGTCATAGTGAACCATATCGAAGGACAGAAAATCGAGACGGACACCCTCTGGTGGAACCGTGAGGAGCAGAAAATCTATACCGACTGTTATGTCAAACTGACCTCCTACAGCGGTATGATGCAGGGCTACGGGATGACTTCCGACGAGAGGGCCCGCAATTCCATCATTCTCCGGCCCTTCGATTCCTATTCGATTGCCCGCGATTCAGCGGACGTTTACGTTGATACGGTCAATGTTCTTGGACCAAGGCGCTGAAAAATCATAATCTGGTGCAATGTTTTACTTTTTTGCATCTAGTTTCAGATTTTTATGTACTTTTGCCTTCTAAAACGAAAAATTAACTACTTAAACTTAATAGACAATGGCGGTACTGGAAAAAATCCGTGTAAAATTCGGGATTCTCATATCAATCCTTATTGCAGTGGCTCTGCTCTCATTTATTCTTGACCCGCAGACCCTGGGCTCAGCGGCAAGAATGGTCTCTTCGGACAATCAGGTTGGAAAGATGGACGGCAAGTCCGTCTCCTATCAGGATTTCTATGAGGAGTATGACCAATATACAAGGCTGGCTGAACTTCTCGGTCAGGGTGCTACAAGCGAAGAGGCCCAGGCTTCACTTCGCGATGCTGCCTGGCAGTCGATTTTCGACCAGAGAGTGTTCCTTCCCATAGCCGAAGATGCCGGTCTGGCTGTATCCGACGCCGAGATGTACGACCTCACTCAGGGTTCCAGCATCTCCCCCGTGCTTCTGCGTCAGCAACCTTTCCTTGATGAAAAAGGAAACTTCAGCCGCGAGGCATTCGTGAATTTCGTCCAGGGTGTGGATTTGGACGAGACAGGCAATTCATCCCGATATTACAATTTCCTTGAGGACGAGGTTCTCCGTACCCAGCTCTATACCAAATACGGTTCCCTGATTTCAGCAAGCGCTAATCTGAGCGACGTCCAGAAATCACGTCTGATTGAAGAAGGCAACACCACCGCCGACGTGGACTACATCCTTGTATCTGCCGGTTTCACTCCCGACACTTCCAAGGCGGTTTCAGGATCTGAAATCAAGAAATATTACGACCAGCACAAACATCTTATGAAGCAGCCCGAAAGCCGTGACATTGAGTATGTTATGTGGGAAGTCGTTCCTTCCGCAGAGGATATCGCCGCTGCCCGTGAGGAGTTCGACGCACTCTATGAGCAGTTCAAGACAGCCGACAACTTGCGCAACTTCATCACTCTCAATTCCGACAGCAAGTTCAACACAATGTATTTCTCCCTTGAGCAGCTTTCATCTGTTCCCGAGTTCGTTGACCTGGCTGAAGGCCGCGTGCAGGGTGTCAGCCAGATTCACGTTGAGCAGAACACCTTCTCCGCCGCCAGAATTGCAGATTCTCAGGTAATGCCGGATTCTCTTCATATCCACTATGTTGTGTATCCCCTCGGGCAGGAGGCCACTGCGGACTCTCTTCTTGCAGTTGTCAAAAAGTCAGGTATGACTCCCGAATTCAAGGAGCTCGGATGGTTCACTCAGGAAGCTGTCCAGGCTACCGGTCTGACAGAGTTCGCCTCTCTCTTCACTCTCGCCGACAAGGCTGCTGTTGTCAAGAGCGCAAATGCTCAAGCCAATTTTGTAGTCTATATTTCAGAGAAGACCAAGCCGGTCAAGAAGTTCCAACTTGCCACCCTGGTGAAGAATACACTTCCTTCCGACGCAACCTACCGCGATTTCCAGATTAAGGCTACAACCCTTGCAGATGCAAGTGAAGGCAAGTATGAGAAGTTCTCACAGATAGTCTCACAGGAGAATCATCCCGTAATCCCTATGAACGGCGTTCTTGAGACGACCCGTCGTGTAGGACAGGCTGAAAATGCACGTGAACTTGTCCGTTGGGCATTTGAGAAGAAGACAGGTGTCGGTGACGTTTCGGATGTCATCACCGTTGACAACAAATACTACTTCGTTGCAGCCGTTACCGGAGTCCATAAGGAAGGTACAGCCACTCTCAATGAAGTTTCAAAGTCGATTGCGACCATTCTCAGCACCAGGCAGCAGATAGATGCCAAGTATGCTGAACTTAAGGAGAAGGCATCAGGTGCCACTTCTCTTGAATTCCTTGCAGAGGAGTTGGGGACCACTGTCAGCCACGCAAACGGTGTTTCATTCGCATCCCAGATTCAGACCAGTGTTGACCCTGCTCTTGTGGGAGCTGTAGCTTCCGCACAGGAGGGTAAAATAGGCATTGTAAAGGGCCAGATAGGCGTTTATATATATAAGGTATCCAACCGTCAGAAGGGATCCTTCTATTCGGAGACGGATGCCGCAACCGCAGCCTCACGCAATGCGCAGTACCAAAGTGGCATTGCAACAGGTGTAATTACGGAAAAAGCAGATGTTCGGGACCACAGGGCAAAGTTTTTTTAACAAATTATCAACAATACGTTGAAAAAATCGCCAAAATATTTTGACGATTAGAAATTATTGTCTAATTTTGAAGCGATAAAATGTATCGTTGTGTACAGGATATTAAAGTTTAACCAATACAAATAAACACTTAACAAAATTTTTTTTATGAAAAAGATTATTTATTCATTAGTGATTATGATTGCTGCCGGCAGTCTTTTCACTTCTTGCGTTGAGAACACCGAGCCAGCAGGCATCAAGGATCTCCGCGAGGCAAAGGCAGGGTATCTCGATGCTTTGTCAAAAGTACGCGAGGCAGATGCCAGGTATCGTGACGCTGAGACTGCATTGAAGAATGCAGAGGTAGCTACAGAGCAGGCAAGAGCCGCTTTGAAGCAGGCTTACGTAAAAGCAAAGGAGCTTGCAAATGAAGCTCAGAAAGTTCAGGACGAAGTAGCTGCAGCAAAGGCAAAGGCTGACATCGACTCTATCAAGGCAAAGGCTGAGAAGGATGCTGTTAAGGCAGAACAGGATCTCGCACAGGCACAGTGGGAGCTTGAAGTTGCTTTGAGAAAAATCGTGGCTGAGTCATTCACTTTGACCGCCGCTGAGGATTCTGTTATCAAGGCATCTGCCGACAGTCTCCTTTCTGCACAGACAATCTACAACGATAAAGTTCAGACTCTCAATGGTCTTAACCAGCAGCTCTGGATTGCTGAATACGATCACGCAGCAGGTTTTGATACCGTAGGTAGCAGTCATACGGACTCAAAGTTC
>JAZUIV010000021.1:0-22787 GCA_045642485.1 Bacteroidales bacterium | reverse complement strand
AAGCAGCTTCGGATAATCCGGCAATCTTCAAACCGGCATACAAGGTTAAACTGAAAAACGGAAAGTATATCACCGTTGATGCATTCGCGACAATTCAAAAGCAGATTACCGACCAGTTGCACAGCAATAAGGCAGAAGTCTTCATAAAACAATATATATCCTGCTACTATTCAAGTCGATATGGCTCCGCTTGCTTTTTGAATGCGCTCAGCCCCGGAATCTCCTCCCGGACCGCTGGGCAAAAGAATAGCAGGGCACATCATCCTGCTTTCTTTATTCATCGGCTACGTCCACGCGGAGGCGCGTACGTCGGATGCTTACATTTAATACAATTATAATGTTGCGCAAAATTTAAACATAATATATACCGGCTCTGCGCAAAATGTTGATTCTCTTGAAACTCAACTGTGTGCACCGCGCGCCGCCCCGGGTGAGGGCAGCGCGCAGATTTATGGGTATTGTTGAATAAAAGTTACTCCTTAAGCACCGCGCGGACTGAGACGCCGCGGTCGCGGCTGCCGTCGTCCATGAGCTGGTAGCCTGAAGTGAAGCTCAGGTAGTACGCGTAGCTGCTGCCATTAGGCGCGGAAGACCAGTAGTACCCGTGGTTGCCCTGGTCGAGGACATCGCCGGAGCTGCAGTAGCCGGCAGCAGGAAGGAACACACTGTTGGATGCGTAGGCTCCCTTGCCGGTGAATTTACGACCATTCTTGCCACCGACAGCTGTCCACTCAACAGTGCAGTTGTCAAGAAGCGCCTGAAGTTCTGTTTGCTTCGGCATGCGCCAGTTTTCGCCCCAGAGGTTGGTGGCGGTGTCGTCAGAGCCTATGAGAGGTGCAAAACCCGTGTTGTCGTCATCGTTCCATATAATACCTTCTCCATTTTTATATGTTCCGCCCCAAGTGTAATAGCCGCCGTAGCTCTCTGCCTTGCCGTCGGTAACACCTACATTGTACTCGGCAAACTTGGGACCATCCTTCCAGAGCTGAACCCAGTTGACGTCAATGTCACCCGTTCTCTTTGCGGTGCCTGTAGTAGGCTTTACCGTTACCTGACATACGGCGATGAAGTTGCCGTCGGCGGTGATGGCAAAAATATTCGCGGAGCCTGCGGCCACGCCTGTCACCACGCCGTTTTTATCTACGGTTGCAACGGATGGCTTGCTGCTTGACCAGGTGATCTTCTTGTTTGTGGCGTTGGCGGGAGCGACGGTCGCCACAAGTGTTTCCTTATTGCCGACAATAATTGTGGTTTCCTCCTTGCTCATTGTCACGCCAGTCACCTTCACCTCGGGAGCATCGCCGCCGGCAGATTCTGTCACGAGGCGGACACTGTAGCCGCTGCTGCGGAAGTCGTTCGCGTCAGGGGAGACTTGGGAGTTATTGAAGAACACGCGGCACGCATCGCTGCTGCTGTAGGCAGTCGATGACCCATAGGTGCCGTAGACGCCGACACCGTTGACATTGGAAGTAGAGCGGCCGCCAGCAGCGGGAAGGAAGACGAGTTTGGCATCGTTCAGTTCATTTGCTGTGTATGACGTTTTTTCAGCCTGCAGGGTTACATTGTCCGGTGCTATGACATAACCGTTCACGCCGTTTACTGAAGCCCATTTGTAAGAATGGTTGCTGAACAGATATGTCCACTCATCTTTGGAGAGAGCATAGTATATAGCCTCCCCACCGTCAACTGAAACCTTATGGCTCTCGTCGCAGAAGAGATAGTCTCCGCTGTTGCTGTTACCTACTGCGGCTTCAACTGTGCTTGACCAGGTGAAATGGGATACGTGAGATGCATTCCAACTGCTTGCGGAGCTGTACTGGTTTGCCTCGAAATGCAGCGCTTTGTCACCGTCCGCATAGAGGTTGCCCTTTGAGAAGTAAACCTGCTTGCCACCTGCATTTACAGTGAATTTGCCGGGAAGCGCACCCTCGGGAATAACTGGTGTCGGAGCAGCATAAACATACACCGGCACGAACTCGCTCGTGAAGTCGGAGAGGCCGTTCTTGACGTTGACGGCCACGGTGAGGCCCTTGCCATCTGAAGGGACGATTTCTGAGATGTCGGCAGTGATTGTAACGTTGCCGGCAGTTTCATCAACAACGGCCGATGCCACCTCAAGTGTTGTATATGATACGGTCTTGGTCATAACCTTGGCTTCGTGAACCAGCACCTTGATGCTGTCCTTGGTAACTCCAGCCAGCGCTGCGGCCGGACTCACTACAAAGTCGATTGTGAGAGTGCCTTCCTTTGCCTCCACGCTTCCGTCGGTGTAAGCAGGAAGGATTGTCACGCTTTGAATCATCGCCTTGAGGTCGTCAACATCCGCCTGAAGGGTAGATACCGCCAATGCCAGTTCATCCACCCTGCCGGTGAGTTCGAATATGGTTGCGTTCACCTCATCTATCTTGGTCTGGATGGTCTGAGTAATTGTGCCGTTGTATTCCTCGATGGCGGTGGCGATGGCGGCCTCATACTCTTCCTTGATGGTGGTCTTTGCGTCCTCCAGGTCCTTAGTGAGCTGGGTCAGTTCCGCCTCAAGCTCCTCAATCTTGGACTTGTTCGTTTCATTGTCGCCCTCCAATGCATCAATGGCGGACTGCAGCTCGGCGATTTTTGCGTCCATCTCAGCCGTTGTGTAGTAGGCGTTCAGCTGCTCGTTCACCCACTCCTTCAGAGAAGTCTCGAGGTCTGCGACAGCCTGGTCGAGCTTGGTGTCAAGGCCTTCAAGGTCCTGCTTCAGTTTAGCGACATCAGCAATGATTTCCTCCTGCTTCGCAAGAGTTGCAAAGGTGGCGTTGGCCCACTCGGTGGTGGCGTAATTGGCAAGTTCGGTGTCAACGTAGTTCTTCAAATCGGTTATCTTGCCTTCGAGGGCCAGGTCTGCAGCCTGAAGCTCAGAGATGTCGTCTCCCATTGCCTCTTTCGCTTCCATCAGGTCCTGAATGTTCGTGCGGATGGTCTCCAGGTCGGAGATGCTTTGATTGATTGCCACAATCTGCTGTTCGATTGTATTGATTTTTTCCTCCGCTGCATCCATCCTGCCGGTGAGAATTCTCACTTTTTCTTCCAATTCCGTCACTCTGTCGGTGAGGTTTGTGATAGTTACATTTACCTCATTTATCTTGGTCTGGATGGTCTGGTCGATAATACCGTTGTTTGTGTTGATAGCTTCAGCGATGGCTGCCTCATACGCAGCCTTGATATTTGTCTTTGCGGCTGCGAGATCCTGAGTGAGCTGGGTCAGTTTCGTTTCAAGCTCAGCAGTCTTGGAGTTGCCCGCCTCTTCATCACCCTTCAAATTGTTGATCTCAGACCGGAGGCCGGCGATTTTCGCATCCATCTGCGCGGCGGTGTAGTAAGCGCCGAGTTTATTGTTCACCCAACCCTTCAGCGAAGTTTCGCTGGTGCTGATTGCCGATGCTATCTTGCCCTCGAGTTCTGTCCTGAGTGCGGCAATCTTGCCTTCAAGCTCCGTCTTGGCTTCTGCAATCTTTCCCTGGAGTGCAGCGTCGATACCGTCTATCTTGGTGTCGAGCCCGGCGATGCTTGTCTGAACCTCTAAAAGAGTGGTGCTGATGCCACTGACTGTAACCGACAGCGCTGCGAGGTCGTCGGCCGTCTGCTGATACTGTGCAAGGGTTGCAAACGTTGCTTTAGCCCAGTCGTTTACTTTGACCAGTTCCGCATCAACGTAAGACTTGAGGTTAGCTATCCTGTCGTTGATGGCCTTGTCGGCATCTTCGAGAGCCTCTATCTGGCCGGCGATGACATCGTCCTGGCCTTCGAGAATGACGATGCGTCCCTCAAGCTCGTCATCTTTCCGCCCGATGGCCTGATCTGCCTCCTTGAGGGCGTCGATGAGGGTCTGCTGCGCTTCGGCTGTCTTCTTGAGTTCAGCAATTTTGCTGTTGACGGCAGCATCGGCGGACTTCAGGTCATTGATGCTGGTGTTGATTCCGGCAATCTGCTGCTCTATGGAAGCTATCTGATTATTCTCGATACCGTCGACTCTCTTGTCGAGATTGTCGAGACGCTCGTTGAGTTTCGAGCACGACCCAAGCAGTCCGACTGTCAGGACCGCAAGGGCAAGTTTCAAAAAGTTTTTTTTCATATTTGATTGGTTTGATATTGTTGTTTTCTCTTGAGTATACAAATGGCTTCCGCCCGTGGCCCTTTGGACGAACCGCAGACGGAAATTCTTATCTTCAAATACTAATTCGTTGATTGTCAGACGATTACTTACCACCCCCCCCCTGATTCAAGGAGGTATAGAACGAATTTCTATATGAAGTGCGGGTAAGCATAAAACTCTTCAAAATTACTCAAAATAAGTGAAATTAGAGCAATTTTCACTTGGGTTCGCCATTATTTTGATTCGGGGCAATTAGTAGCGCGTCAAAATTAATTGTATGCGCAAATGAATCTTATATATGCGAGTTTATTCTCTGGCCGACAATTAAGCCCGCCCAAGCCAATATCAGGCACAGTATCACTGTGCCGATTATATAGACGGCAGCTGCTCCATATCGTCCTTCTTGAAGAACCCAAATATGTTCCTAGAAGAGCAACACCATATCTGAGGCTGGCACCCAAAGCACCGCCTAGTGCAACAAACAGAAAATTCTTAAGCATAAGCTGATAATGAGATATTCTATTTAAGTGTAAATAGGAATCATCAGCTTTTTGGGCAGTTAACGGCTGATTCCATAGCCGTCGCAAAGTTAATCATAATTGTTTTGATGAAAAAGATTCGGAGGTTCACTTATCTGGACACAACAGACATGATGAGGCAGGCGTAATAAAATTACGTTTGGCTCATCCACTTTTTGTACAGAAACTGTTCTTTTACGGTACAAAATGGCTTCAAAGGCCTGTTTGGTACCGGATCAGCCCTTTTCCGGTACAAAAAAGCAAGGTGATAACGCGTTGATAGTTGCTGCAGAAAACATACTCGGCTATTTGGATGCAAAAAATCCTGTTTGTTTTTCGTCTTTTATCTATTAAGGAATGACTAACGTCCTTCCCTTTGGCAAACTCATCGGAAAGGGCTAATTTTGTGTCCGAAGTGAAAATCAGCAAAAACGAACAAAGATATGAATACAAACTATTTGACCACTATTCTGGCAGCAGCCATCTCACTGTCGGCCTCAGCTCAGGCAATCCAGGACATCTACCCTGACACCTGGGTGGGCACAGACGCCCTCGGCCGCACGATGCCGACCAACGCCGAAGTCGGAGACATCAAGAGCGACAAGCCACGCACCGTGGGCATATTCTATGTCACGTGGCATACGGCAGGATCTCACAACGGCAAGCCATTTACAGCCGACGTGACCAAGATTCTGGCGGAGGACGACAACGCCAGGTTCGACGGAAAGAGCCCTGCGTGGAAAGACAACTCCCTCCACTGGGGAGAACCTGAGTACGGCTACTTCATCAGCCGCGATGAATATGTGATCCGCCACGACATCTCCATGCTCACGGACGCAGGAGTGGATGTCCTCATCCTTGACGTCACCAATGCCTGTTTCTACTGGGAGGAATGGGACGCCATCTTCAAGACGATGCACAGGATGAAGGCCGAAGGCAACAAGGTTCCGCAGTTCTGCTTCTGGGCCTTCAACGGGGACGTCATCACCGTCGTCCAGACCCTCTACGAAAAGTTCTACAAGAACAACGAGTACCGCGACCTCTGGTTCTACTGGGACGAGAAGCCGCTGCTCCTGTACAACTCGGAGCCATGGGAGGATGCCAACGGAGGAGACGGCCGCAGCCTCAACAAAAATTACGACCCTGACGCAGCGGTCAACCCGGCAAACCCTCACTACCTCGACCCGGACTACTGCCTGAAGGAATACTCCTACTACACCAAGGAAGTCAAGGCGTTCTTCACTCTGAGGAACTTCTGGTGGGGCTACAACGAATGGAACGACCACAAGTATGTCGGAACAGAGGACAACTGGAGCTTCGGCTACGAACTGAACGACGAGAACGTACTCGCAATGACTCCTGAGCAGCGCGCATCCTACCACGGTGGAAAAATCGAGCAGATGGCCGTCACCCCGGCACAGCACGCCAGCACGTTCGTTGGAAAGAGCTGGCACAACGGCAAGGAGCCGGAGCTCGGCAAGGGAGACTTGCCGGAAAAGGCCTATGTTCCATGGCTCGGAAAGGAAGTCGAAAACCCGAGCGCCTACGGAATCTACTTCCAGGACCGCTGGGAGGAGGCACTCTCCGTAGATCCATCATTTCTCTACCTCAACGACTGGAACGAATGGTCAGCCGGCAAGTTTCCGTTGGACCAGACCAACCTTGACTCATTCCTGGGCCGCCCTTCGGACTTCTTCTTCATCGACCAGTACAATGCAGAGTTCAACCGCACGATCGCACCGGCAAAGGACAAACTCTACACTGACAACTACTACATGCAGATGGCAGAGAACATCCGCCGCTACAAGGGAGCACGACCGATTCCGGAGAACGTCGGCCTGAATGACTTCGCGGCAGACGGAGACTTCAGCAAGTGGGAAGGCATTGCAGTCACCTATTACGACACAAAGGGAGACACCTTCCACCGCGACGAGGACGGCTACGGTGACCTCCACTACACCAACACCACGGGGCGGAACGACATCGTAAGGTCCAAGGTGGCCGTCGGCAGGGACAACATCTCGTTCTACGCCGAGACCGCCGAGGCTCTGACAGCATGGTCTGACCCGAACTGGATGCTCCTCTTCATCGACGTGGACAAGGATTCCAGCACGGGATGGTGCGGCTACGACCTTGTGGTCAACAAGTCAGTCAAATCCGGAAGCAGGACCTCGGTGATGAAGTACAACGCCCGCAGCGGGAAATGGCAGGCAGTGGGAACAGCAAGCTTCTCCACAGCAGAAAACAAGCTTGAGATCTGCGTTCCGAGGAAGGTCCTCGGCCTCGCAGGAGCGAAGGATTCTATCGTCTTCGACTTCAAGTGGTGCGACAACCCTCAGTCTCTTGAGGATGCCATCTCGCTCTGCACCGACGGAGACGCCGCCCCTAACCGCCGATTCAACTACAGGATGATCTGGAAGCGATAACAGAAATATATGGTTTCGAGAATCCCGATACCATCACCGGCGACCCTCAGATTCAAAAGATAGGTGATCTCATCGTATACCGACAAAACAGACATGGGTATTAGGATGAAAAGCATACATTCTAACTCGATCCGTCTGGAGGGATGGATTGAAATGACAAGAAAAAAGGGAACCGTTCTCGCGAGGTTACCTTTTTATGGCAATAATTTTTTTTTGAAAATATCAGTGATATTAAGCTGGAAAAGCAGTTCGAGCGGAAGTCCCTCGGGTCCCACCACCATTGTCTCACAGATGCTTTCCTTGTATTTCTTCTTGAATGTGTCCAGCCCGGATAAATCTTTTGTCGCTCCGCTCTTGACCTCAATGGCAATAAGCTTGTCCCCTTTGCGCAGAACGTAATCCACTTCTTTTTTCTCCGGAGTCCTCCAGTACAGAAGGTCAAACCCGTCGAGAATCGAACGGTTGGCAAGATGGGCCCCGACGGCTGATTCCACCTGACGACCCCAGTTGGTGAGATCAAGCCTTGCTTCATCGAACGAGGAGGTTCCGAAGCGGTTCTTGAAGCCGTTGTTGTAAACCTGCAGTTTCGGTACGGAGTTCTTCTGGCCTACCAGCGATGGCTCGAACTTATGCATCGGCTTTGCCAGCAGCGTCTTGTCCATAATGTCAAGATAGGAGCCGACTGTCGGGACAGTTCCGCTGTTGACGACACCCTGCATCTTGGTAAGGGACATCTCCTGCCCGGAGTAAATGGATGCGAGCTCGAATACCTGGCGGAACAGGGCCGGGTTCCGTATTTCCTCCACTTCAAAAATATCTTTCGTAAGGATTGGATTCACGATGGAGTCTTCCATCATCTTGCGCCATCGCTCCTCGTCGTGGATATACGGAGCAAGCCCCGGGAATCCTCCGAAATAGATGTATTCATCCATCGTAAAACCGAAGGCATCCTTCATCTCAGCCCATTCCCAATAGCCCATCTTGATTGTCTCGAACCGGCCCTGGAGGGATTCGTCGAGTCCCTTCTGGATAAGCAACTTGGAAGAACCGAGAAGAATCACCTTGAGATTACGCTTCTCTCTGGTGTCGCGGTCCCATTCCATCTTCACGATCTCGCTCCACCCGAGTATCTTCTGTATCTCATCGATGATCAGGATATGTTCCTGTTCCTTTCTGATATCCATCTCCATCCTTGCCTGATGCCACTTCTCGGAAATCCAGGCAACGTTGTTCTTACCGACTCCATCAGCGGAGAACAGGTTGTATGGGACGTTTGCCTGTTCGGTAAACTGATCAACCATAGTGGACTTGCCGACCTGACGGGGGCCCATGATAACATGAATGGTCCTGCGGGGTTCGGACATACGCGATTTCAGTGTCTCAAGATGTGAACGTGTATACATATGATAACTTATTTTCCTCAAATATAAAGTGTATTTTACAAAATCACAAATCCTATTTTACAAATTGTGATGCTGGGTGTAGCAGCTGAATCCAAATAGGCAGGTACTCTTTCCATCTTATGTCTGCCCGATTTACCTCGGATGATTCGGATAGTTATACGTTCGTGCTGGACGAACTGAAAAACGCGCCACCCCGGATGAGGCAGCGCGCAGATTTATGGGTATTGTTGAATAAAAGTTACTCCTTAAGCACCGCGCGGACAGAGTTCCCGAATTTTTTGTGGCTGCCGTTCGATTCCTGCCCGCTCGAATGGAAGTACAGGTAGTACGCCAAATTGCTGTCATCAGGCGTGGAGGACCAGTAGTACCCGCTGGAGCCCTGGCCGCTGACAGAGCCAAGGGAGCAGGAGCCCCTGAAGTTCTGCATTTGTCGGCATGCGCCAGTTTTCGCCCCAAAGGTTGGTGGCGGTGTCGTCATCGCCAGAGAGAGTATCATTACCTGTATTGTACATACTGTTTGCATCTTTGGCCGGATTTTTCAGTTTATACCGCCGAGAATAGCAGTGATACTGCAAATGTGGTCATTACCAGCATTGGGAGCATAGGATCGAGCGCTTTTCCTGCCTTGTTCCAAACTTTTTGAAGATGGATGAAAGACAGAGGTATGAGCATTACATAGAGGTATGACAGCATACTTTCCGCTGTAAAGACAGTATATGCAAGAAGAAGAATCCATCCTCCGCAAATCAACACAGTGTGATAGATTCTTGCTTTCCTTTCTCCAAGTTTGATGGCTACGGTCGTTCTAGTGGCTGCGTCGGTTGACATATCGCGTATATTGTTCACATTCAGCACCCCGACGCTCCAGCATCCGAAAGCCGCAGCGGGGAGGAGCCATAACGGAGAGAATGTGTGCGAGCAGATGTAGGCCGCACCCAGAGTGGATACAAGGCCGAAGAAAATGAATACGAAGATGTCGCCCTTGGCTCTGTATCCGTATGGATTCTTTCCCAGCGTGTAATGCATCGCAGCCCATATGGCCGCGGCACCAAGGAGAATGAATGCCAAAGATTGAAGGGAGATTAGAGTCCCGAAGCTGAAATATATCATCGCCAGCCCACTGACACCGCACAGAATGACCATAATGGCTATGAGAACCTTCATCTGAGGTATGGTCATCTCCCCGTCCTGAAGCGAGTAGTGTATGCCCGCCCGCTCATCAGTGTCGGTGCCGTGAAGTGTGTCGCCCAGTTCATTGGAGAGGTTTGACAATATCTGAAGAAAGACAGTGGTCAGCACAAGAGCTATTGTCGTGCTGACTCTGGGACAACTGATGGTAGTGGCAAGGTGAATGCCTGCCGTCAGTCCCGCAAGGGACAGCGGCAAGGTGCGGAGACGCATCGATTTGAGGCATGATTTGGCTGTCATAGCTGCTTCTCTCCAGAATACATACGGCAAATGCCGAAAGTGAAAGATTTGTGTGTGACTTCTCCGTAACCGCACGAACGCATTGTCGCCATCCATTCCTCTTTCCCGGGGAATTGAATCACAGAAGCCGGAAGGTATCTGTATGCTGCCTTGTCACCAGATACTGCACCGCCTATCCGTGGGAGGATTTTCGTAAAATACAGATTGTAGCACCACCTTAGGGCGGGATTTGACGGAATGGAAAGTTCAAGTATTACAAGCCTCCCCCCTGGTTTAAGGATACGGAGAATCTCGATAAGTGCGGTCTCCCTGTTCTCAAAATTGCGTATGCCGAAAGCGATGGTAACCCTGTCGAAGGAATTGTCCTCGAAGTCCATTGCCTCGGAATTGCCCTGCTGTGTGTGGATGCGTTCTGAAAGACCAGCTTCCGCCACCTTGCAATCCATGACTTCAAGCATGCCTTCAGAAAGGTCGAGTCCGGTAATCATAGTGCCGGGATGTGTGCGATGGGCTATTTCCAGGCTGAAATCACCCGTGCCGCAGGCGATATCCAGAATCTGCTGCGGCTTGTCCTCCACGATGTACTTTATCGCACGTTTGCGCCAGGTCCTGTCCACTCCGAGAGAGAGAATATGATTGAGTTTGTCATAATCTTTCGCGATAGAATTGAACAAAGTCCTGATTTTTTCAGTCTTGGGTCCTTTCATTATTTTGCATTAACGGTCCGTAAAGATACGAAAAACGGAATGACGATGGATTGTTAATCTTTGTGCCGTCCCCCTAGAATGAGAAGTGATGCAACTCTGGACTTACGGATTAGCCTGACCAGAAGAACAGCAGTGTCACGAACAGTACCGCCGATAACGGGAGCAGCCATTTCCGGTTCCGTTCGATACAGTCAATGCGATTCCCGCAGACCATTCCCAGACAAAACATCGGAAGCATGAAATTCAGGTTGACGATATCGCACCCGGGAATCAGGATAATCAGAGCCGTGGCTGCCAGGCGCTCTTAAGCTTCTCCACGACCTTGCGGCTTACGCGGATGGCGGTACCGTGGCTCATTCCTTCCGGCATCTCTATCTGTGAGGTGACGTCTTCCCAGGTATCGCCGTGGTCCTGGCTGAGGAATGCACCGTATTGGTGCTGGTAGTAGTAGTCGAAGAACACAAGCAGGTCGGTCTTGTTGACGAAGAGAGGAGAGGGCCCCTCCTTGTTGTAGTCGTCAGAGATGGCGCTTGCCATCCTGGTTGGGAAGCCTTCAGCCATGCTGCGGGTGCGGGTGACGTGCATGTCGACGTACTCGGGGTCATCCTTTATCACCATGATGTATTCCTTGGTGAGAGGGTCCTGCACCACAGCGGCGTCGATGCTCGTATACGGAGAGTTGAAATACAGCCTTGTGGGAGTGAAATGCTCGAAATCGGTGGTTGTGGTACAGTAAACGCGATGGCCGCCGCCGTCCTCCTTCATGCTTCCTGAGCGGTCTATCTCTTCGGAATCAGGTACGGTGCTGGCCCAGAGGATGTAGTAGCATCCCTCCTCCTTGCAGTAGAAGAGCTCCGGAGCCCAGCAATTCTTGACGCTGGGATAGTCCTTCATTACGGGAATTGCCCTTTGCTCGCTCCAGTGAATGAGGTCGGGGCTGGAGGCATAGCCGATGATGTCGTCATGCCAGCTGGTGGTCCACACCATATGGAACGTTCCGTCGGGAGCAAGGCAGATGCTCGGGTCGCGCATGAGCTTGTCCTCACCTACCGTGGGGGCGAGGACGGGCTTGTTGTCGTTCAGAGCCGTCCAGTGATAGCCATCATAACTGTAGGCGAGGCAGAGCCCGGCATCTTCGTGAATGGTGTCGAAATAAGAGAATACAAACGCGCTTTCCTTCTGGCATGATACAAGTGCCAGGACCAGCGCAATCAATGACAGTTTCTTCATGGTGTTGATTTCGTAACTGAACAAAGGTAGTCAAATATGACTGGATTTTTGCTGCCGATGTAGCCACCGACGCTAATGACGATGTTTCCTTCAAGGGTATGGCGTTTCTGTGCCTCAAAGAACTGTTCCTTGAAGCGGGTGCTGCCACAGAGGGTTATGACTTTGTAGGGGCCGACCATAGGTTGTTTTTCTGCTATGAATAATTAAATGCTCTGAAAGATGAACAGCCAGGTTGGGGAATGATGACATTATGCATATTGTCCACATACTTTGCAAGTTGCACAAAGTATGCAGTGAACACATATAGCTGCTCATCGAACGGAGCCTCATTGACCACGATTTCCTTGGTGATATCTCCGTTCTCGCAGACATAGCTGATGACGGATGACAGGAACTCTTCCTGCTCTGCATTCAGCTCTGCACCTGTAATGAAGTCTCCGAAAAGACGCATAGCTTCTTTCCTGTCAACTCCTATCAGCGAACGGATGAATGCAGCCACGTTGTCGCCGCACATCATTCCTTCGGTGTATCTCTCGTAATCTTCCCTGGAGCCGAGCTCTTCCCAAAGCACGCGTTCCAGGGCCGAAATATCTTCGTCCGTCAGCTGCTTCATTCCGTAAATCTTTTTCAGGACAGGAATCTCCCTGTTCTGCATCAGGAAGTCCATCACGCGCTGCTTGTAGCTGACTCGGGTGGCAACACCCGCGCTTTCACCGTCATTGGAGATAACGTCATCAATGTCAACAATGAACCACTTGCCCTGCTCCCCTATCAGGAACTTCATCAGGTCCCTCAAATCAGCCCTGACCTTTTCCAGCCATCTGAGGTTTGCATTCTCCCAAGCCACAGGCGAAAGGACCTCCCTGATAGTATCCATCCTTGCCTGAACCTGCGGAAGCGAGGCTTTCTCCTGAAGTTTGTCGCCGATGAGTTGGACACGCTGTATGCACTTTGATGCATCAACATCGTCATCCAGATAACTCAGTTCTATGGTAAGCAGGAGAACATCGAACTTCTTCGCGCTCTCATCCATCGTGTTCTTCGGCAGAAGCGGAGAAATATCATTCTTGAGAGTCAGGACATCCAGTTCTGAAATGTACTTCCAGGATTCTGCATCCTTGAAACGGCTGACAGACTCCCACTTGGCTCTAACGGAAATATGACTGTCGGAAAGCACACTGACCTGCCCGTGCAGCAGTGCCTTCAAATCATCGTGCAGCCGCTTGCAGTATTCGTCTTCCTGATACTTCTGGTGCTGCAGGTGGAATGCGATGTCGGTTCTCAGACAGAACAGACGCTCGGTAAGGGACTGAACGTGCCTGGCCTCCTGCCCGCTGGGATTCTTCTCGAAATACTCGAAGTTCCGGCACCAGTCGAAGATATAGAAACACTCCTTGTCTCTGCCTCCTCCGAAAATGCCCGGGCTGAGCCTTGTGCCCCGCCCGATCATCTGCATGAACTTTATCTTGCTCTTAACAATCTTGAAGAACACAAGGTTGAGGATGTCGGGAACGTCGATGCCAGTGTCGAGCATATCGACGGAAACCGCAATCTGCGGCTCTGCATCCCTGATTTCAAACTTGTCAATGAGGTCCTGCGAATAGGTGACATAGTTGTCGATAAGCACACAGAATCCTGGTCCGTATTCAGGGTACAAAGCATTGAAGCGCTTGACAATGAGTTCTGCGTGGCGGTGGTTATATGCAAAGATTACCGACTTGCCTATGCGTTCCCCGCTCTGCACCTTCAGGCCGTTCTCCATCAAGTCCTGGAGCACTGCATCAATGGTGTCTTCATTGAAGATATAGCTGAATATCTCGTTGTTGGCGATATCCCTGTGGTAGTCATCGGAATTGAGGTCAAGGGCCTTGCGCGCCTTCTCATACTCCCATATCGCCTCCATCTGCCGCTTCTCCTCCTCGGAAAGATTGCTGTACTTGATGCCCTCCTTGAGAATGAGCGAGCCCCGCTTGAATCCGTGATAGTTCACAAGATATCCGTCAGACACGGCATCCTCAAGTTCGTATGCATAGTTAGGCTCTCCCTGCTCCATCTCGAAGATGTCGTAGGTGCTCCTGTCAACCTCTTCCCTGGGAGTAGCTGTGAGGCCGAGCATCAAGGCGTCGAAATAGTTGAAGATTGCCCCGTACTTGCCAAAGATGCTTCTGTGCGCCTCATCGATGATGATGAGGTCGAACCTGCCAACCGAGAACGGCTTGTCCTCCGTGTCGATGTAGTTTATCATCGTCTGGTATGTCGAGAAGATGATGCGGGCATTCGGGTCCCTGTCAGTGCTGTTGTCGGACAGAACGCAGGTGGTGGCATTCGGCAGAAGCTTGACGAAGTTCTTGTGCGCCTGATTGACAAGGGAAATGCGGTCTGCAAGGAACAGCACGTTCTTAACCCAGCCGTTGCGCTGCAGCACATCTACAAATGATATGGCAACGCGGGTCTTTCCAGTGCCGGTAGCCATCACAAGAAGTCCTTTGCGGTGCTTGCTGTTGTAATGCTCACAGACAGCCTTGATAGCCATCTTCTGGTAATGCCTGTCGGTTATGCTGTCCTTGATGGAAAAGTCCGTGATGTCGTGACGCTCCCGCTTCTGAATCATCAGTTCCAGGTCGGCTGCCGTATGGAATCCGAACAGCCTTCTCGGGGGATATCCGAGCCCGTCAATGACGTTGGTTTCGAAGCCGTTGGAATAGTAGATGACGGGACGGACGCCGTACTGCCGTTCCAGACAGTCGGCATAAAGTTCCGCCTGGTGCTTGCCCTTGATGGGTGACACTGAACTGCGCTTCGCTTCAACGACGGCAAGAGGGAGTCCGTTCGCTCCGAACAGCACATAATCTGCATATCCGATTCCTTCCGCATTCGGCATTCCGTGAACCTCCACTTCGATGCAAGCCTTGCGCGGCTGTATAGCTCCTTCGGCAGAAAGCACCTGCCATTCGGCTTCCTTGAGCATCAGGTCTATATACATCTTCCTGGTCTCCGCCTCGGAAATGTCGCAGGCTATTTCTTCAACCGGCTCCGTATTTTCCACGGCGGCGGTGTCAGATGTCGTTACAAGGGTGTCCGTCGGCTGAATCTGTATCTGAACAGGAGACGGTGCCTGTGCCGGGGCGGAAGACTCTCTCGGAATAAGATTCTCATCAAACGGCTTGACACTATCGACAACCTTCAGTTTGAGAAGTATGGCTCCGACCACATTGTAGATGTTGAGCAAAGCGAAGAATGACTCCCGCTTGGTCACGTCCCCGGCGTGAGCCCCGCTATTTCCGACCTTCCTGACATAATGCACGGCCATCATAACCCTGTCATCATTTATGAACTCTCGGAACGGTTCCCCATCAACGAGTTCGAACAGTGATGTCCGTTCAGGAACCTCGATGTTCTTCATATAGTACAGGGCTCTGACGATGTACTCCAGTGCCCGACGGGAGTTGACGGCACTGACATCAGGATTGCTCAGCTGGTTCTCTTCCGCGGCGGAGCAATATCTGTACAAGTCATTGAGACCAAGGTCTTTTATGTAGTCGAAATTACGCATTTATTTTGTGGCGATGATTTGCTAATTGAAAAAATAATTCATAGATTTGCGGTTGTAAGGCGATTTTAAGTCGAGAGGAGGCAAGCTCTCGTGCTTTTTGTACAACAGGGTATTTATTTTCGAAAGGAATGAATGCCCTGTTTTTTGAAGAAAAACGGATGGAGTACTCTATTACAAGCCGCTCCTTGCTCTCAGACTTCAAAAATTCATTTTTATGAAATTCGCACTTACAATTAAAAGCACAAGAGAGCGCCTTACAATAGTCTGTGAGGAAGAGCTGGGAGCCCTCTGCGTGCCTGCAGATGGCTCTCGTTATTGTATGGCGCCCGTGTGCTGTCATTATCCGAAATATTTGTCCATTGCAGAGTCAAAGAGTTTCTGTGTCTCGGCGATGGATTGGTTTATGGATGCTTTCTGGGATTCTATGGATTGAATCTTCTGGGCGAAGGTATCTTGAATTTCTATTGGTGGAAGCCTCATAATAAGCTTAACAATGTCCCCAACAGCAATACTTGATTGGTTAACAGCATCTTTTCTAATGCTAGCGACTTGTTTCTTAAAAAAGAAAGTATCAAATAAGAATTTCGCATACACAGAATTCAATATACTGGAAATCGGCTTAAGCCTAAGTAAGTTCATTCCGTGAATAATAATCTCTCCATCTTCCTTTTTATATACGACACTTCTTCCAATGTAAACTTTACTGTTAATATGCGACATTAAAATATCACCATCGTCAAGAACATACTTGGAGTATTTCTGCGCATCAAATATATCTGCGTATCCTAATCTATTTCTGTTGAAAACACCCCCCGAAAGAGTTTCTATTCTCGTGATAGGTAAGCCTTTTGCTCCTTTAGTTTGTTTTATATTTGCTCCGTTCTTGATTGAATAAAAGACATCGCCTATTTCAACAGAGTCCCACAGCTTGTTGTTAATATCAACCTCGCCGAACATGTCGTAGAAGATGGATTGGGCGAGGGTGTCGAGTTCCTGGAGCTGCGCCTTCTGCTTGTCGATGATGCCCGACAGCAGGTCAAGTTCCGCCACGATTCGCTCCTGTTCTTCAATGGGCGGAATGGGAATCACTACGTTAGAAAAATCGCCCTTATTGATAATCGGAACAACGGGAGCGTTAGCCATTGTTTCTAATTGACTCCTTACACTAAGAATCGCGAGGGCTAAAAACTTGGGTAAGATGGTGGATGACGGAATAATTGCATTTATCTGTTGATTGCAAGTAGCGTCTATGTCAAGAATTCCAACTTTACCTATTATTCCAATGCACGTTGTCAGTACACTTCCTTTAGGAAGCTTGCGTGAAGATTCATAACCTTGTTGTGAAATATGAAATTCAGAGTCTGTAATTATCGAGACTCCTTCTTTCGCTATATCGCTTGGCTTTACGAAGCAGTAATCATTAGAAGAATAGTTTTTACTATCCTTTGTCGATGGGGTGTTGCCCGTGATAACCACTCCAATATCTTTGAGCCTCTTATATGTCCAACTTTCCCTCATACCCTACAAATATTTCTCCCTGAACTCCTTGAACGCTGCGTTGATTTCGCTCTGCAATCCTTCAATCCTTCCGAGCACAACGGACGGGTCCTCGTACTCCACCTTGACCTTCTCGACCTCCTTGTATTTGTTGATGGAAAGGTCGTAGTCATTGTTTCGGATTTCCTCCACAGGGACAATGAAGCTCTGCTCCTTGCGGCTGCGACTCTCCTCCGCTTCGAGATTCTTGAATCGCTCTATGATGTCGGGTATGTCATTCTCCGCTATCGGGGAACGCTTGTCGTCAAGAGAGAATCCATCCGCCTTCATATCATAGAACCAGACCTTGTCCGTGCCGCCCGCATTGGTCTTTGTGAATATCAGGATGGCGGTGGATACTCCCGCATAAGGCTTGAACACGCCAGACGGCATTGATATAACCGCCTGCAGCCTCTGATTGTCGATGATTTCCTTTCTGATGGACTTGTGTCCCGTACTGTTGCCGAAAAGCACTCCGTCAGGAACGATGGAAGCGCAACGCCCGCCTATCTGAAGCATCCTGACGAACAGAGCCAGGAACAGTAACTCCGTCTTCTTGGTCTTGGTGATAGCGAGAAGATTCTTGCTGACCGCCTCATAGTCCAGGCTTCCAGTGAACGGCGGATTGGCAAGGCAGAGGGTGTACTTGTTCTGGTCAGTATTGTCAGTCGAAAGACTATCTCTGTACTGGATATCGGGATTGTCAACTCCGTGAAGCATCAGGTTCATCGCACCGATACGCAGCATCGTGAAGTCGGTGTCGAAGCCGTGGAGCATCCCGTTCTTGTAGTGGTCGGAGTTCTCCTTCTTCAAGAGTTCGGACTTGTAGTGGCTCTGGATATATTTGGCTGACTCCACGATGAAGCCAGCACTTCCCATTGCAGGATCGCAGATGCTGTCCTTAAGTGTAGGCTGCATCAGTTCCACCATCATACGGATGATGTGGCGCGGGGTGCGGAACTGCCCGTTGTTGCCGCTTGCAGCCATCTTTCCGAGCACATATTCATACACATCGCCCATCGTGTCCCTGTTGTTCATATCCAGACTGTCGATACCTTCCACAACCTTCACGAGGGTACGGGGGCTCTGAATCAGGAACGTGGCGTTTGCCATGAACTTGCTGTACGCAGATTCCTTTCCGTCATTGAGATTCTTGATGAACACGAAAACGTCTTTGCTGATTGTCCTGTACATCGCCTCAGCCTCAGCATTCTTGAACACGTGCCATCTGAGTGCATTGTAAGGGACGTCCTTGTCCGTTTCGGGATTGTGCCAGAGCCCTTCCTTGAATGTCGGGTCCTTGACCGCTACACCGAAAGCATTTGCATTCGCTTCCTTGGTCATCTGGGCATCATCCAGCATCTTCATGAAGAACAGATATGTCATCTGTGCCAGAATGTCCATTGAATTGGTTATACCACCGGTCCAGAAGGCATCCCATATCGAATCTATGCGATTCTTAATCTCGCCTGTAATCATGTATTGTTATGCTTGCTTAATCCCTCAAATTTAGCAAAATCTTTCCAATCTTCTCCAATACTCTACACCCTATATGTCAAGTATTGGTAAATCGGCAGCTATTTTGACACACAATCTGTCAAAAGACCGGCGTCTTTTGCTCTCTTCGTGCATCTTTTCCTGTACAAAATGGCTTCAAAGGCCTGTTTGGTACCGGATCAGCCCTATTCCGGTACAAAAAAGCAAGGTGATAACGCGTTGATAGTTGCTGCAGAAAACATACTCGGCTATGAAATGCAAAAGCTTACGTTTCTGGCTCATCCGTCTGGATGAATAAATTTTGTAGTTAGCATACTCCACGTGGCCATTCTGGTTCACAGTCTTGACAATTGAATTCAAGGCGAAAGCAAAGATTCTGCTTCTCTTGACTTCATTTGAGGGAAGGGCGACATTCCCTGCCTTTTCCTTTCCATACCACCTCCCTGTTGGAGATATACCAGGAGGCACCGTTTGTGTTGTTCCCCTGATAGAACAGGAAGGTTCTTCCGTCCGGAGCCTCAAAAATATGGGGATGCCCCGATTCTGACGAGTTCCATGACCCTTCCAGCCCGTTGGCGAGGAAAGGCTCCCCGGAAAGGCGTTCCCAGTTTATACCGTCGTCGCTTACCGCAACTCCTATCTGTTGCGGGTGGTTGTTGTAAGCCCCGGCATAAAACATAAAGAGCCTTCCTTCCTTTTCAATCACTGAAGCTCCTTCTATGCATTCCTGCTCCCAAGGCAGCTCCGGAGCCAATATCGGCGCATCCTTGGCCAAAGTCCAGGAGCCACGGCTGAAATCAGTGTTCCCGTCGGCAACCGCCACTCCCTGCATCTGCCGGACGAACCCAGTGTCCCGCGTGGCGAAATAGAGGTAGTATTTTCCCCTGAATTTAATAACCTCCGCATCAATGGCTCTGCCGCAGGTCCAATCTGACTTGTCCGGAGAGAAGACCGGATTGCTCGGATCGCCTGTAAAATTGATGCCGTCCACGGAAGTCGCGTGACAGATGGCATCCCGCTCCCAGCTCCCGTAGGACTGGTAGAAGAGATGCACCTTCCCGTCAATAACCCTGGCACAGGGTGCGCAGAATCCATTCTGTTCCAATTCGGACAGTGGTTCCGGGCGTACCTCTCCGACCTTTTCCCAATGGATCAGATCAGTACTTGCCGCGATTCCGATTGTCCATCCTGTGATGTCGCCATCCTTGGGATTCTCTGCAGGTGGCATCGAATAGTAGAGGAGGAACCGGTTTTTGAAGAAGACCACGTGGGGGTCCTTGCTCATAGGAGCCCCTGTCCTTGTCGAATCGGCAAACATCATTATCTCTTCTTCTCCTTGCCGGTGTTTTATGATTGCGGCGAATCCTCCGGATGGCACACAGTTGACGTTCAGGTGATCAGAAGTCTTGACGGTGGATTCGGAGCATCGGATGCTGTTCGGATGGCTTTCCGAATCGGCGGCATCGTGATAGAGAGTCATTGTGTATTCACCCTCGTCCAGGAAGTCTGCGTCAAATGCGAATTCATGCTTCGACTTGCTGTTGCCTATAGCACCCAGATACCAGTCCCTTCCGCTCCTGCGGGCGACAAGGATGCATTCTCCCGGCTCTGCGACGAGCACTCGCGTCTCATCCCAGATTGTAGGCACCTGACGGATGAAGTCGAAGCCTTCCTCTCCTTCGTATGCGGAAGGAGTGTCCGACACAAGATGCAGTGCACTCTCGTAAACAACGTACATCGCAAGCATGTGGCTGCGGGTGCAGGTCACAACGGGTCTGAGATGTACAGGCTCATACTCGTCCAACGTGACGGCACGGAATCCGCCCAGATGATAGTCCGTGGGACCGGCAATGCAGCGGGTGAAAGGAAGGTCGAGATCGTGATCGGCGCCGAGTTGACGACCGTTCCACTTGTAGACTTCATAGTTGAGCGTGTTCTCCCTCGTGAATTCACACGGATAGGTGCGCTGCAGGCCGGACGGCTTGCTGCTTCCGTGGAACTGGATATGGAGATGATACTTCATACCAAGTTCCAGCGCCCTCTTCTGGAACTCTATCATCTCCTGGTCATCACGGTCCATATAATCTATCATCATACCTTTGATTCCCCAGTCACGGTACTGGCGGAAAGTGCCTTCGATGTCTTTTGAGAGAGGCTTCCAGTGAACCCACACACGCATATCCACACCCTTCTCCTCAGCATACCGGCAGATTGGTTCAAGTTCAAAGCCGGGGCAGAGACGCTTGGTGTCGTCACTTTCAAGCGGACTGCCGGTGTAACTCCCCTCATTGTAGAACCAAGGGTATTCGCGGTCGTTCTCATCAATAATTCCAGTGATGGAGTGGTATGGGATACCATATTTGGCGCAGAAATCGATGAAATAGGTGTTGATATTGCAGTTGATGGTGTTGATGTCACCTTTTTTCATTTCAGCAGGCGCCTGATATCCACACCACCACGGCCACGTGGCCTTTCCGGGATTTAGCCACGACAGGTCCTGCTCCTGACAAGGGTCGCAGAGCGTTGTAAGAATATTGGACTCCAGGAATGCTCCGGCCCTGTCGGAGACCATAAACACGCGCCACGGGCTGCGGTGAGGAAGGTCGCCTATGACGCTGAGGCCCGTACCGTCCAGACGAGGTGAAAGCGTTCCTGTGAGCATACCGTCCTTGCTGGCAATCATCATCCCGGCATAATCCACCACGTTTGCCTCTGTCACCGACATATACTTTCCGGAAGGAAATTCCAGAAACACGGGCATATCCATCAGCAGGCCATCCTCGTATGAACTTAGGGGCGCGGTCCTATAATTAGCCTCGTGAGAACTGATGAATCCCGGCAGTATCATAGCCTTGGTAACGGGATCTCCCGCAAACTTGAGCTCCATCCGCTCGGCCTTGACCGCAAGGCTTTGCATACTCTTCTGTTCGGGAATTTCGTAACGGTATGCTACTCCATCATCAAAGGCCCTCATATATATCCGGACCTGCCGTCCCCCGGCATTCCGAAGGGTTGCGACAAGTTCGTTGGAGATGCTGTGGACGTGGCTGGTCTTGCCTACTGGCATATCGTAATCATCGACTGTCATTACAGGCTTGCCGGCCGTTACATTCACGTCGCCGCCAAAATACCCGTCCTCGAATTCCATGCCTATTGGGGAATCGAAAAGCAGCGTTTCACCCTTATATTCGATTGAAATTACCGACTGTCCCTCGGAGACCGACAGATGGAAATTGAGATTGCCGTCCGGAGATGACACCGTGACCACAGACGAAGTACAAGATGCAAGAAGCGCCAGCGTCAGAGAGATACTCACCACCTTGGTAATGGACGTGAAGTACCTTGTCGCCACATTCGTTGTATTTTCTATCATAATAGCTGAATTATCAATGCAAAATACAAAAATAATCCTTTCCGATGAGTTCTCAAAGGAAAAGAATTTGCTTATATGCAGCTTGATGTCAAGGTCATCTCTTCCAACTGCGATTTCATGTTCGATATGTTTTTCAAGGATGCAAAGGCTCTGGAGGATTTCTCGACCAGTCCGGATTCTGGGAGGAATATCTGATATCACGAGGCGGTAAATATGAATCCGTGAATGACTGCTTCTATGAGGAGTGGCCGGACCGAACTCTTCTTGTCCGCCATTCTGACGGCAGGACGGAAAAACTGCAAGGAGACTTTGTGGAATTCCATACACAGAAAAACGAGCAACTCCGGATTACCGGGATTTGATATAACAAATCGCGTTTTGCGCAACATTGAGGCCGCGGCAGTGGGAGGATGAATACGGAACAATCGAAGTCATTACCGCTGGAAGTGGCTACTTGGCTAGAGCGGAGTCGGAACTGCCATATGCGTCGGTGAATTACTCTAGTCTATGTTTCGGGAAAAATTCGTATCTTGTATATTGATTTTAATCAAAGATAAATTACTGTCAATCATGGACCGAAGAAACTTTATCAAAGCATCTCTCGCGTCGGCCGGAGCACTGACTATGAGCAGTGTCACCGCATGCGCCGGATTCCCCTCATCATCTGCCAAAAGCTTGTCGCCAGGTCAGAAATGGCCCTGTTGGAAGAAAGGGCATTTCCAAGTCCATTTCATATATACAGGCGTCGGAGAATCGGCATTTTATATCTTCCCTGACGGCACGACGATGCTCCTTGACTGCGGTGACCACAACGCCATAGGACGCGGCGACCTGGCAGTCCCGGTCCTGCCACATAGTGGCAGACATTCCGGAGAATGGATCGCCCGCTATGTAGAGCGCGTGAATCCCCGGGGAAAGGATGTTGATTATATGATGCTCTCACATTATCACAGTGACCACGGCGGCGGTCAGTCATTCTACGCC
>JAZUIV010000020.1:0-9615 GCA_045642485.1 Bacteroidales bacterium | reverse complement strand
CTGATAATGCAACCGACAAGACCGTCACTTGGACTACGTCCGATGCTGCTGTGGCCACAGTCTCCAACGGAGTCGTGACCGCGAAGAAGGTGGGCACTGCGACCATCACGGCGAAGGCCGGAGAGAAGACCGCTACCTGTGCAATCACGGTAACGGAAACATCATTAGGAGGAGATCCGAACAATAATCCTTGGAGCGACGGCTCTGATTCCGGTTTCAATATCGGAGACGATGACTTATAATGGCAAAAAAGAGTCATCGGCCAGTTGTACGGTAAACAACAATTGAAAGGAAATAATACATTCATCATGAAAAAAAGCTATATATCAATTCTCATTGCAGCGGCCACGGCATCGGTGCTTGTGTGCTGCAGCAAGCAGAGCGAGACGGACCCGAAGATTCCGGAGAACGGAGACGGGCAGTACCAGAGCCTTGAACTGACTTCGGTGAGAGAGTCGGAGTTCCAGTCGAAGGCCGTGTTGGACGGAGAGACGTTCCCTCAGGACGGGCATATCGGCTTGTTCCTGTTTGCGGATGCAGCTGCTTCGCAGACCTACGGTGATGGTTATACCAATGTGGACTATTCATATAATTCACAGAAGGGAAAGTGGACTGCGAGCCCGTCAATCAAGGTGGGCAGCACTCCGGGGTATCTGTACGGCTATTACCCGTACAAGGCCGGCACCCAGCAGCAGCCGGTGAACATCAAGGCCATACAGGTCGCATCGTCTTTCAACGGCGACGATGTGATGTATGCAACCCCTCAGGACCCCATCACCGCCCAGACTGCGGGCAATGTGTCAGTTACGATGAAACACGCGCTGGCGAGGGTGGCCATTACCGTAGTAAACAAGGGCTACACCGGAGACGCAAAGCTCCAGAGCATCAAGTTTGCCGGTGCGGAGATAGCAGAGAGCGGAACGCTCAACGCCGTGGACGGCACCATCACTGCCACCAAGGCGGAGGCCGTGACATTGATCGTTCCCGAGGCGAGCCAAGCGATTGCAACGGGCGACGGCAGCGTTTACGAGTGCCTGCTTGTCCCTTCTGCAGTGAAGGAGGGCAGGCAGAACGTGGCTCTCACCCTCAAGATAGACGGGCAGGAGAAATCGGCCAATCTCACCGGTGACAACGGAGTCATCTTCGGTAGCGGCGTGAAGTCCAGGATTGTAATCAACCTGAGCAACAGCGGCATCTCCGTGGCTGGCTTGAGCATCAATGACTGGCAGACGGTGGAGGTAGGAGGACACAAGGTGACCGTGAAGCTGGAGGATGACGTGCCGGCAGGCGACGTGGCAATAAGCATCTATACGGACAACCAGGATGTAAAAATCACTGCGATATCACGAATCGGCAAGAAGCTTTCCTGCTCAAGGGATGACATCGGAGTTGTTGCTCCAAGTTCTTCGAATAATTTCTTCGATTTTACAATATCCGACATCACGAAGGACGTTGTGGCCACAGTGGGATACCTGAAACATACTCTTAAACTTACTGCGAATGATGACTCTATGGGTTCATTCAAGATGAACGGGGATGCCGCAAGTCAATTGACCGTACTGTACGGCTCAACCGTTTCGATACAGGCGGTAGCCAATGCCAACCACAGGTTCGTGAAGTGGACCGACAACAGCAGCACGACCAATCCGAGAAACGTAACAGTCACTTCCGACTTGACAATCACTGCAAACTTCATCAGGCAGTGGAAGGTAAGCGCGGGGCTCGCGTCCGGAAGCGAAGGAATGGGTTCGTTCAAGTTCGACAATGCTGCGGCAACGGAAAAGATGGTTGACAACGGCGGGTCCGTTACCGTACAGGCCGTTGCTAAGGTGGGATATGAATTCGTGAAGTGGACTGATGACAGCGGTGAAGATTTGAGCACGGACAATCCTATTACGATTTCAGATGTCAGCTCTGACAAATCCATCAAGGCTGTGTTCCATGAGCAGAACTTTACCCTTACGCTTACTGCGAATGATGACTCTATGGGTTCATTCAAGATGAACGACAATGTGGCAAGTCAGCTGACGGTACAGGCAGGCTCAACCGTTAAGATACAGGCGGTAGCCAATGCCAACCACAGGTTCGTGAAATGGACCGACAACAGCAGCACAACCAATCCGAGAACAGTAACAGTCACTTCCGACTTGACAATCACGGCGGAATTCATCAGGCAGTGGAAGGTAAGCGCACAACTTACAACCGGCAGCATGGGGAAAGGCTCGTTCAAGTTCGACGGTGCAGTGGCAACGGAAAAGATGGTTGACAACGGCGGGTCCGTTACCGTGCAGGGTATTGCGATTGATGGATACCAATTTGAGAAGTGGATCGACAGCAATGGGAACGATTTGAGTACCAGCAACCCTTATACGATTTCCAATATCGGCTCCGACACAATCATCAAGGCTGTGTTCCTTCCGAAATCCGGAGGACAGAATGATACCGAATTTGATAACGGGAACAAAAACTGGTAGAAGGCAATTATGAACAGAAAAAACATCACGATATGAAAAGGATATTCAATATATTTTTATGCGCTGGGATTGCCACAATGGCGGCAATCTCCTGCCAGAAGTCAATTGATGATGAACGTCCTGTGACACCTACAGAGAGAGGCGACGGGAAGATTGAAATCCGTGTTGCCGCTTCCTTGGGCGAATACACCCCGTCCGATGCCACCAAGGCCGTGCTTATCAACACAATGAAGGTGTCCTGGGAAGGAGACGAGACGGTATATGTGTTTGACGGGGAAAGATGCCTCGGCACGCTGAAGGTTACCCTGCAGGATGGGCATAGCGAATTTGCAATACTTTCTACGGACGAAACCCACACGGTTGACAAACCAGCTGACGGGACATCAGTCCTTACGCTGGTTTACAGCCCGGCACTGAAAGAAAAGCCGGAGGTCGAAGACGGAGCATTGACGATATCACTTGCAAGGCAGGAAGGCACGGGTACGTCCTTTGTGACCTATGCCACACTCAGTTACAACGGTGAGGAAAGCATTGTCATCGAATATGTTATTACACCGTTCAAGTTCGCAACATCGGTCATCCGGATCAGTTGTACCGGGATTGGTATGTTAGAAAATACCAAAATCAGAACGGCAGCATTGAGCAATGTAAACACAGCGTGCAAGCTTTCGCTATCGGGGACCGAAGCGCCGGCCGTTGCTGGAACCGAACAGGGAAAGATTATCAAATTCGATGATCCCGACTTTGAAAATCTCAATAATGGCAATATGGTTTTCGATATGGATGTGCCTGTACTCGATGCTGCAACCAATGCACGTGCTGTGACACTCAATCAATTGTACTATAATGGGTATTATGATGTGTTTATTATGATTGGCGACAACAATTTTCCGCAGAGGGAATTGACAGCTGGAACAGCCTTCAGTGCGGTATGCAAGTTGAAGGATCTGAATAGACCCTCAGGGGCTTTGACCGGGTTGTTCACTGTCGGAGAGGATGGCAGACAAGTCTTTTTCTCAGACGGCAACCTATTCTATACAAGAGAGTATAAGGTTGAAAATACCACATATCCTGCACAATGGGGTATAAGCGCAAATGACTTTAACTATAATAACGAAAAAGGGTATGTCGGAGCAAATTATGAGGAATATCTGAAGGACGACTACCATAATACGCAGAAACTGTTCGGTTGGGGATGTACTATCCCTTGGGAAACAAGATATTGGCCGGCAGATCCCCAGCGTAAGGAGTCGGGATATACGGATTATTATCTGTGGCCAAGTGAAAAGGACCCTGACGACAATTCGGATCCTTGGGGGGCGAAGATTGACGCGGAGTATGGTTTGCCAGAGGGTACTTGGCGTACCCCTACAAGAGATGAGTGGAACGCTCTTTGTGATAATAGAATTAATCTCCCAGAAAGAAAAGGCAAACAAAAAATGTCAGTAATAGACGGTTCTAATCTGGGGCTTGTAATTGCACCGGACGATTTTCCGGGAGAAATCAAAAGCGAGTACTCATCTTCTGATTGGTATGACGCCAGACGCTTATATGGACTTATCTTCTTGCCGGCGGCAGGACATCGATATTGGAGTAGTCAATCTACTGAAACACTTCATTGTGACAGTGTGAGATATTTTGGAGAGCGGGGATATTATTGGTCAAGTACCAGAGATGGTGATAAAAGTTATAGTTCATTATGCCTTTATTTTTTAAAAAATAATCATGGTGATACAGATATTAGCGACTTTAGTACCGAAATTACTACCTCCCATGGCTTATCTGTCCGTCTTGTTTCTGATGTGAAGTATTAACAGACATTTATACTTTTAAAATTGAATATTATGAGAAAGAATATATTCGGAACAATACTTTTTGCGGCTGTCGCTGTTACCGCAATCTCCTGCCAGAAGTCTATGGACGAGTCAGGTCCTGCGGTTTGCAATGACGGAACGATAGAAATTAAAGTGAATGCCGCTATGGGACAGTACAGCCCTGCGGAGGCGACAAAGGCGGAGCGCGTTGCCGTAACAAGAGTGTCCTGGAAGGGAGGTGAGACCGTGTATGTCTATGACGGGACGCAATATCTCGGCTCACTGGTAACAACTCTTGACGGCACGGATGACAGATATGCCCTTCTTTCGACCGATGCGACACATACGGTTGTAAAGCCTGCGGACGGGACAACCAAACTCACTCTGGTGTACAGTCCACTGCTGACGACTGCACCGGCCGTTTCTGAAGGAACGATTTCAGTATCCCTTGTCAACCAGAGCGGAGCTACAGCCCCGTTCGTGGCTTTCGCAACTCTGGATTACAAAAATGGACAGAGCCTTGCCATCACAAAAGAGGTCGTTCCCTTTAAACTGGCGACCTCGCTCATCAATGTGAGCAGTACTGGGGCTGCCGCTAATTCAGATGTTTATATGGTATGGATTGAAGGATTAAATACCGAGTGCACGCTTACTCTTCATAGTGATAAGGAGCCGGAGGCTGGAGGAGCCGGAAATGGACACATCAAAAGAACCGAAGCCACCGGATTCGACGCATCCAGTGTCGGCGCGGAGGGCGGAGTCATATTCCAGTTGGCTGTCCCTCCAGTGGAAGAATCACAGGGAACTCGCAAGTTATTCATATTCCAAAGAAACGAAACTGCGTTTGTGGACAGGGATTTCTCTAAAGCCCAATTGGCAAATGGAGTAGCAGTAAACACGGTGTGTTCACTAAAAGAACTGGTTATCCCCGAAGGAGCCATCCCTATCCCGTTCGAACTTGAAGGTAGATTAATATGGTTCTCCAAGGGTAATCTGCAGGCAAAGTATAATAGTCAAACAAAAAAATATGAATGGGGATTTGCAAACAGCCAACTTGATTTTGTAGGGGACAAGCCCGGTAACACCACAATAAAGGATGATGGCACGAATGATAACGGGGCGGTCGTCGACCTTTTTTGTTGGACAGCTAAAGGGAAATATTCAGATGGCATGAAGCAGTATGGGATAAATAAATCAGATACTAGTAATGATTATTATGTGGATTTCCCAAGCGACCAACTCAGCGATTGTGGTGATGCCTATTGTATATCAAAAGGAATATCAACAGGCACTTGGTACACTCCCTCAGCCGACCAATGGAGATATTTGATAGACAAAAATAATGGGACCAAGTATGGCGATGTAGAGATAAGCAGTACATATAGGGGCTTTGTTCTACTGCCGGAGGATTACTCCGGAACACTTGATCTACAGCTTCTAAACCGACTTTCGTGGGATGATTGGCAAAAAATGGAAAAAGCGGGAGCAGTATTTTTACCTTACGCCGGTTATAGAAAAAGGAATTATGTGTCGGATAATATCCATCGTTACCAAACAAGCACATCGCAAGATGAAACATACCACTACTCTGCATATTCTAGTTTGGCTATGAGGAATATATTTGTTACATTTCGATATGAGGCTGCTGCTGTCCGCCTTATCTCAGATATAAAGTAATAATCTTAAAAACCGCATAATTATGGACAATCAGAATAATCAGGCAATTTACAGAACCCGCGAGGAGTGGGAAGCGCGGGTGCACAGGTCTGGGATAAATAAGGAGATTTCAAAAGAAAGGTGCGAAGCGTTGACTAAATCAGGCAATGCCTGTGCCGTAGAATGCTACAACGGAACATTTGTAGGGTTGCGCTCATTCAACGATCAGACAGATGAAGTTTTCAGTTGGAAGGGTATTCCTTATGCACATCCGCCTATCGGGGAACGGCGTTTCAAGAAGGCGGAACTTCAATACGATTCTCTGGATAAGAAGTCTTCTACAATCTATGAGGCATTCTATTATGGCAAGTCCAGTCTTCAGCCGGTAGATGCTTCCGAGGCCTCGTCGATGTATATGCAGGGTGATGATTGTCTGACTCTGGCTATATACAGGTATAAAGAACCATACAAAAACCCGAGTAAAAAGGCTTGCCCTGTCCTGGTGTACATCCACGGTGGCGGGTGGTCTTACGGTTCTACAAGTGAACCTATTTACGACGGGACGAATTTTGTGTACAATAATCCTGATATTATAGTGGTGTGCGTCACCTATCGTCTTGGACTGATGGGGCAGATAAATCTTTCAAAATATGATGAAAATGATGAATACGAATATTCCACCAACAACGGGCTTCTTGACCAGAGGTGCGCCCTGCAATGGATTCACGACAATATCTCCGGATTCGGCGGCGACCCTAATAATGTGACTATATGCGGTGAATCTGCAGGTGGCGGGTCGGTTTCGTTGCAATGTTGTCTGGGCAGGTTTGCATTGGATAAGGAAGGGGTTGAACTTTTCCATAAGGCAATAGCGATGAGCGGAGGTGTCAATCAGGTGACTACTGGGGAAGACAGCGAAATGCTTACTGAAAAACTGATGAATGATTTAGGCATCTCAACCATACCCCAACTTCAGGATATCTCTTTTGAAGAACTCGCGGCCTGGTGGCAGAATAACCATTTGCTGATGAATTACCCGATTCTTGACGGGAAGGTTTTGCCTGACAATGTTGATGCATTGTATGCAAAATTTTCCTCACCGGAAATCAAGGAAATCCCGATGATCCAAGGGGCAACGACGAATGAGTTCGCATACTATCGGACTGCGCTGGGAGATGAGGGATACGAAAAGGTATGCAGCAAAGTGCTGGAACTTGTAACAATCGATGTGCTCGATGACTTGAAGGCATACTTCAATAGTATAAAGAAATTGCGCGGATGTAATGATAAAGAAATAATTCATGATTTGAATCTATATAAGTATGATTTAGCCAATGACTATGCACTGCAGGGAGTCAATTACCGTCAGTTGGAGTATATGGGCAACACGGAAAAAACATATGCCTATGCGTTTGATATTCCTTACGATGGAGATAATGGGTTGTATTCATTGTATAAGGGGCTTGGTGCAGCGCATGGTGTGGATTGCTTCTATCTGTTCGGGAACTTCGACGGGCGCAAGTGTCACGGGTCGAGAGGTGCGATTCATTGTTCTAAGAATTTCCAAAGATATATTGCCAATTTCTGCAAGATTGGACGCCCGGACGGCGATGTGGATTGGGGATTTTATGCGGGAAATGGCAACAATATATTATTGCTTACACAAAAAAAGGCTGCATACTATTTTCGTATGACAAACGAATTTTCAGATAGAATTACAACTTACAATGCATTGGTTGATAAATGCCCAGCCTTGAGAAGCTTGAAGTCGTGGCCATATTTCCTCGGCTAGGATTCTGACGTGTGGGCGAATATGGGCGTTCCTGCATGAAAAATCCCCGGTGCTCCTTGATTAGATTGGAGAACCGGGGATAACTGTTGTACCAGCCTTGCGGGGTGTGGGATGGTCGATGGGGTTACAGGCCATCTTTTCCCTCAAGGTATTCGATTATCCCTTCGACGTGGAGGTCGGTGATGGCTTGTCTGGCTTCCCGGGTCTGGAGCCAGCGGCATTCCTGCTCATTGGTCATAAATCCGTTCTCGGACAGGACTGCCGGACAAAGGGTCTTGTTCAGCAGGTAGAAGGATTCTTCGAAGTCGATATCTCCGTCTGACCAGTCGCTGCGAAGCTGCATCTCGGGGAGGTATTTCTTTGCTGCCTCTTCGATGCAGTTTGCGAGGCTGTCGGCGGCTGTCCGGCCTTTGGAGGTGTAGATGCTCCAGCCGTGGGGTTTCGTCCATTTTGAGCCGTTTCCGGCGGCATTGGCGTGGATGCTGACCAAGATGACGTTTTCCTTGCCGAGGGTGGCGCAATGGGAGTTTACGCGGCTTGTCCGCTCTTTTAGGGGAATGTCCGTTTCTTCCGGAACAAGGAGCTCGGCATCGTAGCCACGGTCTTGAAGATCCAGGACGATTCGTCTTGCTATTTCACGATTGAATTTGTATTCGAGGAAGCGGCCGTCCGGACTGCGTTTGCCGGGAGTGTCGGAGCCGTGGCCATTGTCGATGAGGATTTTCGTGCTGGAGCACGATAGCCGTTCGCTATCGCTCACTCTCACTTCGTTCGGTTTCATAGTGCTGCAGGTGTTGTGCAGCTCGCCGGATTCCGGAGGCAAAGATAGCTATTATTGCAATGCGGGAGAAATTTTGTAATTTCGCACTGACAAATCGGTAGCCAATACCGGTATGTTAATTTACGAAAGGGTCCAGGCATTGAAAAATGTCTGGGCTTCTTGTTCAGTACAGAGCCTTAGGTTAGTACATTTTCAGTACATTTTGGCGAATTGTCGGATACGAAAAATGCCCTACAACATCGTGTAAGGCATTATTAAGCGGTGCGGACGAGGCTCGAACTCGCGACCTCCGGCGTGACAGGCCGGCATTCTAACCAAACTGAACTACCACACCAGGTTAGAGACGTTTCCGTCATTGCGGTTGCAAAGATAAGCACTTTTTTCAAACCTACAAATTTTTCCTGCATTTTTTTGGTTATTTTAAACTAGCATAATTCATGCATATATACACGCCGCACAAGGAAGCACATGAAGACACGTCATCGAGCGACTTCGCACAAATACGTCTCAGCATCGGCTCCAGTGTTAATCATGTACCATCATTGCACTGAAAAATTTAGGAAAAGAAGTCCATCCAGCTTGATTTCAGCAAAAAAATCCAGCATATTTATTCTTTTATCCTAAAAAAATAAAAAAATTGGCTGATTTTAAGCAATTTTTAACAGAAGATAAGCATAAGAGCTTTGATGTTGACGAAATATAAGTTATATTTGTGAGAATGCCTATAATTTGAAACACTCAGAATTAAATTTAATATTAACTTAACAATTATGCCTACGAAAAAAGCTAGACTATTCTTCGCTATGCTGGGCCTGATGCTTGCATTCGTGCCTGCATTCGCACAGCAGACAGTCAAAGGAACTGTCATTGCAGAAGACGACGGCATGCCTATCATCGGAGCTTCCGTTTTCGTAACGGGAACAAAGACAGGTACCGTCACTGATCTGGACGGCAATTTCTCGCTGAGCGTACCGGCTTCCGCCAAGACTCTCGAAATATCCTTCATGGGATACGAGACCCAGGTGGTGCCTGTAGCTTCAGTCGTCAATGTTTCCCTCAAACCGGATTCAGAGATGCTTGAAGAAGTCGTCGTCACCG
>JAZUIV010000019.1:0-7133 GCA_045642485.1 Bacteroidales bacterium | reverse complement strand
AAAGACAATTTCGTTTCAGAAAAAAGGACGGTGGATTTCATGGATCCGACAGTCGTCAACCAGGTCAACAAATGGTGCTCGGACAACACTCACGGTAAAATAACGGAGATTGTAAAGTCAATCCCGCCGGAGACTGTAATGGCTCTTGTCAATGCGCTCTATTTCAATGGCAAGTGGGGTGGATTCAAGTTCAACGACAAGACAAACGAGGAGGATTTCAGAACAATAGACGAATCAAAGACCAAGGTTGAGATGATGAGTGCCAGCAGCAGTTTTTCCTATGCCTCTGACGACGGCTGGTCAATGGTCAATCTGCCTTATGGCAACGGTGCATTCCGTATGAGTGTAATCCTTCCTCCTGTAGACATGAAGTTCGCTGATGCTGCGAAGAGCCTGGATGCGGACAGATTCATCAAGCTGTCGGCAATGACACGCACACATCCTGTCAATCTGAAAATGCCGCAGTTCAAATATGAGTATTCAATTGATGAACTCGGCGATGTGCTGGTCAGCCTGGGTATGGAGGATGCCTTTGATGCCTCGAAAGCCGATTTCAGAAAGATGGCTGACGTTCCTTTGGGCGAAATCTTTATTCGTACAGTCAAGCACAAGACTTTCATTGATGTAAATACAAAAGGTACGGAGGCAGCAGCTGTCACCTATGTAGGTATGGGAATCGCTGCAGCGCCCCCAGTTACAGGCACTGTGGACTTCATAGCCGACAGGCCTTTCTTCTTCTTCATCAGCGAAAGCAGCACCGGCTCAATCCTATTCATCGGTCAAAAGACAAATTGATGTGAAAGCATAGAGTGTATCAAGAATTGGACGAGCAGAGTCTGGCCAAGCTTTGCTCAGAGAATAACAGGCGTGCGCAGGAAGAGCTGTATACGAGGTATGCAGGAAGGCTCTTTACACTCTGTCTCCGATACTCCGACAGTCGGGATGAAGCCCAGGACCTGGTACACGATTCAATGCTCAAGGCACTTGATAAGATTTCTTCATTCACATACAAAGGAAGAGGTTCTCTATATGCCTGGATCAGCAGGATAGCCATTAACGCGGCTCTTGCAAACATCAGCAGATATAAATTCCGCTTTGTGAGATTGGCCGGTTCATCATCAGGGGCCATCCCGGAGCCAACCGATGAAGAATTAACCGGAATACCGCAGGAAAAGCTGTTGGAAATCATTTCAAGTCTACCTGACACGCAGAGAGTAATTTTCAATATGTTCTGCATAGACGGATATTCCCACAAGGAGATTGCAGGGATGCTCGGAATAAGTGAAAGAGGGTCAACCAGTTTGCTGGTCAAAGCCAAGGCTCAAATCAGAAAACGAATTAACGATTACATAAAGAACTCGGAATAGAATGAAACAACTGGAAGATAAAATCAAGGACAGACTGGATGGCTTCGAAAGCAGCCTTCCTGAGGGCGACCTTGCCGAGTTCAGAACACTGCTGGGCGATGCGGCTGGTGCAGGAATGAAACGCAAAGCAGCTTACTTTGCCTGGATGGTTCCGGCAGCCATAGCGGCAGGTCTGGCCCTGTTCTTCATTCTCCGTCCTGCTCCGGAAATTGAGTCAATTCAAGTGACCGACAATGGCATAATGGTCGCACAGGCAGTAGATCCGGTCACTGTTGAAGAAAATACCGATGTAGATGCAGTTGAATTCAGCCCAGCTGTCACTCAAAGAGTTCAGCAACATCATAGCCGGACAGTCAAAGAAGAAGAGTACCGGGATTATACAGAAAGTGAAAATATAGCGGAAGAAGTTTCTGTGGAAGTTTCCACTCCTGAAGCCAACAACTATGACAGTAAGACTGTTTCCGAAACTTCGTCAAATAACGGTGGCTCATCTCCATTTGCTCATTCAACAATCAGTGAAAACAAGAAAGCCGTAAGCATAAAGGTTGGGTCTGCAGCTGCCGGTGTTCTTGGCGGTTCCGGTGCAATTGCGCTTGTGAGCCTGCTTCCATCAATGCTCAGCAACAATGTTGCACCAGTAGCACCTCAATCATCCACGACAGAAGGAACAATATCTTATTCAGATCCACAGCCGGACAAAAAGACTGGTAATAATACTCACAATATGCCATTGTGTGTCGGTCTGTCGCTACGTGTTCCTTTCAATGAAAGATGGTCGCTGACAACAGGGGTGGATTACTCCTGGTATTCGTCAACAATCGGATATTCTGTCACCGGCGGTCATAAGCAGGATGCTCATTACATAGGGATACCCGTCCGCGCGGATTTTACGATTGCCCGAAACAGATGGCTGGACGTATATGTCGGAGCCGGTGCCTCTGCTGATTTCTGTATTGCCGCATTTGAAGCAGGGAAAAAGATTGCCAAGGACGGTGTGGGATTCTCCCTGATTGGGGCCGGTGGCATTCAATTCAATATTACCGATAATTTCGGAATCTTCCTTGATCCAACATTATCTTGGAATATACCGTCAAACAGCAGGGTGCTTGATACCTACAAATCCGCACATCCGTTCATGTTCTCGGTTTCAACAGGATTGAGGATTACTGTGCCAACCAGAAAGTAAAAGTTCATTTATACTGCTTTCTATCCCGATTCTGGAGAAAATCCATAACCGGGATTCTTCTTTGGGTTTGAATAGTGCAGAATTTTGGTTACTCCGGGCCGAATTTTGCGTTGTATATATGGAGACAAAGAAATGACACAGCAGGAATTTGAACATATCTATATCTCTATCAAGGGGGATTTGATGGGTCTTGCAAGACAGTTCTGCAGGTCAGCTTCGATTGATCTTGATGCTGAGGATGTGGTTCAGGAGGCGCTGGTTGCTTTCTGGGAACTTGCCCAGAGGGATTACCCGATGCCCAATCCGAAAGCTCTGCTGGTGCTCATCACGAAGAATATCTGTATCTCCCGTTACCGGAAAAGGAAGATTGAGACAGAATCGATTTCCGACGAAGATTTCCTTGGTGGTGAAAGTGCTTCCAAGTCCGTTGAGATGGCAGATGAGCAGATTATTAAGCAAAGGCTCTATGATACGCTTACCAGAACGGAGCGGCTGTATATGCAGATGAAAGCTGAGCAGGGGATGTCTCTTGATGAGATGATACAAGAAACGGGTGGCACCAGGGCGAGCATCAAGGTAGCGCTATCAAAGGCTAAGAAGAAAATTGAGAAACAGTTAAAGCGAATGGGTTATGGCAAATAAAATGACAATAGATGAACTAGAGAAGACCTATCTCTCTGAATCATCGGCAAGCGAGTTCGATTCATATATCGCAGGGTTCAGGAGAAAGCAAAGGGTGCGCCGGGCCATCTCATGTGCGGCATCCGTTGTGATTCTTTGTACTCTCGGAATGGTTTTCAAACCATTCAATTCACAACATCCCGGCAACGACATAACAACAGTTGAACTTATAGAGACCATCAGCATATTGGCTGAGAGCAATATTGACGAGATCAACAGCATCAATGCCAAGCCCAGCAAGAATGGTATAACGGTGACTGCCGAATTCAAGAACGGCATCAAGAAGTCTTACCTGATGAAACGAGGAGCTGACGGCTCTACAATTGAAATGACTGCGCAGAATTCGAAATTAAATAATCAAAACACAATCAAGATGAAAAGAATCATTGCAACAACAATCATTGCGGTACTCCTTTCCGCAATTAGTCTTTCAGCCCAGGAAGTGAAAGCTACCTACATCATTGACGGAAAGAAGGTGGAGAACTTCAACGGGTCTCAACTGGCAGGCAAGACCATTACATCTTACACTGTGAGTGACGATGTCCACGTTGTCTTTACCACCGATTTTAATGAACAGACTCCAACCGACGTCAAGGTTTTTGCGACTACAAAACCGGTGAAAGGTGCAAATAACGAAACAATCACGGTGCGTGGCGTAGATGGACACGAAATTGTTTATGTCATTGATGGTAAAGTTAAGTCAAAGGAAGAATTTATGTCGACACCACCTTCAAATATCGAGTCTATGAGTATCATCAAGTTAAAAGATGATCCTGACTTCAAGAAATACGCAAAAACAAATACAGAGGCGGTGATTATGATCTCCACAAAGTAGATAATCTTGCATATAGAATAAGTCCCCCGGATGTGTGAATGACATCTGGGGGTATTTTTGTGTGATTATGGTTGTTGCTGAGCGACCAGATACTCCGTAATCCCTTCTATGTGCATGCGTTCATAATGGACTTAATATACACATTTCTTTACTGCTATTGGAATTTGGCCCACATTAGTGCATTTTCTTGACGATATGTGTCAATGTTTTTTTGTAAAGCGTTGCGATTCAATATTCTGAGCCGCCAAAACTTCGCAGTACGTCCAAATCATTGATACAGACGGATAAACACAACTCGAACCAGAGCAGATTCGGCTTATGTCTTGATGAAAGGGCGGAATTTGTGTAATTTTGCATAGTACCAGACAAATCCGTATATGCCGTCAGAAAAGATACAGAGAACGCTCTTGTGGTTGGAAGACCACGGAATAGGCTATGAGGTGCACTATCATCCCGCAATCTTCACTATTGAGGATTGCCTTGCATATTGGAAAAACATTGAGGCGACTCATTGCAAGAACCTCTTTATGCGTAACCATAAAGGAAATAGGCATTATCTCATAAGCTACGAGTGCCACAAGAATCTTGACATTCACGCGCTTGAGCATATGCTGCATCAAGGGAAACTGTCGTTTGCCAGCCCTGAGAGGATGGACAGATGTCTTGGAGTAGCTCCCGGCAGCGTATGCGCTTTCGGTCTTATCAACGACATTGTCATTGCGGATACGGCTGACCCGAAGGAACTCTTTGAGAACGGACACCGGGTGAAATACTTCCTTGACAAGGAGATTCAGACTGCGGAGAAAGTCAGTTTTCACCCTTGCGACAATACCGCCAGCGTTGTGTTGACGCACGATATGTTCATAAAGTTTCTCTCGATTTGGGGTGGGGAAGTTGAATGGCTTGAAATTAATTGAAATCGCAAAGCCCTGATAAAAGAATTCTGGATCAGGGTAAACCGAAGTTCCAGGCCGGAATCCGGTGTCATCGGATATGTTGATGCTGTGGAAGTGGCCCTGTGTTTCGGGTGAAATGACAGAATATGGATTGGCTCTGATTCCGTGACACTATTTTGAAACCAGACAGTTGGCGACGAATCCGAAAGATTCTGTCGCCGCTTTCAGCATATCCCGGGCACCGAAATGCTCGACGGTAAGCCAGCCGGAATATCCGCTGTCCCGGAGAATGCGGATGACTTCCGCCTCCGGGATGCAGCCCGCACCGATGGCAGGACAGCTCATATCCGACTTCGAGACTCTGTCCTTCAGATGCACATGGGAGATACGGCCACGAAAGAGCCTGACAGCTTCCAAGCAGTCCTCTCCGGCCATCAGGTAATTGCCGGAATCAAAATTGTGGCGCAGGTATGGCGACTCTTCGAACATCCTGCTAAGGAGCGCCGTATTGAAACAAGGTGATCGGTGGTTGTCATAGTCCTCGACCATGACGATGCGGCCTTCCCGCACGGCCCTCTCGGCGAACGCGCCGAGACGTGTCGTGACATCAGTCCTCCCTGTATCACCCAACAGTCCGGGGACAATGAGGATTCTGTCATAGCCGTATCTGCGCATGAACTCCAGAGCCTGGTCCTCCTGGGCGCTGACATCATTCCCCGAGCAGTAGTCAATATCGGCTATGGCGCATGAATGGGCGAAGCCGAGGCTGTCCAGAATTCTCATCTCGGCGGGGTCCTGGCCAACCCTTACATCAGCGCCTTCATAGCCAATCTCTCGGATGACACGGGCCGCTTCGGCGAAACTTGTCGTGCGCTGGATGGCCACAGTCTTGATGTGGTCGGCGAAAATGCTGATTCTCGGGCCGGAATGGCTTTCGTTGACGGAAGGGAGCCCGGTTGAAAGGAATTCAGACTGGCGGTATCCAATCTTGCGGTATCCGTCTTCGTTCATATGAAGTTTGTCTGGCATGTAGTATTCAGAGTAATTGAAAATGTTGACACCCTGCAGGCTGAACTGGTCCAGCACAGGGATGCCGTAGTGAAGGCAACACTGTTTCTGGGCCTCGACATATTGGGCGAAGTTCTTCCCGGTCCTGTTCTTCTTCTTCGAATATGGATTGTATCCGTCCTCCTTGGAAAAGAATCTCAGTGAAGTGAAGAAATAGATTTCGGCCTTTGGATTCTTCTCAAGCAGAGTCTTGATGCAGTAGTTTATACCGCCGCACTGGGTCACGAGCTTGTTCTCGTCAAAGCCGTCGAATTCGGTATAATCGGTCCATTCGCCGCACTCGCGGTCATTGTTGTAGTCATTCGTGGATGCCCACAGGACGTATATGTCATACACTCCCGCCTCCCGGACCTGCTGCTGCAGGGTGTGTCCCTGGAGAGATGAGAATCCGGCACCGCCCACGCCGTAGGTTGTGACCGTGGCACCGAGCCGGTCGGCCCATATCTGCTTGGCCGCGTCCGATTCCTTGTTCACTGACAGGGAACCGCCGAACACGGCTATTGTCCTGCCGGATTCCGGTCTTCCGACTGTATTGTCGGGATAAATCGTGTTCTGTGCGCCGAGGCAGAACGGCAATGTCGCAACGGACAGAGCCAGCAGCAGTCTGATAGTGTTAATCTTTATGGTCATAATGTTTTTTCTTTTTATGCCGGTCCGCCGGTATTTTCAATTGCGAATATACGAATTTTGACGCTTATAGCTACTCGGAGGTCTTCGGGGAGAAGTCCAAAAAGAAACCACAAAAATCCTATTGTGTTTGCGCAGCAAAAATTTAAGTGTATCTTTGCAACAAGAATTAACGTGTAACATTACAAAGATATGGCAATACCTTCAGAAAAACTTGCACAGTCTCTTGACGTCCTGAGGCAGTTACAAGAGTCGAAGAGCAGTCCTATAATCAGGTCCTCGGAAATCAGCAGGACTCACCAGGAACGTCTTGTCGAAAACGGCTTTCTGACGAAAGTCGTCGGGGGATGGTATATTCAGTCAGATCCTGCGGCAGTGTCCGGCGATACTACGGCCTGGTATATTTCGTATTGGAGGTTTGTTTCCGAATATGTACGGGAGAAACTTGGAGAAGAGTGGTGTCTGCCAGCTGA
>JAZUIV010000018.1:0-15261 GCA_045642485.1 Bacteroidales bacterium | reverse complement strand
GACGGATTCCGAGAATTATATTAAAGTTCTCGCACTGGACAGAATTCAAGCATTGAATGAAAATACAGATGCTGTCTTTATTGAAGATCCTTCGTTCGATCCTGAGAAATATTTCAAGGATATTATCGGTACGACGCGCTTCCACGGGGACAAACATCAGGTTACACATTTTGTATTTATTGCCGACCGATATACTGCGCCGTACATAGAGACCAAGCCGCTCCACGCAAGCCAGCAAGTCCAGAAAAGACATGAAGACGGGTCAGTCACTTTCAGTATTGATGTTTTTCCGAATTTTGAACTTGACAAGGCATTTTTCGATTACCTTCAGGGAATTCGCGTCATTTCCCCGGATTGGTATGTAGAAAAACTACGAAAAATTATCACACGGGCGGCAGCACAGTATCAATGTTCTTCAAAATGACAGAAAACTATGGAAACTCTTGACCGCTTTATTGAAGCCCAGAGAACCGATTATGGGATTGCCTTGGGGGTAATCGCGATGCGATGACACTTGAAATAATTCATACCAACAATACGTAGAATAGTAAAACATCAGTTATGGAAGAGAACAGACAGAATATCGTGATAGGACTCGGAGAAGTCCTCATTGATGAAAAAGGTGAAAGCAGGACTATGGGCGGTGCACCGGCAAATTTCTGCGTCCACGCCAGTCAGCTCGGCTGTAAGGCCATTCTTGTAAGTGCAGTCGGAGAAGACGATGATGCAGACTTTATCAGGGCGAAGCTTAAGGAGTTCGGAGTCGAGCCTTGCTTCACAACATACTTTCTGCCTACAGGTCGTGCTGTTGCAAAGTCGGATGAAAACGGAAAAATGACTTATGACATTGTCTATCCGAGTGCTTGGGACAGCATGGGCATTCCGTTTAATCTGACAGATCTTTATGTCGGAGTCGGAGCAATATGTTTCGGGACGCTTGCCGGCAGGAATCCGGGCAATGGTGCCTTGATAACTGCATTAGTCAAACTTGCCGGGAAGGAAGGAGTCGGTTTGCGCGTTTTTGACGTCAATCTACGTCCACCCCACTATTCCGAAGAATACATCAAAGGATTGATGCCATTATGCAGCGTGCTGAAACTCAGCGATGAGGAATATCCCGTAATCAGGAAGATATACGATCTTGATGCAGATGCCTTGAAGGGATGCAATCAGTTGTTGGAAAAGTTCAACCTGTTGTATGTCATATACACTTGCGGCGCTGATGGGAGTTATGTTTTTTCGAAAGACAAGATGAGCTACCTGAAACCGCCCGCCGTAATTGTGGCGGACACCATCGGTGCTGGTGATTCCTTCACAGCCACGTTTGTCGCTTCCATATTGGACGGCTGCATTATGGAGGAGGCTCATCGTCGCGCATCCGAGATAAGTGCCTATGTATGCTCCCAGCCCGGTGGTACACCTGACATCACCGGCAAATTCAAGGAGATATTGAAATAACCAGACAATATCAAACAATAGTAGAGTTGACCAATAACATTTCATATCGCATACGTGTACCGCTGAACGAGCGGTGTCTCAAGACCTGGCTTTGGGGAGGAGAGACGGATTCGTCTTTTGCCCTTAGAATTGAGGCGTATCGTGGCCTGCTTGCACTCTTCGGGGACAATCCCCATAGTACAGCCTCCCAACGTCTGGAAGAGGAATTGTCCTACGTGATAAGGCACGGCTTGTCTGATTACGTGCTTCTGATGAAAACAATTTCAGATGTCGCAAGGGATGGCGGAATAGCAAGGGGGTCCGGGTATCCCGCATACTGCTGCCTGATGCAGCATTATTGCCTGGGAATATCGGAAATCAATCCTCTTGATTTCGGACTCGAAAAGGAGTGTGTCTATCGGGAAGAAATGACAACTCATTATCTCGGAGGATTGAGTCTGGAGCCGGGAGGGTGTGAAAGGCTTCTCGCGTGTTTGGAAGACCGATTCGGCAAGGGGGTGTTTGCCAGAATCCCCGATGAAGACAAATCACTGCCAATTGGGACGAGCCTTTTCTACGTCAGGGAAAGTGAACTCGTGAGTCATAAGATGGATGGCACAGATTACAGCGCTGCATCAAGAGACAGGCAATTCACAGGACAGTTCAAGGGAAAGTGCTGCTGGGAGAGTTATATCAGGAGGCTCAAGAAAGACGGGCATCTGAGCGACCGGGAGATTTCGAAGTTCTACTACGCCGTTTCCAAAATTTGGATTAAAAAATTCCCGGAAATAAAGACAATGCTATTTGAGAAAGGCTGCGAAGGGGGCACTTCAGAAGAAGAGCTTTCGCGCCTTTGGGACAGCATTATGAAACACAAGGCAGTCCTGCCCTGGAAAGCCTGGTTTATTCCCGAGTATCTTGAACAATGGATGACAAAATGAAAAAAATAAATTATTCCCTATGATGCAAGTCGGTTGCGCACTTGGTATATACCTTTGCATTCAGAAAGGCCCAAGGGCGGCTTACTTCGACAAGTTTTTCGCTTATTGAAATATACCGGTTCAGCCGCCCGATTGCCTTCTTTAAAAAGAGATTGACAACAATTGACATCCTGTTAGAATTATGACAAATTCAGAAAAAGAACAGATCCTTTTGCGCGAGGCACTCCGCTATGGTGGAATATTCCTCAATATTGATAGAAAGAATCTTGACATGTCGACGGAGGCCACCCCCGCTGCCGCCACGTTCGCGATACTTCTCAAGGACCGTGGATTCTGCCTCAGCGAAGAGGCGTTGAGGGCCTTGAGCCTGGTTGGTGAAGAGACATTGCAGAACATCACCGACACTTTCAACGCGGTGATGGGAACTAAACTCAACTGGATGCCTATGATAAAAGGTTGGAAAGTCCCAACCGGAACAACCTGGATTGACCACATCATCACAGGCATCGCCAATTGGAGAGGCTACGAACTCAAGTATGACTGCGTCCTCCCTTGCGGCCATAAGATTCCAAAGGGGACCTTTCCTATGGAAAGATACAACGGATGCCCTTTCTGCGGCAAGATGTTCAGAACAGGAGGCTTCATTTATTACGGAAAGTCAACAAAGAACAAGGAACTTCCACTGTTTACTGAGGAAGATGTGAAGGGAATCTTCCTGTCGCTGTTGGGATCTTCAGTCCCTCTCGAAGGGACAGAAAGGTATAGCTGTGCACAACTTTTGAAGGTGTTTGACGTGCCTGAAGATTTCGAAATACCTGTGAAGGAGAATCTGATGAACGCAATCAGTAATCTTGACGGGGAACGAAAAATCGCATTCGGGGCAAAATATTTCAAGACACCTGCCGATATCCTTCGTTTCCTCTGGTTTGAGAAAACCGGCTTTGTCAGGATTATCAGTCCGAAAGAGATTATTCGTATGGAAGGACTCCTGAACAGGAATATGCGGTATTTGAGTGATGAGAGCCGTTCGGCGATGAGGAAGAAAAAGAATTCCTTGAAACTGAAATACAATCGGGACACCTGTAGAGCCGTTGCCACCTGGCTGAACAATGTGGCGCTGACTCCAATGCAGGCCTGCGAGAATATGAATCCCAAGAGGGAAATCTGGGTACATATGATACATTCATTAAGGTTGGGAGAGTATTCCCGCAAGGCAGGGTTCGGGAAACTGGCGGAAATTCTCGATCATTTCTACAAACAGGACTATCCTGTCTGGCAGGGCAGATTGGACAAGGCAATGGCAGAAGAGGATAGCGGAACGGCATTGTCGCTACTGGCACAGCGCCCGGGAGTGTTCGCAAGAAGTTTGTATTCCACTATGCTCCGCCTTAATCCGGATGCCGTTCTGGAAGAGTTCGTGCGCATATCGGACAAACTGCCCGCAAGGCTTCTTTTTTCCCTGAGAAATTCCGCTCCTTACTATTTCTTTCCAATGAAGAAGAGAATAGTTCCGACAGCAACGGGGAAAAGACACGTTTTGCCTCCTAATCAGTATATCACAAGTATGGTTGGCGAAGAAAGGGCACGCTTGACCGATTCAATAAAGGAGATGTTCACGAAAGCAATGACAAAGCGATATGCGGCATTGCCTTCAGATGTTAAAGCGGTATTCATTGATACTGCTTTGGATTCCATACCGGTAAAAGTGGGAGACCGGGCGGATTCTGTTCAGGAGTTGTCTTCCGTGCCTCAAGGAACGGTATTCCCTGTGGAAGGAGACGATATCAGGCTGTTCATCCATTGGGGACAGGGACTTCCCGCTCAGCATCTGGATATGGACCTGAGCTGTATCTTGGTGTATGCGGATGGCAGAAGAGAAGAATGCGCCTACTACAACCTTTATACTCTCGGTGCTACACATTCCGGGGATATCCAACGGATTCCCAATACAGTAGGAGCCGCAGAATATATTGAACTCAATATTCTGCCCCTTGAATTGCAGGAAATACAATATGTCATCTTCACCTGCAACTCCTATTCAAATGGTTCATTGTCTCAGGAAATGGTTTTCGGGTGGATGGATTCCGCGGAAGATATGACAGTTTCGGATGAGACAGGTGTTGCTTACGATCCTTCCTGTGTACAGCAACTCATCAATGTTGGCAGTACTGCCGCCAAAGGGCTCGTATGCGGAGTTCTCGATGTGTATGCAAAAGAAATAATATGGCTGGAAATGCCTTTCAATGGCCAGACCGTAGAGACTTGTAATGCTGAAGCGGTTATCGCTCTTGCCGATCATTTGAAGGACAAGTTTACTATCGGTGACCTTCTCAGATTGAAAGCTTCCGCCCAGGGTGTGAAGGTAGTGGATAAACCTGAAGATGCGGATGAGGTATATACACGTGAGTGGGCTCAGAATCCAGAGAATATCGAGAGTCTGATGGATGTGTAATATTAGTGTTATGAGAAAAAAAAGATATAAAACAGCTTTCTACATTACTCTTGGGGTTTTGGCATTCGCTGGAATGATACTCTGGCTATGTCTGAACAAAGATACCGTGTTGGACCATTTGCCCGACCCTGGCATTATTCCGCTGATAGAGCCATAAAGATGCGATTTGTAGAACTTACAAAATAAATCATGCATATTACAATTTCAAATCACCAGGACTTCAAAAACCTGGACATAGTAGCCTTTTCATACGCATTTAGCGGTGCAATGGGTGATCCGGGAAGCGTGGAGATAGTCCTCGCGGACGGTACTGTTCATTACGCCAACTATCTCGATGATGGTTTCAACCATGACTGGCTATTCGACATTATTCCTACTCTTCGTGACTGCAAGTTCGGCATTGATGGAGACGGCTCCGTCCCCCGTGGTTGGAAACATGCAAATCTGGGGATGGGAAACCATTTGGTTTATCGTCAGGAACTTCATCGTAAATTCAAATTTCGGACAAGAAAGTGCAAAAGTCCTTCTGATTTGTATCTTTGTTGGATGGAGACGATTTGCAACATAATGACATGCAAATAACTGATTGATTTTGTTTATTGTTAATATTTCAACATTTTCAATATGTTATGAATATAAAGAAAAAATTTTTGGTTGGGATTATTTGTCTCTTTGCCACTTACAATCCAGTCTTTTGCGCTGATGATGGTTATGGATTCTATGTGCATTCTGATGTGTACGGAGGTTACACTCTGCCGAATCACAGCATTGATGTCTTCAAATCCCTGGAACTTCAGAAAGCTTCCTTCGGCGCCGGACTTTCAAGGGATATCGGGAGACACTTCTATGTCAACGCGACAACCCGATTCGTTTCCGAGAATACAAAATCCTTATACACGAATACTCTCAGATGCGATGGATTCAGCTGGCTGGAGAAATTCAATTTTGGCGGCAACTTCGGGCCTCTGAACATAAAGTTGGGGAAAGATGCTTTGGATTATGCAAGTTCTGAAATTATCATTGCTCCATGCTTCCAGATGAACGGAATGACGTCAAATATGGCAAAGACCCTACCCAGATACCAGTGGACTGCATCAGCAGGCCTCTTTGCCGGGCCGGTATTTTTCAACGCATCCCTTTCCACTTCGCCTTTCTCCGGAAAAATCTTTGACAGTAAGTTGAAAGCCTATTGCGTTTCCATCTCTGTGGATGTGCCATATTTTTACGCAAAATTTGCCGGTGGAATTATGGAGAGGAACGTATTGGATAATGTGAAGTCGTTTTCCGCCATGGTAGGAATTTCCACGGAAAATGATGACGAGGATTGGTCGGGAAGTCTTTATTTCAGTTGGATGAACAATTCTGCTTTGCCTTCTGAACTTCGTTTAGGAGAAACTACCGCTTCTTTCAATGGTTCATTGGATATTCCTTTTGACGGATGGAGGTGCGACATTGCCGTGAATGCCGGCTATGAGAAAACAGGTAGTTTATTTCCAATTTTCATTGCAGACAAACTTGTAGGAACAAATGGAAACTGGTTCGCTGGAATGATGATAGAAACGTACTACAATGCCATCGGTATGGGTATTGCCGCTACCTGGCATCCTCAGTTGAAACAATGGACCATCGGTCTAGGCCTCACATTTGACATTTGGCCGGAGGTATTTGATTAATTACCAGTTAAATTCATAACTTATGACGAGGATTTTTTTATGCTTAAAAAATATATATTTGCAAAAAGGATATTTTGTTGTGAGTTCATAAGTGAAGAACAAGTTCCGATGTTTCACTCTTAAAATAATACCTGAAATTATGAAACGTATAGCATTTCTTCTTGCAATCGCAATATCCGCGTTCCTGGTATCCGGATTTACGCTGCACGGGCAGCCAAAAGTGGCGGTTGATCTTGGCTTAAGTGTAAAGTGGGCCACCTGTAACGTTGGAGCCACAAGTCCCGAAGAGTATGGTGGACATTACCAATGGGCTGGAAAACAGAACATTACCAATAAAAACCTTTATGATTTTGACAGTTGCCCTTACCACATTGAAATTCAAGAACGTTATATAACGTGGGAATATACAAAGTACGTTACTTCAAACTACCCGTCAACTTGGCCTGGAGCCGGACGTCCTGACAATAAGACCGTTCTTGATCCAAGTGATGACGTTGCTCACGTGATGTTGGGCGGTAAATGGAGAATGCCGACTCGTGAGGAATGGCGCGAGTTAATAGATAATTGCACTTGGACTTGGTCCGTGCGGAACGGAGTAAGGGGATATAAAGTTACCGGCAAGAAGCCTGGCTACACTGACAAGTCAATATTCTTGCCAGCAGCGGGCTATATCGAAGAAGAAGATGGGCTCCTCCTCAGTGGCTCCAACGGATTCTATTGGTCATCCTCGCTTGATACGAGAGGCGCTGGCCGCGCGTTCGCACTGTTCTTCAATTCAGACGATGTGGATACGACTTACTACGGCCGTTCTCAAGTGAACTCTGTGCGGCCCGTCTTGGATTATTAGAATTCCCAACTGGTAAACCGTTGGAACACAAACGCCATTAAAACACCTCGGTTGGCAGTACAATAGCACTATCGTGTGTAAAGTTTTACATTATTTTGAAATACTCCAGCGGTGTCAGATATCCGAGTGATTTTCTCGGTCGAATATTCAGTTTTCATCCGATTTTTGCGATGAGTTCATCTGTCAGCGTGCTGAAATCCTCACCTTTGGGGATGTACCGGTGTATCAAGTCATTGTTGTTTTTGCTCGCACCTCTTTCTTAGGAGTGATGTCGGAAAAGTATGGTAATTTACGGAATAAAAAGTACCTTTAAAGTCAAAGTCGCTTTGACTTTACTTTACGCAAAATTCAATAACTACTTAAGATAAAAATCAAATGAAAAGGCTCTTTTTGTCACTTGCGTTGGTGACTGTTGTTGTTACTGCTTACGGAATGACTGATACCAAAGAAAAAATTCAAAGAGATGTAGAATCAAATCGCGAAGCCTGTGAAAATCCAATTCAGGGGAAGAATCCGGCAACGTGGATTGCCTATGCAGAGAGCCTCGTTGAAGCTCATTATGCGGCACAAGGATTTGCTTACCCTGGAATGTCGCAGAATGAACTTTCGGGCATTTTCGGCCACGAAACAAATAACAAGGAAAGAGTTGATTTCGGGGAAAATACCTATGAAGTGTTGACATATCCCAATTGCAAATATTATTTTGATGCCGAAGGCAAACTGGCAATGATAATACCCACCGTTGCTTATGTTGAGAATGCGCTGGATAAAGCACTCGAAGCCTACTCCCGCGCATACAGTCTCGGAGTTGATAAATCAACACAGAAGAAGATAGCCGCCGGGATTGAGAAGATTTCTGATGAATATGAGACTGAAGGGTATAATATGTATACAATAGGCGAGTATGCAGCAGCTTCGACAAAATTCGAGAAAGCAGCAAAGGCCTCTGAAACGGAACCTTTTGCGTCGTCAGATCGCGGCTGGATGTATTATAATGCTGCATTCATAGCCCAAATATCAAAAGACATAGAAATGGCCCTAGAGTTGTATACTAAATGTTTGGACCTTCGGTATTATCAAGACGGAGAAGTTTTTGGGAAACTCGGAGAATGCTACAACATTCTTGGGGATACCGATAAGGCGTTGAAGATTTGGGAACAAGGTTTTAAATTATTCCCAAAGAATCAAGGTATTTTGGCTGGAATGATTAACTTCTATATGGAAAATCCTGAGAGAGATTTAAAGGCAAACAAACGATTGGCGTTACTTGACAAGGCCATTGCCGATGAACCCACTAATGCAAGCCTATACTATGTTAAAGGAAATGTGTTGCTTGAACTTGGAACCCCGGATACCGAGGTTGAAGCTACTTATAACAAATGTGGGGAAGTCAATCCTGAATACGAATTCGGATATATAGGCAATGCTCTGATGCTTTATAATCAAGCGCTTAAGATCCAAGAACAAGCCAACGATAGTTCAGATGACGCATTGGTTCGTAAAATGGATGCATTACTTCTCAAGGCTACCGAATATTTTGAAAAGGCATTCAAGATATCGAAAGATGAGGAAATCAGAGTTGGGCTAGCGGAATATCTTAGGGTTATTTACGGTCGTTTCAAAGAAGACGGAAAAAAATATCAGGACGCCTACGATAAATACAACCGCATCGTTGAAGAAAGCAAGAAATGAAAGATGCAGGGCTTATTTCCATTACTATCATACTAGTTGTCCACAATTGATTCGACATCACCTTTCTCAAAGCCACCCTCATTGAGAGTGGCCCGGTAATGTGTTATCCTCTCTGCCCTGCACTTATTGCTCATAGTTCTATCCCAAAATCCTTCTCCAAAATTTCTTTTGCATCAGAATGTCCTTGTTCTACAGCTTTTCGAAACCAGAAAACGGACTGAGAATAGTTTCGAGGCACATGTAAGCATCGCGAGGTTATACTGTAGTTGACGGATCATATTCAAGAATTGTCCTGAAGGCATTCCAATTATCCTCACGCTGATAGGTTGATTTCGTTCCGACAGGAACATATAAGTCACAAGTTGAGAATGGGAATGAAGAACTGGTAATTGGAGGTATTTCTTTTTTCCATCCAACATAAACACTTGTCAAGCCCAAACAACCATAAAAAGCATCCGAAGCTATGTAGATTACGGAATCAGGTATATTCACAAGTACTCGGCAATCCGAAGTCCTTTTTCCGCGTATTTTCCGATAATTTTCATCCCCAATGGAACCCCATTGCGGCTGAAAATTATCAAAAAATCCATCGCAAAATAAACTATAATAATTTTCGCGAACCATTTCAAAACAGATTCTAAGTCCTGCGAAACAGCTTACAATCCGAGATTCAGCCTGCTGCGGTCTTCTTCCTGTTTCTTCTGACTCTTCTGCTGTTTGAATGAGTTGAAATTATAGGAGATGCCGAGCCAGATCATACGGCTTTTGCGCAGACTGGTGTTGTCCAATGTAAAAATACGGTTTGACGAGTGGATTTCCCATTTGTCCGTTCCGAAGACATCGGTAGCTGTGGCAGATAACGTTATTGCGCCCTTGCAGAGAGTCTGCTTGATGCCGAGATTCATATAATGGTTGAACGCCGTCGTGAACTGAGGATAGTACTGCGGGGAGGACAGGAAGTACTGCACTTGGATGTCTGTGTTTTTGAACGGCAGGAAGTTGAGCAGGAGATTGCTGCTGTTTGACCATCCACTGTTGTTGATGTCGATATTCTCGGGGTCCCGCCAACATTTGCACCAAAAGTCACAATAACGACAGAAAACAGCTGACACTCTGCTCCAAAAGTCACAATAAGCCGTTTTCTTCTTCAATCCTGAGTGGCCTGAAGCCGCTTTCAGGCAACAATAGATTACTGTTGAAGTAATACTTCCCATAAAGCTGGATGTGCCCCCAGTTCAATGGAGACACATGTTTCAGCAATGTTTCATCAAATCCGCCTTTGGATTCTCGTATATATTCAACCGCCTTCTGAAGATAGACCGTATTCCATATCACAATGATATTCAGAAGAATGTTCAAGCTGCTTGCTCTTTGCAACTGATTCTGCCAGTCTTTTTCTCTTAAGTTCCCGGACTTGCCGAAGAATAAGGCTCTAGCCATGCCGTTCATTGCTTCACCTTTGTTCAGGCCAACGAGGATTTCTCTTCTCAGGCGCTCATCTGTCACATACTTGAGGATGAATATTGTTTTCTCAATTCTACCCATCTCTCGCAAAGCCTTGGCAATCGAGTTCTGACGAGAATAAGAACCAAGCTTACTCATCACGGTATCTGCTGAAACAAAACCATATTTGATTGAATAGGCGATTCGCATCACCTCTTCAAAATTCTCTTCTATTACGGGAGTATTGATTTTATGGAAATCTATATCAGACAAGACCTTTGCCGTTTCTGTCCCCGGAATGGAAAATAGCTGACAGTCAGATATGTCCCTGATTCGTGGAGCAAACATAAAGCCCAGCAAATGGGTGAGCCCGAAGACCTGATCCGTATATCCTGCGGTATCGGTATAATGTCTTTGTATGTCAAGTTCGGATTCATGATGCAGGATACCATCAATAACATGGACGGCATCCCGGATGTTCGTGTTTATCACATTGACATAAAAGGAGGAGTATTCATCACTTGTATGCCGATACAATGTCACGCCCTCTTGTGATCCATAGTGAGGGTTATGAGAAGCCAGCACGGAACGTACGGAGCATATCACCCTCATACCGTCACTTGACGATGTGGTTCCGTCACCCCACTCTCTTGCGAGAGGAAGATGATGCTGGTAATTGACCAAAATCGCCTGGGCACGTTTCAAACCTTCTTCACCAAGCCTCCAGTTTGAGGCAGTTGCCATACTCTTGTAGCTGATGTCATCAGTGCTCTCGGACATCTTCTGAAGGCCAATATTCAATCCCATTGCTGACAATGCTGCGATTATCGGTGGTATTTCAGTCTCTGAAGGCCCTCTACCAGTTGACAGATGTATGAATGCATCAGTAAAATGTGTCCATTCATTAACCTCGAACATCATCTCAGAGAGCGTTACCCTTGGAAGCAGTGAGTATAATTCCCCGTTGATCTTTTCCGCGCCTTCAGGCATCTCATTTTCAAGTCTTTCTGGATGCAACTTTCCATCATTCTTCCTGATAACCTTACGGATTACCTCTGAGCACTCATCAAGCATGCGATGGATAGATGAAAGATCGGCACACCTGTCCTGGATATATTCTTTGTATGTGCCACCTACGCCCAATGATTTAATTTTGAAGGAACCTTTTGGCACGAGCATCGTTTCTAGGCTGCGATACTTGCTGCTGCCATTGACGCAAACGTCACCAGAACGGAGTTGCCTTCTCAACTCAAGCATAACGGCAACAATGTAGGCATCTCGATTTATCTTACCGTCTTCGGATAAGACCGCAGCGGTCCATTCCTGGCTTAGGAAATCGACAGGTGTGTCTGATTTAAGCTTGGCCCCTTTCCCGGAATTCATGTTCTTTATTGTATCAATAGCCTTGACAAGGGTCACTGAAGATGGTGATGTCGATGTGAAAGATATCTTGCCAAACAGGTTTGGAACATAAAGTCGCAATACGGAATATCCGGAGATCATTTTATGGTAATAGCTCTGGTCTGCCTCATGAGGAGTATACTTGCTGTCCAGTTTTGCCCTGAGTTCCTCCATCGTTGTCGTCTTCTCCACTACAGCCCGAAGATCTGCGCCGGTTTCAATGGCATTGTATATCTCTTCGCCAAGCCTTCGGAAGTATTTGTAATTATTTCCTATCTCATCCCTCTTACTCTCAAAATAATTCGCCATCGTCTTTTTGGCTTCAGACTCCATTTTGACCAGAATCTTGTCATTCATATCGATAGCCTTGTCAACAAGTTCGTACCGGAGCTGATATATGAGAATCACCAAAAGAGAATGCCGCTTATCTTCTGCAAAGCGTTTGATGCGAGAGGAATCATACCGAATAGCTATTTTGTAGTAGTACTTCAGAAGATTAGGATGGAGCCATGTAAGGTCATCGGTTATTTCGAAGGATCTTGCTTTTGTCAACTTCTCCAGAATTGAATTTATGGACTTGCTGTTCCAACGCCCTGAGACATCCTTGAGCCTGAATAGCTCGCTCTGTCCATTTTCTTCACTTGTCAGTATGCTGTCCAGCCCGTCTTTCTGCTCCTTCGTTAGTGCTGATGAAATTCTGTTGAATACGATTGCATCCATTCTGTTCATCGAGTCATTGACCATCTTCTCCAAAGTTGTAATCCTTGGCAGAATGATACGATTTGCAACGGCATAGGCAGCAATTTCTTTCAAGGCGGCAGTCTCATCTCTCATACGAGAGGACAAGTGCTCTACATATTTCCCAAGGTCTTCCCATGCAGTTTCCTGACGATATCCATATGTTTCGCATATCTCCAGAATGTGATTGAATTTGGTGTTCTTGGAATCTCCGTATCTACTGATGCATCCTGCGGATACACCAATCTGTGAGGCCACATATGAAATTACCTTGGGGGATACGTAAGAAAGTGTCAGGAAAGGCCAGCCTTTGTGTCGCAGACAGCAGACATTCATTGCATACCCGAGTTTGTTTTCATCTCCTCGATGTTGCTTTGTAGCATTAAGTTCTTCTTCGCCGAGAGTGTAATAATACTTCAGAATATCATCTGAAAGACTGTCTGGTACGGAAGTGAACTCTAGCCGCTGTGCGGGAGAAAGAATGATACGGCGTCCCATAAGAAATATTCAATATGTCATTCTCCGTCCTTCTTCGCTACGCTCTTTTCCTCCTTGCGGAGATTGATGTATTTGTACAGAGTGCGTCTGCTGACACCTGTAGTGCATGTTATCTCTGACACGGGGTAATTCCTGGAGTCATACAGAGTCAATGCCTGTTCGATAAGTTTCTTGTCCTTTGGAGGTCTGCCACCCATCCTTCCACGAGCTCTAGCGGAAGCAAGACCCTCCATTGTGCGTTCATGGATGAGGTCCCTCTCGAACTGGCTCACTCCGCTGAAGATCGTAAACAGAAGACGTCCCTGCGGGGTTGTGGTGTCAAGCCATGGTTCCTTGAGCGACCGGATGTTCGCTCCGGCCTTCTCTATCTGCTCGACCAAATCGAACAAGTCCTTTACCGAACGGCTCAATCTTGTAAGCTCACATATTATGATCGTGTCTCCCTGACGGAGCATGTCCATCATGCGGAGAAGCTCCGGACGGTCCTTCCTGGTTCCGGTGAACTTTTCCTGAAATATACGTTCGCAACCCTGAGCATTGAGGGCATCTATCTGCCAGTCCAGATTCTGGTCGTCCGTTGAACAGCGGGCATATCCAAGTACCATACCTATTATATATTATCTGTTGCTGGTGTTGATGAGATTGACGATGACCTTGACCATCATGTCCATCTCGCCGGTCTTGCTTTCCGCAATCATCAGAGTCAGCGCTACAAGGGCATTGTCGGCGATCCTTTTGCTTCCATCCTCGCCATAAAGGATTCCGTTGTTCTCCATGAACCAGAGGAACAAGGTCGCGGCAATTCTCTTGTTGCCGTCAGTGAATGAATGATTCTTTGTGACCAGATAAAGAAGCACGGCAGCCTTTTCCTCTATGGACGGATATAAGTCCTGCCCGTCCCAGGTCTGGTAGATCTGTCCGATGGAACTCTTGAAGGACTCGTCTTTCTCCCTGCCGAAAAGTGTACTTTCGCCGAATTTCTCCTTGAGCCCGTTGATGACATCCATTGCGTTCTCGTAGGTGGCGTGGAATGTCTCTTTCCCGGATGTATTCCTGATTTCAAGGCTCTGGTAGTCATATCCGTCGAGAGTATCGAGGGCATATGTGTAATCTCTGACGACATCGAATATTGACCGGACCTGCTCATCTGCTCCAGTTTCAAGTCGCAGCAGCGTACGCCCCATCGTATCCACAAGCGCCTTGAGCTCGTTATAACGTTCCTGAATGAGGTTGTTCTTGACGGCATATCCCTTGATTAGGTAGTCCTTCAGAACGGAGTTGGCCCAAATACGAAACTGAGTTCCACGTTTGGACTTGACCCTGTATCCGACAGATATGATGACATCAAGATTGTAATACTTGGTGGTATACGATTTTCCATCAGATGCAGTTGTTCGGAATTCCCGAACTACTGAACCCTGTACGAGCTCCCCTTCTTTGAAGATATTGCTGATGTGCTCGCTTATTGAGCCCTTGCTCTTGTCAAAGAGCATACAAATTTGCGCTTGTGTTAGCCATACCGTTTCATTTTCAAGCTTCACTTCAAGACTGGTCTGCCCATCCGGGGCCTGATAGAGAATGATCCCACCCTTTCCTTCCTCTTCGATGATGATGTCCTTGCCCATTTTCGTTCTGATGCTTAATCTTGCTGTTTACAAAGATAAAACATGGGGTATTATTATATTTTGTTTTTCGCCCAAATTTGTAAACAAAGATAGACAAAAATTCTGACCGGTCAAATACTAATCAAGGAAATGTGCGTAAAACGAAGGTTTTGTATACAGGCCATCAGTACAACATTGCATTATGTATATCGTATATTCGATATATCTCAATACAAATTGAAACCGATATATTGTATTCTCAAATATATTATATACATTTGCATATAATATTAAAGATACGAATTATGAATACTGCAGCAGTTCATACAAAAAGAAAGAACATAGACATCCGTGAAGATGTATACCGCTTCCTTTCCATCAAGGCAGCCGCATCCGGCACAAACCTCAAGAGCTATATCGAAGCACTACTCGAAAAAGAGGTGGAGGATATGAACGAGGCGGCAACCTACCAGTATCTGTGCAATGTCCGTCCTGACGGAGACGTCGAGCTTTCCGAAGAAGAGACCAAGGACTT